>CAMLRG010000130.1 GCA_946482335.1 uncultured Duganella sp. | reverse complement strand
TTCATCACCCACCACAACGCGCTGGACATGCAGATGTACATGCGTATCGCGCCCGAGCTGTACCTGAAGCGCCTGGTGGTGGGCGGTTTCGACCGCGTGTTCGAGATCAACCGCAACTTCCGTAACGAAGGCGTGTCGGTCCGACACAACCCTGAATTCACGATGATGGAGTTCTACGCGGCCTACACCGACTACGAGTGGATCATGAACTTCACCGAGGAAGTGATCCGCCAGGCGGCCATCGACGCCAAGGGCACCGCCGTGCTGACCTACGGCGGCCGCGAACTGGACCTGTCGCAGCCATTCCAGCGCCTGACCATCGTCGGCGCCATCAACAAGTACGCGCCGCACTACACCGAAGCGCAGCTGAACGACATGGACTTCCTGAAGGCCGAGCTGCTGAAATTCGGCGTCAAGCCATTCGCCACGTCGGGCCTGGGCGCGCTGCAGCTGGCGCTGTTCGAGGAGACTGCCGAGGCGCAGCTGTGGGAGCCGACCTTCATCATCGATTATCCGGTCGAAGTATCGCCGCTGGCGCGCGCTTCCGATACCCGCGCAGGCATCACCGAGCGCTTCGAGCTGTTCATGGTGGGCCGCGAAATTGCCAACGGCTTCTCCGAGCTGAACGACTCCGAAGACCAGGCGGCGCGTTTCCTGTCGCAGGCCAAGGCCAAGGAAGCGGGTGACGATGAGGCGATGTATTACGACGCCGACTATATCCGCGCGCTGGAATACGGCATGCCACCGGCCGGCGGTTGCGGTATCGGCATCGACCGCCTGATGATGCTGCTGACCGATTCGCCGAATATCCGCGACGTGCTGCTCTTCCCGCACCTGCGCAAGGAAGACTAAGTCCCCGGCCGCGCTTGCTTGATGTTTTTGCAAGCGCGGCGCATCATATGGCTCATGAACTCGACGAATCCGCCAGAGTTTGAGCCATCGCTGGGCGAGCGCGTCACGCGCCTTGAAGTCCAGGTTGCGGCCATGCGTGCCGAACTTAAAGGCGCGATCGACGCTGCGGTTGCCGACTTGAAAGGCATGATCGCCGCCTTGTCGGCGCGCATCGATGCCCAGAACGCCCGGCTCGACGATCAGGCCCGCCGCCTCGATGAACAGGCCCGGCGCATGGATTCGCTCGAAGCGCATATGCGCAAGATGCACACCACCATCATCCTCACCGGCATAACCGTGGCGTTGAGCGTGATCTTTGGCGTCGGCGCCATCAATTCCTCGCTCATTTCCGGCATGACGGCAGCTTTTCAGGCTGGCGACGGCAGCGCCCGGTGGCGCACGTCCGTCGAACGCAACGTCGAAACCTTGCAAAAAGACTTCAGCACCATGCAGAAAGACGTCGGCACCCTGCAAAAAGACGTCGGCACTTTGCAAAAAGACGTCGGCGACCTCAAGCAGAAGTTTGCTGAAATGGAATCCCGCCAGCTACAGCAAGGCAATCAGCTGAACGAGATCAGGAAGCTGCTCGAACGCCGCACCGCGGCGCCCGAGCCAGCGAAGCGCTGAAGCGCCCCGCGCCCTTACTGGATGACCCGGTAGCAAGGCGTGTATGCCTTGCCCGCCAGCTTCATCCTGCTTTGCGCCACGAAGGACGCCAGCAACGCATCCATCGGGCCCATGATTTCCTTGTCGCCGTGGATTTCGAAGTGGCCGTACTTCTCGATGGTGCGGATGCCCTCTTCCTTCACATTCCCCGCCACCACGCCCGAAAACGCGCGCCGCAGGTTGGCCGCCAGCACGTGCACCGGCTGGTTCTTGTGCAGGCTCAGGTTGCGCATGTTCTCATGCGTCGGCGCAAACGGACGCTGGAACTCGTCGTCGATCTTCAACGCCCAGTTGAAGTAATAGGCATCCGACCGCGACTTGCGGAATTCGCGCACCTGCTTCATGCCTTCCTGCATTTCGCGCGCCACCAGGTCCGGATCGTCGACGATGATCTTGTAGCGCTTTTGCGCCTCGGTGCCGAGCGTCTGGCCGATGAACTCGTTGATTTGCACAAAATAGTCGCGCGAAGTCTCCGGGCCCGTGAAAATCAGCGGGAACGGCAGCTCCGCATTGTCCGGATGGAGCAGGATGCCCAGGATATACAGGATTTCCTCCGCCGTGCCCGCCCCGCCGGGGAACACGCAAATGCCGTGGCCCACGCGCACAAAGGCTTCCAGGCGCTTTTCGATGTCCGGCATGATCACCAGGTCGTTGACGATCGGATTCGGCGATTCGGCCGCAATGATGCCCGGCTCGGTGATGCCCAGGTAGCGGCCACCGGTAAAGCGCTGCTTGGCGTGGCCGATGGTGGCGCCCTTCATCGGCCCCTTCATCGCGCCCGGCCCGCAGCCGGTGCAGATATCGAGGCCGCGCAAGCCAAGCTGGTAGCCGACTTCCTTCGAATAATTGTATTCCGCGCGGTTGATCGAATGGCCGCCCCAGCACACCACCAGGTTCGGGTTGAGCTGAGGTTTCAGCACATTCGCATTGCGCAGGATGTGGAACACGGCGTCGGTGATGCCTTCGCTGCGCGCCAGGTCGAACTTTGGATTGCCCGTGACCTCATTGCTCACGAAGACGATGTCGCGCAGCACCGCAAACAGATGCTCGTGGATCCCTTTGATCATCTTGCCATCGACGAATGCGATGGCCGGCGCGCCCTTGATTTCCAGCTTGATACCGCGTTCACGCTGCAGGATGTTGATGTCAAATGACTTGAAACGATCCAGCAATTCCTTTCCATCGTCGATCGTGCTCCCGCAATTCAGCACCGCCAGGGCGCAGTTGCGGAAGATGTTATAAAGGCCGCCTTTGCCGGAATCCAGCAATTGCACCACCTCCGCTTTGGACAGGACTTCCAGCCTGCCCTCCGGAGCAATAAGGGTATCGACAACGTTGCTGTCCATGATACATAAATCCTTTTAATTAACTTTTCGGGGACTGCCCCCCCAATATACGCCTATGTCAGCAGAAGACGTTGTGACTCGCTGACGCAAGCTTGGCAAACATACCACATTGCTGCTGTGCAGCACGCGAAATTGTCCTTTAATGGCGCGGGGTGGATTACAATTCGGCTTTTTTTCGACCAGGAGAAGCCGCATGAGCGGTCCTACCACGCAAACCACCGAAGTTCAAATCCCTGAATTCAAGCAGATCATGGGGCACCCTGCTCCGCTCTGGATGCTGTTCATGTCCGAATTCTGGGAACGCTTTGCTTTCTACGGGATCCGTTGGGCACTGGTGCTGTACATCGTTTCGCAGTTCTATGGCGGCGACGGTTCGGGCCAGCAGCCTGCCAACCTGATTTACGGGTCCTACCTGGCGCTGGTGTATGCCGGCGCACTGTTCGGCGGCTATGTGGCCGACCGCGTGCTGGGCTACCAGCGTTCGATCCTGGTTGGGGCAGTGTTCATGTCCGCCGGCCTGTTCATGATCGCCATCCCTGACGACAGCATCTTCAAGTTCGGCCTGGCCACCATCATTGTCGGTAACGGCTTGTTCAAACCGAATATTTCGACCATGGTCGGCAAGCTGTACTCGCTGGGCGACACCCGCCGCGATTCCGGCTTCACCATCTTCTACATGGGGATCAACGTCGGCGGCTTCCTGGCCCCGATCATTACCCAGCTGCTGGCACAGAAGATCTTCTCCACCGGCGACATGCCGGCCTACAAGATCGTGTTCATTTCCGCCGGCATCGGCATGCTGATCTCTCTGGTCTGGTTCTACTTTGGCCGCCGTGGCCTGAAAGGCATCGGCGCCCCGGCGCCTGAAGCGCAATCGCCAAAGCGCATCGCCTATGTAGCACTGGGCGCACTGGCAGTTATCCCGCTGGTCTACTTCCTGCTGGCACAGGGCGCTGAGAAACTGCAGGCCGTCCTGACGGTGCTGTTCCTGATCCTGGTCGTGATGCTGATCGTCGAAGGCGTGCGCAATGGTCCTGTGGCACGCGACAAGACCATTGCCATGCTGGTGATCTTCGCCTTCAACATCATGTTCTGGTGCTTCTTCGAACAGGCAGGTTCTTCCTTCACCTTCCTGGCCGACCAGATCGTCAACCGCGACCTGGGCTTCATGGAATTCCCGACCGCCTGGTTCCAGTCGGTTAACTCGCTGGCCATCATCGTCTTCGCGCCTGTCGTGGCAGCGATCTGGGTGATGCTGGGCAAGCGCGGCAAGAATCCTTCGATCCCGCGCAAGTTCGGCCTGGGCCTGATCGGCAACGGCCTGGCCTTCGGCCTGCTGATGTACGCGCTGACCTATCTGGTCGACGCCGATTCCAAGATCCCGTTCTGGACCCTGTTCATGGTGTACGTGATCCAGTCCATCGGTGAACTGTGCCTGTCCCCGATCGGCCTGTCGATGGTGACCAAGCTGGCCCCGGTGCGCCTGGTCGGCATGGGCATGGGCGGCTGGTTCCTGTCCACCGGCATCGGCAACAACCTGTCCGGCATCGTCGCTTCGCTGATGTCCGGCGAGCATGGCATGACGGTGGAATCGGCGCTGACCGGCTACACCCAGGGCTTCTGGATCCTGATCGGCGGCGGCGTGCTGCTGTTCATCCTGGCCCCGTTCATCCAAAAGCTGATGCACGGCGTAAAATAAGCGATGCAATTGGAGCGGTTCAACCTCAACCTGCTCCGATCCCTGGATGTGCTGCTCGATACCGGCAACCTGACGTCGGCCGCAGCCATCCTCGGGATTACCCAATCGGCCCTCAGCCGCCAGCTCGTCCAACTGCGCGAGCAGCTGGACGACCCACTGCTGGTCAGGGAAGGACAACGTTTCCTGCTCACCCAGCGCGCACAATCGCTGCGCGGTCCCTTGAAGGCCATCCTGCATTCCCTGGAATCCGTCCTGGCGGGGCCTGAGTTCACTGCGGCCGGCTGCAGCCGAAGATTCTCGCTGGCCGGTTCCGACTACCTTGCCGACCACATGCTGCCGGCGCTGGCCGCGACAATCCGCGCCCAGGCGCCGCAAGCCAGCGTCGAATTCCACTTATGGGAAGCCGCTTATTACCGGTTGCTCAGCGATGAGGGCGTGGACCTGGTGGCGACCATCGCCGATGTGTTGCCCGATAACCTGTATGGCCGCGAAATGGGCAAGGACAAGCCGGTATGCGTCATGCGCGACAGCCATCCTCTGGCACGGCGGCCGCTGACACTGCAGGACTACCTGCAATGGCCCCACCTGCGCGTGACCGGCGGCAGCGACAAGGATGCCTTCGTCGAGCAGCATCTGGCATCGCAAGGCTTGCGGCGGCATGTCAGCCTGAGCTTGCCATTCTTTTCTTCGGCATTGAAGGCACTTGCCAGTGACGATCTGCTGTGGACTGTCCCCGAGCATATGGCCGTCAAGCTGGCAGCGCAAACGCCGCTGGCCTGGCAACCGCTCCCATTCGACACACCCGAATACCGCTATTGGCTGCTTTGGCACGCGCGAAACCATCATGACCCGGCACACCAATGGTTCCGCCAACAGGTGTTCGATGTGCTGCGGGACTTCGAGCACGGCGTCACGCGCTTCGCCATGCAAGCCGTGCATAGCTAGTATGCGCGGCTGGCTGTTGCCAGGCCTGGCGCCTCTGCTTAGACTGGGGCTCCCTCATCCCCGGAACGATTCGATGAAACGACTGACTGCCTGCGCCGCCATCCTCAGCTCATTGCTGCTCTACGCCTCCCCAGCCGGCTCGGCCGAAACCAGGAACTGGATAAGTGCCTGGGTTGCGATTCCAGATACCACCGGCAAGCCGCTCCCGCCGCAAACCATCCGCCAGATTGTTCGCAGCAGCCTTGGCGGCAGCGCTCTTCGTTTCCGGCTATCCAATGCCTTCGGCACCGCCCCGCTCACCATAGGAGCAGCCCAGGTCGCCCTGCGGCTGGCCAGCGCGGACACACGGCCGGGAACCAGCCGGGCGCTGACATTCGGCGGCTCCCCAAGCGTCACCATTGCCACCGGTGGCGATGTGCTGAGCGATCCCGTGCAGATGGACGTCCCCGCCTTGCAGGAGCTGGCGGTCAGTATTTACCTGCCCTCAGGGTCCGGCCCGGCAACCCTGCACGGAGCCGGGCTGCAGACCGCCTACATCGCGCCCGGCGTCGACGCCACCGCGGCAAGCTCCTTCCCCAGCGGGGCAACCGACGACAGCCGCTACTTCCTCACCGACATCGAAGTCGCGGCCAGCCCCGGCGCCAAGGCGGTCGTGATCATGGGCGATTCGATTGCGGATGGCGTCGGATCCACAATAGACCGGAACGCGCGCTGGCCGGACAAGCTGGCGGAACGCTTCCAGTACCGCTCGAATCCCCGGCAGCTCGCCATCGTCAACGCCGGCATCGCCGGCAACCGCCTGCTGAAAGATGGCGCCAAGCCTTTTGTCGGCCCGAGCACCCTGGCGCGCCTTGAGCGCGACGCCCTGGCAAAGCCTGGCGTGCAATGGATCGTCCTGGCGCAAGGCATCAACGATATCAGCGCCTCGGACATGCTGGCCGACCCCGGCCAGCATGCCTCGGCCGAGCAGATCATCGAGGGCATGCGCACCCTGGTCAAGCGCGCGCGCGACAAAGGCGTCAAGGTCTGCGGCACCACGCTGCTGCCATATGGTGGCGTGGGAAAACCATTCATCCATTCAACGTCGGCCGAAACCAAGCGCCAGGCGGTCAATGCCTGGATTCGCACGCCAGGATCATTCGACGCAGTGGCCGATGTTGAACCGCTTTTGCGCGACGTGCGGCAGCCCGAGCGCTTGCTGCCAGCATTCGACAGCGGCGACCATTTGCATCCCAACGATGCCGCCTACCGGGTCATCGCCGGCGCGGTTGCCGACCACTGCCTGAAATAAGAAACGGTTTCAATGCTGTGCCGCGAGCCAGGCGTCCAGCCTGGCTTCGGCGCCTGCGGGCAAATGCAGTCCGAGTTTCGAACGGCGCCACAGGATATCCGCAGCCGTCACCGCCCATTCCTTGCGGCGCAGGTAGTTCACTTCGGCCGCGTACAAGCCGGGCAGGACTTCTTCCCCCATGTCCGCCAGCGAAGCGCAGCCATCGAGCAGGGTATGAACGCGCGTGCCATATGCGCGTGCATAGCGCTTCACCAGCTCGGGCGGGAGCCAGGAGTACTTGACCTGCACCGCCGCCGCCCACTGGCAAAAATCCTGCACCGACCTGTTCTGCGGCACGGCGCCAAACAGGTCGCCGCCCGGCAGGCAGGCTTTTTCAGTCCATCCCTTGGCCGGCTTGCCGAGCTGCTTGCAAAGGACATCGACCGCATCCTCGGCCAGCTTGCGGAAAGTCGTGATCTTGCCGCCGAAAATATTGAGCAGCGGCGCGCCGTCCTTGTCCAGCTCAAGGAAATAGTCGCGCGTGACTGCTTTGGCATCGGAAGCGGCATCCTCGATCAGCGGCCGCACCCCGGCATAAGTCCACACCACGTCGGCCGCACGCACCGGCTCGCGGAAATAGCCGCTGGCCAGCTCGCACAGGTAGCGGATCTCGCTTTCCTCGATGGCTACACGCTGCGGATCGCCCTTGTATTCAAGGTCGGTGGTGCCGATCAGCGTGAAATCGCGTTCATATGGAATGGCGAAAACGATGCGCCCATCCCTGTTCTGGAAGATATAGGCATGGTCATGCCCGAAGATCCGCCGCACCACAATGTGGCTCCCCTTGACCAGCCGTAGGTGGCGCGAGCGCTGGCTGCCCGTCGCGGCTCGCAGGAAGGATTCGGTCCACGGCCCGGCAGCGTTGACCACGGCACGGGCGGTAATGCGCTTTTCCGTGCCATCGGGCTTGCGCAGCGTCGCCAGCCAATGGTCGGCCTGACGCTCCACGCCGACACAGGCGGTACGCGTCAGGATGCACGCGCCCTTGGCGCAGGCATCCATCGCGTTCAGCACGACAAGGCGCGCATCGTCGACCCAGCCGTCGGAATACTCAAAACCTTTGCGGAATTCTTCTTTCAATGGCCGGCCCGCCGGGTGGCAGCGCAGGTCGACGCCGCGCGAACCGGGCAACAGTTCACGCTTGGCCAGCATATCGTAGAGGAACAGGCCGGCGCGTATCATCAGCGCCGGGCGTTGTCCGGCATTGTGCGGCATGACGAAACGCAGCGGCCACATGATGTGCGGCGCGCTGCGCAACAGCACTTCGCGTTCGGCCAGCGCCTTGCGTACCAGCCGGAATTCGTAATACTCAAGGTAGCGCAAGCCGCCATGTATCAATTTGGTGGAGGCGGACGAGGTGTGCGACGCCAGGTCGTCCTTCTCGCACAAGACGACGCACAAGCCGCGGCCCGCGGCATCGCGCGCAATGCCCGCCCCATTGATCCCGCCGCCAACTACCAGTACATCGCAATCTACGTCCGCCATGCGCTTTCCGGTTACTGTTTATAAACGACGCCGTCCTTCATCACGAATCCCACCTTCTGAAGCAGGGTGATGTCCTTCAGCGGATCGCCCGCCACCGCCACGATGTCGGCCGCGAAGCCCGGCTCGATCGATCCGAGGCGCCGAGACTGGCCCAGCAGCGAGGCTGCGCTGAGGGTGGCGGAACGGATCGCCTCCAGCGCCGGCATGCCTGCTTCGACCATATAGGCGAATTCCTTGGCATTGTCGCCGTGCGGGAAAACGCCGGCGTCGGTGCCGAAGGCAATCTTCACACCGGCCTTGTAGGCGCGTGCAAAGGTGCCCTGGATCTGCGGGCCGATTTCCGCCGCCTTCGGGCGCACCAGCGGGGAATAGTAATTCGGCTCCCTGGCCTTGTCAGCCACATAACGCCCGGCGCTGATGGTCGGCACGTACCAGCCACCGGTCTTCTTGAACAGGGCGATGGTTTCGTCATCCATGAAGGTGCCGTGTTCGATCGAGTCCACGCCGGCCTTCAGCGCGCGCTTCATGCCTTCCGCGCCGTGCGCGTGGGCGGCCACCTTGAAGCCGTAATCCCGGGCGGCGGCAACCAGCGCCTTCAACTCGGCGTCGTCAAACTGCGAATTCATGCCGCTGGCGGCCTGGCTCAAGACGCCGCCGGTGGCGGTGATCTTGATCACGTCCGCGCCTTCCTGGTAGCGGGCACGTACCGCCTGGCGCGCCTCGTCGGGGCTGTTGACCACGCCTTCGTCAGGGCCAGGCAAGCCGCGCAGATGGCGCAATTCGCGCGACTGGCCATTGCTTGGGTCGCCGTGGCCGCCGGTGGTGGCGATGGTCTTACCGGCCGTGAACATGCGCGGGCCGACGATGGCGCCGCTATGGATGGCGCGCTTCATGGCGATATTCAAGCCTTCGTTGGCGCCAAGGTCGCGCACCGAGGTGAATCCGGCTTTCAGCGTGCGCTCGGCATAGGCGACGGAATCGTAGGCGCGGTCGATGGCGTCCAGCGTCAATTGGCCGCGCAGGGCCTCGACCTGGGGCTGGGTCTGGCCGGTCAGGTGCACGTGCATGTCGATGAAACCGGGCATGCAGGACATCGCACCGAGGTCGACGTCGCCCTTGCCCCGGGTCGGTTCGACCGCCTTCACCGAACCGTTTTCGATATGGACCGTGACCTTCTCGCGCCACACCCCGGCCTTGACGTCCAGCAGGCGGCCGCAATCGACGGTCATGGCGCCTGCCGTCCCGACCGATCCCAGCGCCAGCAGCAAGCCCGCCGCACCCGTTTTCTTCATGTCCCAGCCTCCTTTTTAGACTAAATCACCTATGACTATGGCATAAACCACAATGAAGGGGCAACTATCGCATGGTCTATAATTGCCCGACCTAGAAACAGTGAGAGCTGATTTGAGCAATCGTCCATCCTGGCTGAACCGCCGCACCCTTACCCGCGCCGGGATCGGCGCAGGCGTCGCCGCCCTCGCCGGCGGCATCGCCCTGGCCTGTTATGCTGCTTTTGTCATCCGCCCCAACCTGCCCACCCTCGAAGCGGTCACCGACTACCGCCCCAAGATCCCGCTGCGCATCTACACCGCGGACAAGGTCCTGATCGGCGAATTCGGCGAAGAACACCGCGATTTCACGCCTATCGCGGAAGTGCCGGACCTGATGAAGAAGGCCGTGCTGGCCATCGAAGACGCGCGCTTCTACGAACACGGCGGCATCGACTGGATCCGCGCCATGGGCGCCGCCCGCGCCAACCTGCGCGGCAGTTTCCGCCAGGGCGCTTCCACCATCACCATGCAGGTGGCGCGCGATTTCTACCTGAGCAAGGACAAGTTCATCTCGCGCAAGATCGCCGAGATCATGCTGGCTTACCGCATCGAGGCTGCCCTGGAGAAGGACAAGATCCTCGAGCTGTACATGAACAACATCTTCCTGGGCCAGCGCTCTTACGGCTTTGCCAGCGCAGCCCAGGCTTACTTCGGCAAGTCGCTGAAGGAATTGTCGATCGCGGAAACGGCCATGCTGGCCGGCTTGCCGCAAAACCCGTCGCGCAACAACCCCGCCGTCAACCCGAAAAAGGCGCGCTCGCGCCAGCAAGCGGTGCTGAGGCGCATGTACGAGCTCGATTACATCACCGAGGCGCAGTACGAGGCGGCGAAGAAGGAGCAGCTGCACGTCAACCACCGCGGCCAGGAGTTCGACACACACGCCGAATACGTGGCGGAATTGGCGCGCCAGGTGGTCTTTGAAGAGTTCAAGGAAGCGGCCTATACGCGCGGCATCAACGTCTACACCACCATTGTGTCGACCGACCAGAACGCGGCCTACGCTTCCGTGCGCCGCAATGTGGTCGCATACGACCAGCGCCACGGCTACCGGGGGCCCGAAGCCCAGATCGACCTGCCGGCCGACGAGGAGGAACGCGGCGACGCCATCGACGAAGCGCTGGCCAAACGCACCGTCAGCGACGGCCTGATCCCGGCCGTGGTGCTGCAAGCCAGCCCGACGCTGGTCAAGGCCGAAACCTCCGACGGCGACGTGCTCACAATCAGTGGCGAAGGCTTGAAGCTGGCCGCCGCCGCCCTGTCCGGCAGGGCCAAGCCGGCGTTCGCGATCCGGCCCGGTTCCGTGATCCGCGTGATGCAGACCGAAAAGAAAGCCTGGGCCATCACCCAGGTGCCGAAAGTCGCGGCGGCCTTCGTTTCGCTCGATGCCGATACCGGCGCCTACCAGGCCATGGTGGGGGGCTTCGATTTCGGCCTGCAACAGTTCAACCACGTGACGCAAGCGTGGCGCCAGCCGGGTTCCTCCATCAAGCCTTTCATCTATTCGGCAGCCGTCGCGAAAGGCTTCGGCCCGGCCACCGTGATCGCCGACCAGCCCCTGGAAATGCCGGGCGGCGCCAACGGCGAGCCTTGGACGCCGCAGAACGACGACTTCGTGTTCGACGGCCAGGTCACCATGCGCCGTTCCCTGGCCGCGTCGAAAAACGTGCCTTCGGTACGCCTGCTGCGCGCGGCGGGCCTGGACGATGCGCACGCCTTCCTGGCCCGCTTCGGCTTCGACTTGCCGCGCCATCCGAAGAATTACACCCTGGCCCTGGGCACCGGCGCGGTGACGCCGCTGCAGTTGGCCAGTGCCTATGCCGTGTTTGCCAACGGCGGTTACAAGGTAACCCCCTACCTGATTGCGCGCGTCACCGATGCCAAGGGCGCCCCGATCATGGACATCAAGCCGCCCGCCCCCGCCAACACAGGCGAACGCGTAGTTGACGAGCGCAATGTCTACATCATGGACAGCATGATGCGCGACGTGACCCGCAGCGGCACCGGCGCGGCAGCCGGCCGCCTGGGCCGTCCCGACCTGGCCGGCAAGACCGGTACCACCAGCGATTCCTTCGACGGCTGGTTCGCCGGCTACGGCGGCGGCGTGGTGGCCGTGGCCTGGATGGGCTACGACGAACCGAAATCGCTCGGCGGCCGCGAGTTCGGCGCCACCCTGGCGCTGCCGATCTGGATGGACTATATGCGCGCGGCCATGTCCAAGCATCCCGCGGTCGAACGTCCGGTGCCGGAAGGCGTGGTGCAGCTGAACGGCGACTGGATCCTCGAAGAGTACGCGGGCGACCCGACCGTGCTGGCGGTCGATATGGACTTGCCGCCTGAAGGCGACGCGCCGGTGCCTGCCGACGGAACTGCGCCGCCGGCCCCGCAAGCACCGCCCCCACCGGCCCCGCCAGCGGCGCCGGTTCCGCCGCCCCAGCCAGCGCCCCAACAGCAAATGGCGGCGGGCGGCTGAGCATGCTGCCGGAAAAGCCAGGGTCCATGCTGCGCCGGCGCATGCTTGGCGCCACGGCGCTGCTCGCGGCCGTCCCGTTCGCAGCGCGCGCCCATCACGCCAGCCCGCACGTGCCGCGCATCTACATGATCCTGTTCCGCGGCGAGACTGAAGTCGAAGCGGGCTTCCGCCAATGGTTCGCCGATAACCGCTTCGAAGCTGAAATCCTGGTGCGCAGTGTGGACCTGGAAGCGGAGCGCGTGCCGGGGCTGCTGGACGAAGCGCGCGCCTGGCACGCGGACCTGATCTACACCTGGGGCACAACGGTCACCATGGCGGTGGCGGAGAAGGAATTCGAGATCCCGATCCTGTTCACCATGGTGTCGGCGCCGATCGCCTCAGGCCTGGTGCGCAATCTCGCATCGTCCCAGCGCAACCTGACTGGCGTCAGCCACGTGGTGCCTGCGCGCCAGCAAATGAATGCCATCCGCAACTATCGCCGCTTCGACCGCATCGCGGCCCTCTTCAATCCGAATGAGGTCAACGCCAAAGTCAGCATGCGCGAAATGCGGGCCGAAGCCGAAAGGGTGGCGGCCGAATTCACCTGCCGCCCCTTGCCGCTGGACGCGCAGGGCCGGCCACATGCCGCGGCAATTCCAGGCATGCTCAGGGAATTCGCCGCCAGCGGCGCCCAATTGCTCTACGTGGGGCCGGACAGCTTCCTCGCCTCGCAACGCAAGCTGTTGACCGACACCGCGCTGGAACTGGGCTTGCCGGTGTTTTCCGCGGCCGAAGTGGCGCTGCGCGACGGGCGCGCCCTGTTTGGCCTGGTGGCCGGCTACGCCAAGGTCGGCCGGCTCACCGCGCATAAGGCGGCGCAAATCCTGTACCATCGCGTCAAGCCCGCCGCGCTGCCGATCGAAACCCCGGGCAGTTACTCCTACCTCGTCAACATGGACGTGGCACGCCAGCTTGGCATGGTACCGCCGGCGCGCGTGCTGCAGCTTGCGGAGCAAATCAAATGACACCGCTGTCGCCGCCGGTATTGCAGCAATTGGCCATGGGCCTGGCTTATGGGCTGACCGATGCGGGTACGGTACGGCCCAGCAACCAGGACAACCTGTTGCTGCTGCCGGAACTGAACTTTATCGCGGTGGCTGACGGCATGGGCGGCCATGTCGGCGGCGACATCGCCAGCACGGAAGCCTTGCTGTTGGTGTGGAAGCATTTGCGCGCCCAGCCGGTGCCCGGCACGGAAGCCGGCGCACTGCGGCAGTTGCAGGACGCCGTCCTGTTCGCCAACAGCACCCTGTTCCGCAACAATGCCGCCGCCGGCCTGTCCGACGGCTACGGCATGGGCACCACGCTGACCGGCATGTGGCAGCCGCTGGCTGGCGGCCCGGCCTTCGTGTTCCATGTCGGCGACAGCCGTATCTACCGCTACCGCGACGGCCAATTGGCCCAGCTGACCCATGACCAGACACTATACCAGCAGGCGCTGGAAGCGGGCATGACCAGTATGCTGCCGCCACGCAACCTGCTGCTGCAGGCAATCGGGCCCGGCGACGAGGTCCGGCCGGACGTGTTCGCCCATACCCTGGCGCCGGGCGACCTCTACCTCCTGTGCAGCGATGGCCTGTACGGCGCCACGACAGCGGAAACGCTGGCCGGGCTGCTGGCGGACGCCGGGCCCGGCAACCTGCCCGAAACCTGCGCCGCGCTGGTAGAAAGGGCCAAGCAGGATGGCAGCCGTGACAATATTACGGCCATCCTCCTGCTGTGCCCTGCCCCGGCCTCCAGTGCGGGCTATAATGTGGGGCCAGCCAATTAGTATCGCCTCCCAGCGTCACTTTGCATGCCCTTTGATTTAAAAAAAGCAATTCCAAAGCCCGGCAACCGCTTTGCGCTGCCCAACCTGTTCGGCTCCGGCGACGCCTACGCGCTGGCGCAAACTGCACTCGAATTGAAGGGCCGCGGCCAGATGCTGGCCGTGGTCGTGGCCCAAGCCAGCGATGGCCAGCGCCTGCTGGCCGAAATTCCCTGGTTTGCCAACGGCCAGCTACGCTGCCACCTACTGCCCGACTGGGAAACCCTGCCTTACGACGCGTTCTCGCCGCATCAGGACCTGGTATCGGAGCGCCTGGCGACCCTGCATGAAATCCAGACCGGCCAATGCGACGTGGCGATCATCCCCGCCACCACCGCGCTGGTGCGCATGGCGCCGCCCTCCTTCCTGGCGGCCTACACCTTCTTCTTCAAGCAGGGCGAATCGCTGGACGAAGCCCGCCTCAAGTCGCAGCTCACGCTGGCCGGGTATACCCATGTGAGCCAGGTCATGTCGCCCGGCGAATACTCGGTGCGCGGTGGCCTGATCGACCTGTTCCCGATGGGTTCGGCCCTGCCATACCGGCTGGACTTGTTCGGCGACACCATCGAAACCATCCGCACTTTCGACGCCGACACCCAGCGTTCGCTGTACCCGGTCAAGGACGTGCGCCTGCTGCCGGGACGCGAGTTCCCGATGGATGAAGCCTCGCGCACCGCCTTCCGCAGCCGCTGGCGCGAAACCTTCGAAGGCGACCCGTCGCGCGCGGTGGTCTACAAGGACATCAGCAGCGGCATCGCCTCGGCCGGCATCGAATACTACCTGCCGCTGTTCTTCGACGAAACCGCGACCTTCTTCGATTACCTGCCCGCCGAAGCAACGGTGGCGATGGTCGGCGACATCGATGGCGCCATCAAGCGCTTCTGGGCCGATACCGAATCGCGCTATAAGTTCCTCAAAGCCGACCGCGAGCGCCCGATCCTGCCGCCGCAAGACCTGTTCCTCGGCGACGAGCAATTCTTCGTGCTGGCCAAACCGCACCCGCGCATCGCCATCTCGCGCGACATGTCGGCCCCAACGTCCGAGCTGTCCGCGCCAATCCCGAACATCGCCGTCAACCGCCACCTGGACGACCCGCTGACCAACCTGCGCGCCTACCTGATGCAATCGGGCCGCCGCGTGATGATCTGCGCCGAGACCAATGGCCGCCGAGAAACCCTGCAGCAATACTTTGCCGAATTCGACCTGGCGCCCGCCCTGATCGAAGGTTACGACGGTTTCCTGGCCAGCGACGCCAAGGTGGCGCTGGGCGTAGCGCCCCTGCATGCCGGTTTCGAGCTGGAAGACGGCCTTGCCTTCATCACGGAAACGGAACTGTACGCCGGCAGCGGCCGCCGCGCCGGCCGCAAGAAGCAGGAAGCGGTCACGCAGGTCGAATCGATGGTGCGCGACCTGTCCGAGCTCAAGATCGGCGACCCGGTGGTGCACATCAACCA
>CAMLRG010000129.1 GCA_946482335.1 uncultured Duganella sp. | reverse complement strand
TCGCCCAGCATGCCGCGGTTGCCGCTGATGTCGCTGGCCAGAACCGGCACGCCGCTGGTCACCGCTTCGATGATGACGTTGGCGCCGCCTTCCATGCGCGAGCAGATGGCCATGGCGTGCACTTGGCGCAGGCGCTGGCGCGTTTCGTCGTGGGGGAGGGCGCCCAGCCATTGGTAGCGGCCGGCGGCTTTGGCCTCGGTCGCGACAGCGGCTTCGCCAAGCGCGGGGTCGAGCGCGCCGCCGATGTGGAGCAGGCGGGCGCTGGCAGCGGTCACGCGGGAGGCGGCCTCCATGAAGGTGCGCGGGTCTTTTTCTTCGCGCAGGTGGCCGACCATGAGGATGTCGTGGTGGCTGGACGCTGCGCCCCGCTGTGCTTGCGGCAGGGCGGGCGCGGACTGGAAGATGACGTGGGCTTTGGCGTGCAGGTGCGGCGGCAGCTCGGCCAGGCCGGCGGGCTGCAGCAGGACCAGGGCGGTGGCGCGTTCCAACGAGGCTTGGGCGTCGGCATCGGTGCGGATGTCGCGGTACAAGTCGGTTCCTGTCAGGACCAGGATGGCAGGGCGCGCGGGGTGGGCGGCGCAAAAGCGCGCCAGCGGTGCCGCCGAACGCCGCGCGTGCAGCGCGATCAGCAGGTCCGGCGCGTTGGCGGCGCGCCTCGGCGCCCCGTCCGGCGCAGCGGCGGTGGCGTGGACGGCCGGCGCGGGGGGCGTCGCAGGTGCATCGGGCGCATCTGGCGCGGCGGGCCAGTCGTAGGCGATGCCGACCTCGAACCGCCCGCCCAGGAATTGCGCCCAGCGGCGTGCCGTTTGCCAATTGCCGTTGTTGGCCGCTGCCAGCGCCGGGCTGACGATGCAGATTGTCCGCTTGTTCACTTTATTAGCTCAAATATCGCTACAATCGAAATATGAACGCCATCCACGCCTCGTTCCGGACCGCCCGCACGCAGCAACTCGCCGACGCCCTGCAGGCTGCGCGCAATTATACGCTGAGCCTTTTCGATTGTTTTGCCGCCGCCGGCATGGATGTGGCGGCGCGCGTGCCGTACATGCGTATCGTCAATCCGCCGTTATGGGAACTGGGCCACACAGCCTGGTTCGCCGAATGGTTTGTGCTGCGCGAAGCGGTTTCCAGCCACCCGGCCGACGCACTGTACGCTTCATTGCTGCGCAAGGGCGACGACTGGTTCGATTCCAATATGGTGCCGCACCGCAGCCGCTGGAACCTGGACCTGCCCAGTACCGGCGGCGTGAAGACCTATTGCCACGAAGTGCTGGACCGCGTCCTGGACAAGCTTTCGCGCGAACCGAACACCGACGAAGCGCTGTATCCGTACCGCCTGGCGCTGGCCCATGAAGACATGCACGGTGAAGCCTTCCTGTACACATTGCAGACCCTGGGCCTGCAGGCGCCTGCCCACCTGACCCATGACGAACGCGCCTCCGGCGCGCCGGGCGACATCGCTTTCCCCGGCGGCACGCTGCAACTGGGCAGCGCGGCCGATGCCGGCGGCTTCGTGTTCGACAACGAGAAGTTCGCCCATCCCTGCCGTGTCGCGCCATTCCGCATGGATGCCACGCTGGTGACGAATGCGCAGTTTGCCGATTTCGTGGAAGACGGCGGCTACGAACGGCGCGAATTCTGGAGCAATTCCGGCGCCGAATGGCTGCTGCGGCAGGAGCGCTCGGCGCCGCGCTACTGGCAACGGGACAACGGACAATGGCGCACCATGCGCTTCGGGCGGCTGACGACCTTGTCGGCGCATGAGCCGGTGCGCCACGTGTCGCTGTATGAGGCCCAGGCATACTGCGCCTGGGCCAACCGGCGGCTGCCGACCGAAATCGAATGGGAATATGCGGCGCTGCACGGGCATCCGGCCTTCCGCTGGGGACAGCTGTGGGAATGGACGGCGTCGCCCTTCGAGCCGTACCCCGGTTTCGCGGCCGACCGCTACCGTGAATATTCCGCGCCCTGGTTCACCACCCACCAGGTGCTGCGCGGGGCATCTTTTGCCACGCCTTCCAGGCTTGGCTCGGCCAAGTTCCGCAATTTCTACCTGCCGGAACGTGACGATATCTTCAATGGCTTCCGCACTTGCGCTTTTGAGTGAGCACCTCAGGCGGACGGCCAGGTCGCCGCGCGGACGGCGGCCAGGTAGGTCCGGCTGACGGGGACTTGGGTTCCGTCGGCCAGGCCAAGGCTGAAGCGTCCCGCCCCCTTCTCGATAGACTTTACCGCATCGTAGCCGACCCACCAGCTGCGGTGGACTTGCATGCCTTGCTCCGGCGGCAGCTCGCGCACCGCGTCGGCAAGGCGCATCAGGACCAGGGCCGACCCGGCATCGGTGATCACGCGCAGGTAATGGTCTTCCGCCTGCAGCGCGAGCAGCATGCCGTCCAACTGCGGTGCAACGCGGGCCAGGAATCCCGCCGGCTCGGCCGGTGAGGGCGGCGCGGCGGGTTCGGCGGCAGGCGCGGGCTGCGCGGGCAGCGCAGCCGGGACAGGGCGCGCGTAAAGCAGGGGTTCGAGCGACAGCCGCATGCGCGTCAACAGCAAGACCATCAGCAACTGGACGGCGGCCACCGAACCGTACACGCGCGGCATCACAGCCAGCGGCACGGCATGGTCCAGACGCAGCAATTGCTCGGCCCAGGCGACGGCAAAAGTGGTGGGCAGCGATGACGCCAGCGCCACGGCGCCGATGGCCAGGGCGCCGGCAGTGCGCCGCAAAGCCCGCATGGCCTGCGCGGCCATGACGATGCCGCCAAAGCCAAAGAAACACAGCCCCACCCAATACGCATAGCGCGGCACTGGCGCCAGGTCGCCATAGGTGCCGAACGGTCCCGTCATGGCAAGGAAGACACCCAGCGCCAATACGATGGCAGCTTGCCAGGCGAACTGCATTTGGCGATTCGTGAACTGCATGGCGATTGGCGTTGGCGAATCCGGTAGACGGTTGGCGAAATTGCCCTATGAAGCTGGCGTGAGGCGCTGCACGATGGTGATTCTCTCACAACCAAGCGGAGCATATCAATGAAGCAACTATTCACCACCCTGGTCCTGGCCTTGGCAACGGCCGCCGCCAATGCCGTCGATGCGGCAGGGCTGGACCGCCCGCTGACCGAATCGCTGCAGGCGGTGGCGCGGTCGGCGGACAAGGCCTGGAACGAGCGCGATGCCAAATCCATGACCGCGCATTACAACGATTCCGCCACGGCATCCATCGGCGGTACCTTCCTGACCGGGAAGTCCGCGATCCTGGATTACTTCACCAATTCCTTCAGCAAAATACCGCCGGGCATGACGCATCGCTCGGAAGTGCGCCGTATCGTGCGCATCGGCGAGCTGTATGCGGCCGATACCGCCGTGTTCCTGGAGGTGCCCGATGCGGAGAAGGGCAGGCGCGTCGTGCGCGAATTCTTCACCATGACGTTGCTGCGGCCGGTGGGCAGCGGCTGGGAGTTCGTCGCCCTGCGTTCAACGCCGTTGGGCAAGTAAAAAAAAGCCGCCCGGGCGGGCGGCTTGCAGGTGCTTATTTCTTCAAGTGCTCATCGAGCCAGCCGATCACGTTGTGGTGCCACATGATCGAGTTTGCAGGTTTCAGGACCCAGTGGTTCTCGTCCGGGAACACCAGCAGCCTGGATTTGATGCCCTGGCGCTGCAGCGCGGCGAAAGTGCCCAGTGCCTGGGTGGTCGGGACACGGAAGTCCAGGTCGCCCTGGATCACCAGCATCGGGGTCTTCCACTTGGCCACATGGTGCACGGGGTTGTGCTTTTCGTAGTTCTGCGGGTTGGCGTAGTAGGTGCCGCCATTCTCCCATTCGGTGAACCACAGTTCTTCGGTGGCGTAAGCCATGCCGCGCTGGTCGAAGATGCCGTCGTGGTTGACGATGCACTTGAAGCCATCGCTCCAGTTGCCGGCGATCCAGTTCATCATGAAGCCGCCGTAGGAGGCGCCCAGGGCACAGGCATTCTTGCCGTCCAGGAAGTCGTACTTGGCTACCGCCGCCGCCATGCCTTTCTGCAGGTCTTCCAGCGGCTTGCCGCCCCAGTCGCCGCTGATCGAGTCGGTGAAGGCCTGGCCGTAGCCGGTCGAACCGTGGAAATCGATGAAGACCGCCGCATAGCCCGCGCCGGCATATACTTGCGGATTCCAGCGGTAGCTCCAGCTGTTGCCGAAGCTGCCCTGCGGGCCGCCATGCACCAGGAAGGCGACCGGATACTTCTTGCCCGGCTCGTAGTTCCATGGCTTCATCACGTGGCCGTAGACGGTTTCGCCGTTCGCGCCCTTGAAGGAGAACTGTTCGTAGTCCGCCATCTTCACGTCTTTCAGGCGTTCGGCATTGGCCCAGGTCAGCTGGGCGCCTTTCTGTTCGGTGCCTTCGGTCTTGAATTTGACCAGTTGCGCGGCGCCGCCCAGGGAGGCGTGGGCGACCACCACGGTATCCTTCTTCACGTCGAAGTCGCCGGCATAGCCTTTGCCGCTCAGCGCGGTCACCTTGCCGGATGCGGCATCCAGCGAGAACAGGCGATGGTTGCCGAAGTCGTCGGCATTGGCCAGCAGGGCCTTGCCGTCTTCGCGCCATTTGTAGTCGGCGATGGAGCGGTCCCAATCCTGGGCCAGCACGCGCTTCCTGCCGGTGGCGACATCCATCAGCACCATGTGGAAGCGGTCCGCCTCGAAGCCGGGGCGCTTCATCATCAGGTAAGCCAGGGTCTTGCCGTCGGGGGAGAAGGAGGGCTTGGCGTCCCATGCCGGGTTTTCGCCGGTCAGGTTGCGGGGCGCCGCGCCGCCGGCTGCCGGCACTTCGTACAGGTCGAAATTGGTCGACCAGGATTCGGCCTTGCCCGCCACGCGCGCGGCAAACACGACCTTCTGGCCGTCAGGGCTGAACTGGTAGTCGGCGTTGTCGCCGAAGGGCTTGGAATGCACGTCGCCATCGAGCGTGCCGCTCAGGCTGACCGGCGCGCCGGCCTTGCCGGCGGCGTCGATTTGCGCTGAATACAGCACGTTGCGGCGGCCATCGGCCCAGGTATCCCAGTGGCGCACGAACATTTCGTTGTACACCATGCCGGTGGCCTTGTTCTTCGCCTTGTCGTCCAGGCGTTTCTTGGTACAGGCCAGGTCGGCGCAGTCGCGGAAGACTTCGAATGCCATGGCCAGGCGGTCGCCCTTGGGCGACAGGCGGAAGCTTTCCACGCCCACCGGGTAGTCGGTGACGCGCACCGCTTCGCCGCCGGCGTTCATCGGCAAGCGCCATACCTGCGCCGAACCGGAACGGCCGCTCACGAAGTATACGGCGTCGCCGGTTGGGGACCATTGCGGCTGGCTGCTGCTGGCATCGTGCTGGGTCAGCTGGACGGGCGCGGGCTTGGCGGCCTTCAGGTCGATCATCCACAGCTGGGTGATGCCGCGGTTCTTGTCCATATTGGTGGCGCGCACGGTGTACACCACGCGGCTTGCATCCGGCGACAGCGCGGGGCTGCCGACGCGGTCCATGCTCGCCAGGTCTTCGATGGTCATGCCGCGCGGGGCGGCAACGGCACTGGTTGCCGCTGCGATGGCGGCGCCCATTACCAGCAGGCGTAAGGTCATTCGGGATCTCCGGTCTATTGTCAAATCTGCCAGCTGGTGGCTGGCGCAGCGGGCATGATACTGTAATATTCCGCGCATGGAGATCAACGCGAAAAAAATTGCGGTCTGGGGGCTGACCGGCGCGACGGCTGCGCTGTGCGCCGGTGCCGTGCTGCTGACGCAGACCTGGTATTCGAAACCGCTGAAGCTCGAATGGTTTTACATGCGCGCCTTCGCGTCGCTGGCGCTGAAGAGTCCCGAGATGATGTCCAAGCTGCGCGTGCTGCCGGCCTGGATGGACTTCCAGAGTTCCCGGCTCGATGACGAATCGCCGGCGCACAAACGCGAAGTATTCCAGGACATGCGCGACAACCTGGCCATGCTGGACCGATACGACCGCGACGAGCTGGGCCGCGAAGCGCAGCTGTCCTACGATACGCTGCATTACTACCTCAGCAACCTGCTGGAAGGGGAGCGCTTCCAGCTGCACGAATTCCCCATCAACCAGATGCATGGCTTGCAAAGTGCGCTGCCCGAATTCATGGCGGACGTGCACCAGGTCACGACGCGCAGCGAAGCGCAAGACTATATCGCCCGCCTGCGCAAATTCCCGCGCAAGTTCGAGCAGGTGATCGAATTCCTGAATGCGCAGGAGGCGGCGGGCATCCTGCCGCCGCAATTCCTGGTTGAGAAAGTGCTGCTGCAGATGCACGGCTTTGCAGGCCGTCCGGCACGCGAGAACATGCTCTACACCAGCTTCAAGGCCAAGCTCGATGCGATCCCGTTGTCGGAAATGAACGAGACGGTGCGCGCCGAGTTGCTGCAGGGCGTGGCCGATGCGGTCCAGAACAGCGTCTACCCGGCCTATGCCGAATTGATCCGCCACTTCGTCGGCCTGCAGGGCCGCGTCCATGCCAACGACGGCGCCTGGTCGCTGCCCAACGGCGAGGAATACTATGCCTGGTGCGTGCGCTATCACACCTCGACCGACCTGACGCCGCAGCGCGTGCATGAACTGGGGCTGGCCGATGTGGACCGCATCACCGGCATCATGGACCGCCTGCTGCGCCAGATCGGGCTGGAACAAGGCAGTGTCGGCGAGCGCATGCAGCAATTGCTGCGCGATCCGCAATACCGCTATCCCGACACCGAGGAAGGCCGCAAGGCAATGCTGGCGCAGTACCGCGCCATCATGCAGGAAGCGGACGACAAGCTGTCCAGCGTATTCGGCATCCATCCCAAGGCGGCAATCGAAGTGCGTCCGGCACCGGCCGAATCGGCCGCCACCGCACCCGGCGCCTATTACATCCCGGGCGCGATGGACGGTACCCGCCCGGGCGTGTTTTACGCGAATATGCGTTCAGTGAAGGATGTGCCGAAATTCGGCATGCGCAGCACGGTGTTCCATGAAGTCATGCCGGGCCACCATTTCCAGGTATCGATTGCGCAAGAGATGAGGGGCGTGCCGTTCTTCCGCCGTGTGATCGGCTTTTCCGCCTACCAGGAGGGCTGGGCCCTGTACGCCGAGCGCCTGGCGTCCGAAATGGGCTTGACGCCGGACCCGCTGGACCAGCTGGGCCGCCTGCGCGACGACATGATGCGCGCCGTGCGCCTGGTGGTCGATACCGGGATCCATTACAAGCGCTGGTCGCGCGAAGAGGCGATCGCCTACATGAAGGAGAACACCGGCATGGCCGAGCAAGAGGTGACGGCCGAAGTGGAGCGCTACATCGTCGTTCCCGGCCAGGCATTGGCCTACAAAGTCGGCATGCTGTCGATCCTCGGCTTGCGCGAGCGCGCGCGCAGCGAGTTGGGCGACAACTTCGACCTCAAGGAATTCCACAACGAGATCCTGGGCCATGGCGCGCTGCCGATGACGGTGCTGGACCGCGTTGTGGATGACTGGATCGCGGCAAAACGCCGTTAGATCAGCTTCTTCCCGAGCGCTTCCAGGCGCTCGAAGTAGGCCGTCATGTCCAGTTCCTTGCGCGCCACGCCGCTGCGCATCGCCGCCTGGGCGATCTTCGGCGTGACGGTGGGCAGCAGGCGGTCGTCCAGCAGGCCGGGCACCACGTAATCCTTGCCGAAACGGACGTCGCTGCGCGCCAGGCCGGCCAGTGCGGTGACGCAGGCGCGCTTCATTTCCTGGTTGATGGTGGTGGCGCCGGTGTCCAGCGCGGCACGGAACAGATAAGGGAAGCACAGCGCATTGTTGATCTGGTTCGGGTAGTCCGAACGGCCGGTCGCGATGATCGCGTCCGGTGCCACTTCGCGCACCAGTTCGGGGCGCAGCTCCGGCTCCGGATTGGCCAGGGTGAAGACGATGGGTTGCTTCTTCATGCGCTGCACGTCCATCTGCGACAGCACGCCGGGACCCGACACGCCGAGGAAGACGTCGGCGCCTTCCATCACGTCCGACAGGGTGGTGGCGCTGGTGTCCTGCGCCCATTCTGCCTTTTCGCCGCTCAGGTTGCGGGCCTTGGTCAGCACGCCTTTGGAATCGCACACGAAGATGTTCTCGCGGCGTGCGCCGATATCGACCAGCAAATCCAGGCAGGCGATGGCTGCCGCGCCGGCGCCGGAGCAGACGATCTTGACCTCGGCGATGTCGCGCCCTGTCATCTCGACGGCATTCAGCATGCCGGCGCCGACCACGATGGCGGTGCCGTGCTGGTCGTCGTGGAACACCGGGATGCTCAAGCGTTCGCGCAGCTTGCGCTCGATGTAGAAGCACTCGGGCGCCTTGATGTCTTCCAGGTTGATGCCGCCGAAGGTCGGGTGCATGGCGGCGATGATCTCGACCAGCTTGTCGGGATCGGTTTCGTCCAGTTCGATGTCGAAGGAGTCGATGCCCGCGAACTTCTTGAACAGTACGGATTTGCCTTCCATGACAGGCTTGCCGGCCAGCGCGCCGATATTGCCCAGGCCCAGCACCGCTGTGCCGTTGGTGATGACTGCCACCAGGTTGCCCTTGGCCGTGTATTCGTAGGCCAGCGCGGGGTCGCGCGCGATTTCCACGCAAGGCGCGGCCACGCCCGGCGAATAGGCGAGGGCCAGGTCTTCCTGGCTGCCTACGCTCTTGGTCACTGCAATGGCCAGCTTGCCGGGAGTGCCGGCTTGGTGGTATTCCAGTGCCTTTTGTTCAAGACTGCTCATGCTGCTTCTCCTTTTGTTCTGCGAAAAACGCCCGCACAGGCCAGTGTAGCCGGTGCGGGCGCAGTGTGCAGGGCGCTACGCGGGCGCCCGGCTTGATATTTGATTAAGGGTACAGGCCACGGACTTCGCGGGCAGCCAGCACGCGCGAGCATGCCAGGATGAAGGTTGCGGTGCGCAGCGAAACCTTCTTGTCCTGCGCCACTTCCCATACCGAGTTGAAGGCGTCCTGCATGATGCGGGTCAGGCGTGCGTTGATTTCTTCCTCGCTCCAGAAGAAGGAGGAGAAGTCCTGCACCCACTCGAAGTAGGACACGGTCACGCCGCCGGCGTTGCACAGCACGTCCGGCACGATCAGGATGTCCTTGTCGTTCAGGATGTCGTCCGCTTCCGGAGTGGTCGGGCCGTTGGCGCCTTCCAGGATGATCTTGGTACGGATCTGGGCTGCATTCTTAGCGGTGATCTGCTGTTCCAGTGCTGCCGGAACCAGGATGTCGGACTCGATGCCCCAGAAGGAATCGCGGTCCTGGGTCGCTTCGGCGCCAGGGAAGCCGGCGACGCCGCCGGTTTCGGCAACGTGCTTGTGCAGCTGGGCCACGTCCAGGCCGCCCTGGTGCACCACGGTGCCGGTATGGTCCTGCACGGCGATGATCTTGGCGCCTGCATCGACGAACATATTGGCGGCGATGCCGCCCACGTTGCCGAAGCCCTGGATGGCGATGCGGGCGCCCTGGATGGCGACGCCGCGCTTGGCAGCCGCTTCACGGCCGGTCACGAACACGCCGCGGCCGGTTGCTTCGCGACGGCCCAGCGAGCCGCCCATCGAGATTGGCTTGCCGGTCACCACGCCGGTGGACAGGTTGCCTTCGATCATGGCGTAGGAGTCCATCATCCATGCCATCACCTGCTCATTGGTGTTGACGTCCGGCGCAGGAATATCCTTGGTCGGGCCGATGATCAGGCTGATCTCGCTGGTGTAGCGGCGGGTCAGGCGCTGCAGTTCACCTTTGGACAGGGTCTTCGGATCGACACGGATACCACCTTTCGCGCCACCGTAAGGCACGTTGACGGCGGCGTTTTTCACCGTCATCCATGCCGAAAGCGCCATCACTTCCGACAGGGTCACGTCCTGGTGGAAGCGCACGCCGCCCTTGCCTGGGCCGCGAGACATATTGTGTTGAACGCGATAGCCTTCGTAGTGGGCGATCGAGCCGTCGTCGCGCTCGATAGGCACGTCGACGGTCAGGATGCGCTTGGGACGCTTCAGGGTTTCGACCCAGCGCGAGAGGTTGCCCAGGTAAGGGGTGACGCGGTCAATTTGTTTCAGGTACTGGCCCCAAGGACCGAGATCGTCGGGATTGAGGTAGGAAGGCAAGGCGTGGTTGGTCATTATGTGACTCGCTCAGTTGTTCGGTAACGCGGCGAATCTTATTCCTGCCCAATGGCAGAGGCCAATGCCGAGTGCGCATTCGCCTATGCAAAATTTGCATAACCTTGTTTTGTGGAGCAAAACTACATCCGAACAAACCGGTAAGGCGGGGCAGACCCAAGGGTCAGACCCTCGGGTCTGACCCTGGTTTACCGGTTTCGTCAGCGGTCCGACGCCGGCACCCTGCGCTTGGCCGACGCCGGCTTCTGCCGCTCGGCCAGATGCTCCCACAGCCTGGCCACAATCGCCTTGCCCGGCCGCGCGGCGCTGGGCCGCTCGCGGTACAGCCGGATTTCCATCTCGATCTCCCACTCGCCCCGTCCGCCGTCGGCCGGCGCGAGCAGCTTCTGTTTCACTTCGCGCGTCACCGCCGACTCAGGCAGGAAGGCCACCCCGCGCCCCTCCAGCGCCATCATCTTCAAGCCTTCCGCCATATCGGTTTCGTAGTGCGTCTCAAAGTGCAGTGCCTGCTTCGCATCCGCCATGATCAGGTCCACCATGCGCGCCAGGTAGGCATTGGTGGTGTACGAAAGATAGGGCAGCGGCGCCGTCTTCCGTCCCGGCAGCACGAATTCCGGCTGTCTCGATTTGTCGCAGCGCGAATAGGCGCGCAAGGCTTCGCGTCCCAGCACCAGCATGTCGTAGCGCCCCGGATCGAGCTGCACCGGCTGGCGCGGATGGTGGTAGCAAAGCAGCAGGTCGCAGCCGCCTTCCACCAGCTGCAGCACCGCATCGTGCACGTTCAGCGCCATCAGGCGCGAATTGATCGGCGCGAATTCCTCCTCCAGCTGCGTGATCCATTTCGGGACGAAGGTAAGCGACAGCGTATGCGGCACCGCCAGGTCGATGCTGTTCAGCGCCGCCGCCCTCTTGCCGCGCAGCAGTTCGCGCACGCCGTTGATCTGGCTGAGCATTTCCAGTGCCTGCTCGTAAAACACCAGGCCCGCCGGGGTCACGCGCGTCGGATAAGAGGTGCGGTCGATCAAATCCATGCCCAGCCAGTTTTCCAGCGACTGGATGCGCCGTGAAAACGCCGGCTGCGTCACGTGGCGCAACTGCGCCGAGCGGCTGAAACTGTTCGTTTCAACCAGGGAGATAAAGTCTTCGAGCCATTTGGTTTCCATGGTGCTGATTCTACCCGGTCACGCCAATGCGCCGCATCGGCGTGAAGAGCCACGCCAGCGCAACGCAGGCCAGGAGCACGATCCCGCCGCCGGCGAACATTTGCGCGAGGGTCAGGTACTGCAACAGCCAGCCGGTGGCCGCCGACGACAACGGGGCCAGCCCGAACAGGATGAACATAAAGATGCTCATGGTGCGGCCGATCATGTGCGGCGCCACGCGCTGCTGGATCCAGGTGAAGATCACGACGTTGATCACACCTTGCAGGGCGCCCAGCGCGAGCAGCAGCAGGCCGGCTTGCCACAGTGCGGTAATGGCGCCCAACGGCAGCAGCAGGACGCCGGCAATGGCGTCGATGGACAGCGCCATCCGGCCGATGCGCATGCGCTCCACGGGAGTGGCGCCGCCCCGGCGCGACGATGCGGCGGACCACGCCATGCCCAGCAGGCTTCCCGCACCATGCGCCGCCATCAGCAGGCCGAAAGCGGAACCGTCATGCAGGCGCTCTTTTGCCAGCACCGGCAGCGCCACCTGCATGGCGCCACCGACCAGCAGCGACACCAGTCCCCAATAGCCGAAGCAGGCGCGCATCTCCACGTCGCGCCACACCGCGGCAATCCCTTCGCCGACCGAGCGCCAGACGCCTGTGGATGGCGCCGGCGCGGCGCCTGGCATTGGCAGCGGACGCACCCTGGACAAAGTCCACGCGGAGATGACAAAACTGGCGCAATCGAAGGCAAACGCCAGGCCCAATGCCTGCGTGCCGCCGGCGCCATCGCCGCCTACCGCCAGCAGCAAGGCGGCCAGCAGGGGGCCAGCCAGCAAGCCCACCTGGCGGATGCCCATCATCGCCCCGTTCGCCGCCTGCAGCAGTTCGCGCGGCACGGTGCGCGGCATGATCGAAGTCCCGGAGGGAATGGCGAATGCCTGCGCCAGTCCGATACCGAGCGACAGTGCGTACACTGCAGGCAGGCTGGTAGTGCCCGACAGGGTCAGTGCCGCCATCACGCCCAGCAGCAGCGCGCTGGCGTGCTTGGACAGCATCAGCACGCGTTTGGGCGAATAGCGGTCGACCAGCGCGCCGCCGACCAGGATGAAGATGGCGCGCGGCGCGCCGAGCAAAGCCAGCACCAGGCCGAGCGAGAGCGGATCGCCTGTCAGTTTCAGCACCAGCCAGGGCAGGGCGATCAGGGTGAATTGGTCGCCCAGCATCGACAGGATGCCGCCGGACAGCAGCCAGCGGAAGTTGGCATCGTTTTTCAGGCTGGGTGCCATCGTTAAGGCCCGATCAGGTTGCCCAGCACAACGTTCAGCGGCGCCAGTTCATCGTCGCGCGAGTGGCGCAGCAGGTCGGCTGCGTATTCCGCGGCGGTGCGCTGCGCGTTGTCCAGCAGTGCGTGGCCGGCGGCGGTGATCACCGCGTAGCCCACGCGGGCATCGCGTTCATCGGCCTGGCGTGCCACCCAGCCGGTCTTTTCCAGCGGCAGCAGGGTACGGGTGACGCCGGATGCGGTCAGTCCGAGGCGCTCGGCCAGGTCGACCCGGCGCAAGCGGCCGCCGGGGGCATTGGCCAGGCTTTGCAGCAGCATGAAGTCGCTGAAACTGAGGCCATGGTGGCCGCCCAAAACTGTGTCCAATCGGCGGATAATGGTGGCGTGGGCGCGCGCCAGGCGCTGGCAGAATTCAAGTGCGTTGTCCATGATTGTTAATTGAATGATGTTTGAGTAATCAAGTATATAGGGAATTCTTGCCGCGCGCCATAAAAGCATGGAATCGGTGCCAGCGGTAAGCTACAGCCATGAACCAACGTCGATCTTTCCTCAAGAGCTCAGTCGCCGTGGCCTCGGCCCTGGCGCTGCCGGCCATGGCGCGTGCGGCCATCGCCGCGCCGCACGAACGCAGCCTGCGTTTCTACAACACGCATACCGGTGAAACCCTGCGCACCCTGTTCTGGGCCGAGGGGCAGTTCATCC
Source organism: uncultured Duganella sp. (assembly GCA_946482335.1). The sequence continues at coordinate 2,375 of CAMLRG010000129.1, read as the reverse complement.
CGGAAGCGCTGCAGGACATCAACCGCCTGCTGCGCGACCACCGCAACGACAAGGTCGCCCCCATCGACCCGGAATTGCTGCTCCTGCTCGACCGCGTCAGTTCGCAATTCAGCAACCATGAAGTGATCCACGTGATTTCAGGCTATCGCTCGCCCGAGACCAACCGCAAGCTGGCCGAAGCCAGCGGGGGCGTGGCCAAACACAGCATGCATATCGAAGGCAAGGCGATCGACGTGCGGATCCCGGGCCGCGACCTGGCGCGCCTGCACAAGGCGGCCCTGGCCTTGAAAGGCGGCGGTGTAGGCTACTATCCGGGCTCGCAATTCGTGCACATGGACACCGGCCGCGTGCGTCACTGGGGCCCGAGCAGCGGGTAGGGGTTGACGGGTTTGCCCTGCCACCAGTTCTTTTCCGGGCCCAGTTCGAACATGGCGAAGTGCAGGTGCGGTGCTGCCGGATTGGCGTTGCCGCTGGCGCCGACATAGCCGATCACTTCCCCGCGCTTGACTTGCTGGCCTTCCTTCAGCGCCGTGGCATAGCGGTCCAGGTGGGCATAGTAGTAGGCGTATTTCTCGGCCGGGTCGAACTGGTAGATGGTCAGGCCGCCGGGTTTGCTGTTGAACAGCTTGGCGATCCTGCCGTCGGCCACGGCCACCACCGGGGTTCCGATGGGAGCGGTAATGTCGAGGGCTTCGTGCCTGCGCTCGCTGCCGCGCGGCTGGTCGTAGGTGTCGCTGATCTGGGCCGGCTTGACGCCGGCGACAGGCGTCAGCAAGGACATGCCGCTGCCGCTGGCCGCTAGGCCGCCTGCGCCGCTGCTGTCGGCGGCGCGCATGCCGGCCATCGAGTCGCCCGCAGCCTTGCTGGCGCCGGGCGCGCTTGGCGCCGCGGCCACTTGCGGCGGATCGATGGGGGCCGCCTGGGCTGGCGTCAAGGCAGGTGAGGGCGGGGTCCCGGTTGTGGATTGCGGCGCCGGTGCGGGGACAATGTCGGGCGCCTTGCGCTCGAGCGGATTGCTGACGACCGTGTGTTCTTTTTGGTCCAGCGGCACCCGGCTGATCAGCAGTAACGTGCCACCGGCGCCGAGCACAATGCCGAAGATCAGGGTACCGAATGCGCCAACAGGTCTCATGGCGGCCTCCTTATTCCTGCAGCACGACTGGCGTCCCCGGTCGCACGGCATCGGCGACGCGCGCGGCGTCCCAGTTCGCGAGCCGGATGCAGCCGTGCGACTGCGTCTTGCCAATCTTGCCCGGTTCGGGCGTGCCGTGGATGCCGTAATGGTCTTTCGATAAATCGATCCAGGCGACGCCGACCGGATTGTTCGGTCCCGGCGGGATGGTGGCCTTGCTGTCGCCGGGCTGCGCATCCCAGAATAGTTCCGGGTTGTAGTGGAACGGTGGATTGCGCGACACCCCATTCACTTTCCATTGCCCGACCGGCAGCGGATCATGTTCGCTGCCGGTACTCGATGGCATCTGCGCCATCACCCTGCCGGTCGCGTCAAGCAGGGAAAGCGTACGGTCGCTGCGGTCCACGACGATGGTGGCGGCGGCCGGCAAAGCGCGCGCGCCGACATTCGGCACCACGATCTGTTCGCCTGCACGTTCGATGTTCTTGCCGGGATTGAGTTTGCGCAGGAGGGCTGGGCTGGCGTGGAAACGCTCCCCCAGCGCTTCCGCCGCGCTGGCGTAACCCAGGGCTTGCATCTTGGCCTTGTCGGCCATCTCTTCGGGGATTGGCTCGAAGGGACCGGCGACGTCCGCCTCGGTCACGGTATAAGAGGACAGCACCGGCTGCCCATCGTCGAGCGCCGCCAGCGTGGCCTGGTCCGCCGTGCCCGATTGCTGCAAGCCGCGCGCGCGCTGGAAGCCGAGCAAGGCTTGCCGCATATTGCTGCCGGCCACGCCGTCGATCTGTCCAGCCGAGAAATTGGCCCGGTCCAGCAGCACCTGGGCGCGCACGATGAGGGAGGGCGAGTCCTGGGCGGCGTGCGCGCCCGTGCTGGCTAACAACAGGACGATCAAAACGGTTCTCATGGGCGCAGTGTCGCGCGCTTTTTCGCCCCGCTCTGTTCGATGACGAACAAAAGAAAAAGGCCGCCGGGTTGCCCCGTGCGGCCTGCACTCAGCCTGGGCCGGAACCCAGGATCTGACCCGATGACCGGGGTTTAACGGTCACCCCAAGGGCGGCGCGGCGCATCGGTACGCGGACCCTTGAAGCCGCCGCCCGCTTCGCGGTCACGGCGGAAGTTGCTTTCGCCACGCTCACGGAACCCGCCTTCCTTGCGGAAGCCGCCTTCGGAACGGAAACCGCCGCTGTCGGCACGGTTGCGGAAGCCGCCTTCGCTGCGCTCTGCGCGGAAGCCGCCTTCG
>CAMLRG010000128.1 GCA_946482335.1 uncultured Duganella sp. | reverse complement strand
TCTATTACTACTACGGCTTCCCCAGAAACGCGATGAACGACTGGTTCGTGGCCGAGCACCGCAAACGCTACGGGAAGCCGCCCGACATGTTCACGGCCGGCGGCTTCACCGCGGCCAGCGCGGTGGTGACGGCCTTGTCCAAGGCCGGCGGCGGCGACACGAAAAAGCTGATCGCTGCCATGGAAGGCATGGAGTTCGACACGCCCAAGGGCAGGATGGCCTTCCGCAAGGAAGACCACCAGGCCATGCAGCCGATGTACCACTTCCGCATCAGAAAGGACCAGAAGGACGAATGGGACTTGCTGGAACTGGTGCGCGAAATCCCTGCCGCCGAATTGCCGGTACCGATCAGGAACAAACGCTGACACCATGACGCCATTGCTGTCCACCCGCGGACTGACGATCCGTTTCGGCGGCCACACGGCCGTCGACAACGTCAGTGCCGATTTCCATGCCGGCCAGTTGACGGTGATCGTCGGACCCAACGGCGCCGGCAAGACCACCTACTTCAACCTGATGTCCGGCCAGTTGCCGGCCACCAGCGGCCAGGTGCTGCTGCGCGGCGAAGACATCACGCGCAGCGGCCCGGCGGCGCGCACCCGCCAGGGCATCGGCCGCGCTTTCCAGCTGACCAACCTGTTCCCCCACCTCACGGTGCACGAGAATGTGCGCCTGGCGGTGCAGGCGCATGCCAATGCCGGCATGAAGCTGTGGTCGACCTGGTCCAGCCACAAGGAACTGATCGCGCGGGCCGACCATTACCTTGGGCGGGTGGCGCTGGCGGCGCGGCGCGACGCCCCGGTGGCGGCCCTGTCGCACGGCGACAAGCGCAAGCTCGAAGTGGCGATTATGCTGGCACTGGAGCCGCAAGTGATGATGTTCGACGAGCCGACCGCCGGCATGAGCGTGGACGAGGTGCCGGTGGTGCTGGACCTGATCCACCAGGTGAAGGCCGAGCGCAACAAGGCCGTGCTGCTGGTCGAACACAAGATGGACGTGGTACGCGCCCTGGCCGACCGCATCATCGTGCTGCACAACGGCGCCCTGGTGGCCGACGGCGAACCGGCTGCCGTCATGTCGTCCGCCATCGTGCAGCAAGCCTACCTCGGGAACGCAAGCCATGACTGACACCCTGCTCAAGCTGTCCGGCGTGCATACGCACATCGGCGAATACCACATCCTGCAAGGCGTCGACCTGGCCGTGCCGCGCGGCGGCCTGACGGTGCTGCTGGGCCGCAACGGCGCCGGCAAGACCACCACGCTGCGCACCATCATGGGCCTGTGGCAGGCCAGCGCCGGCAAGGTTGAATTCAATGGCCGCGACATTGCCGGGCTGCGCACGCCGGACATCGCGCAGGCCGGCATCGCCTACGTGCCGGAATCGATGGCCGTGTTCAGCGCCCTCACGGTGCGCGAAAACCTGTACCTGGCGGCGCGCAGCGGGCCGATGGACGCGGCGCGGCTGGAATGGATCTTTTCCTTCTTCCCGGCACTGAAGAAATTCTGGAACTACCCGGCCGGCAACCTGTCCGGCGGGCAGAAGCAGATGGTCGCCATCGCGCGCGCCATCATCGAGCCGCGCGAACTGCTGCTGATCGACGAGCCGACCAAGGGCCTCGCCCCCGCCATCGTCCAGAACCTGGCCGATGCCATCCGCCAGCTCAAGGGGCAGACCACCGTGCTGCTGGTGGAGCAGAACTTCCATTTCGTGCGCCAGCTGGGCGACACGGTGGCGGTGATGGACGACGGACGCATCGTGCACAGCGGCGCCATGGCCGAACTGGCCGCCGACCGCGCCCTGCAGGAACGCCTGCTCGGCCTGGCCCTCGATTCACACCAATAAGGAGGCTCCCTTGTCCACGCAGTTACCAACGGTCCCGCGCGACTACCTGCCCGTGCTGCTGGTGCCGGCCCTGATGCTGGCCATGCTGCCGCTGGTGGGCAGCATGCCGACCTGGGTCACGCTGACCGTGGCCGGCCTGGCAATGGGGATGATGATCTTCATCATGTCCAGCGGCTTGACGCTGGTGTTCGGCCTGATGGACGTGCTCAATTTCGGCCACGGCGCCTTCGTCTCGGTCGGCGCCTTCGCCGCCACCCTGGTACTGGTGCCGATGCAAGGCTGGGTGGAGGCCGATTCGCTGGCCATGAACCTGGCCGCGCTCGGCCTGGCCGTCGCACTGGCGATGGCGGTCACCGCGGTGCTGGGCTGGATCTTCGAGCGCGTCATCATCATGCCGGTCTATGGCCAGCACCTGAAGCAGATCCTGATCACCATGGGCGGCATGATCGTGGTCGAACAATTGATCCACGTGGTCTGGGGCGCCGACCACAAGCCGATGCCGCTGCCGGCCGCGCTGCGCGGCGCCATCGTGCTGGGCGATGCGGCCATCGAAAAATACCGGCTGCTGGCAATCGTGGTCGGCTTGCTGGTGTTCGCGGTACTGGCACTGGTGCTGAACCGGACCAAGCTCGGCCTGCTGATCCGCGCCGGCGTGGAAAACGGCGAGATGGTCGAAGCGCTCGGCTACCGCATCCGCCGCCTGTTCGTCGCCGTGTTCGCGGCCGGCTCCGCGCTGGCCGGCCTGGGCGGGGTGATGTGGGGGCTGTACAAGGAAACCCTGACCGCCTCCATGGGCGGCGAAGTGATGGTCATGGTCTTCATTACCATCATCATCGGCGGCCTCGGTTCGGTCGGCGGCTGCTTCATCGGCGCGCTGCTGATGGCCCTGACCGCCAATTACGCCGGCTTCCTGGCGCCCAAGCTGGCGCTCGTATCCCATATCGTGCTGATGATCGCCATCCTGATGTGGCGCCCGGCCGGCCTGGCGAGGAAATGACATGCTGAATACCCTTCTCTCGGGCGACCTGCCGCGCAGCCGCGCACTGTCCGTGCTGCTGGTCCTGGTCGTGCTGGGCCTGGCGCTGGCGCCCTTCATCACCACCGGCGCGCGGCCGCTGAACACGGCGGCCACCATCTGCATCTACATCGTGCTGGTGGCGTCCTACGACCTGCTGCTTGGCTATACCGGCATCGTGTCCTTCGCCCATACCATGTTCTTCGGCATCGGCGCCTATGGCGTCGGCCTCGGTTTCGACACACCGGCACCCGGCTGGGGCGGCATGGCGGCCGGCCTTGCCGGCGCACTGGTGCTGACGCTGGTGCTGGCCTTCATCATCGGCTTGTTCGCCCTGCGCGTGCGCGCCATCTTTTACGCCATGATCACGCTGGCGGTGGCGTCCTCGTTTGCGGTGCTGGCGTCGCAGATGTCCGATTGGACCGGCGGCGAGGACGGCAAGACTTTCGACGTGCCCGAATTGCTGTCGCCGGCCAACGAATTCGGCGAATTCATGGGCCGTATCGTGGACGGCAAGGTGCTCACCTACTACATCGTGTTTTCCTGCGCCGTGCTGATCTTCCTGGCCTTGCTGCGCGTGGTGAATTCGCCCTTTGGCCGCGTGCTGCAGGCAATCCGCGAGAACGAATTCCGCGCCGAAGCGCTGGGCTACCGCACGGTCGTGTACCGCATCGCCGCCAATTGCATCGGCGCGGTCGCCGCCGCGCTGGCGGGGGCGCTGATGGCGCTGTGGCTGCGCTACGTCGGCCCCAAGACCACGCTGGGCTTCGAAGTCATGACCGACATCCTGCTGATCGTGGTGATCGGCGGCATGGGCACCATGTACGGCGCCGTGGTCGGCGCGGCACTGTTCATCCTTGCCAACAATTACCTCAAAGCGCTGATGGCGCAGGCGGCCGGCGCGGTGGCCGGCATGCCGCTGCTGGAAGCGGCCCTGCATCCGGACCGTTGGCTGCTGTGGCTCGGCATCCTGTTCATCCTGGCCATCTATTTCTTCCCCAGCGGCGTGGTCGGCAAGCTGCGCGGCAAAGCTTAGGCGCCCGGCAGTCCGGCAAGGTATTTGTCCAGCAGCGCATCGGCCTTGCCGCTGCTGCGCAACTCGTGCACGACGCGCCGCAGCTCGCTTGCCAGTGCTTCGTCGGCGCTGCGCCGGCCCAAGTGCAAATGGATTTCACGCTCCTGCACCGCAATCGAATCGCCCAGGCGCTTGCGCGGCACGGCGAGCATGCGCATCGAGTGGAAGATCGCCAGCCGCGTGCCGACCGACGCGTCCAGCCGCCCTTCGAGCAGCATGCGGATGCCTTGCACCTGGTCGGTGATCTCGTGCCTGCGGTACTCGCTGTCGTCGAGGAAGGCGGCGCCATAGTCCGAGCCGCGCACCATGCCGATGGTACGGCCGCGCAGATCGTGCTGCCCGCCCAGCTTGAAGCCGGCCCGGCCGATGGCAATCACTTCGGCCGTCCACAGCATGCCCATCGGCTCGGCCGCCTGCGCGATGGCGGAGTTTGACGCGGCGATGATCAAGTCCGCTTCGCCGGAACGCAGCATCGCTATCGCGCGCGCATAGGGTGCGACAGTGACCTCGATATGGCGCCGGATGCCGTGCGCGATCATGTCAATGGCGTCGACGAAAAGGCCCGACTTGTGGCCGCTGCCATCGACCATCCCGTATGGGGCGATTGCCAGCACCACCGCACGCAGGGGGCGGCTCTTCGCGGCGTTCGCCGCGGCCGGTCCCTGCGCCGCGCCCGGCCGCGCCCCGGCCGGGCGCGCAAAGGCGCCCAGCGCCAGCGCGCCCAAGCCTGCAGCCGCACCGATGGCGCCCGCCACACGGGCCAGCATCCTGCGGCGCGGCACCATGGCCATGGCTCAGGCCCCGGCAGTGGCGCTGGGTCGCTCGGCAATGCGGTCGCGCCAGGCCTGCAGGTTGGCCAGCCCCGCTTCGGCGGGACGGAATTTCATCAGTCCGCGCGCAAACTCCAGGGCGCAAAAGCCGGTGATGTCGGCAATGGTGAAGCGCTGGCCTGCCACGAAAGGCTGCCTGGCCAGCACGCCATCGAGCCAGCGCGCATTGTCGCGGAACTTGTCGCCCTGCGAGGCGCCGAAATCAGGGAATTGCGGGTTCTCGATCGGCGCAAAGCCGGGATGGGAATGGCGGATGGCGTTGGCCGCGATCGCGAACAGGTGCAATTCCATGCGCCGGTCCGCCATTTCGATGAAAGCGCGCTCCTCGGCCCCCTCGCCCATCAGGTTGGGCGCCGGATGCAGCCCTTCGAGGTAGGTGCAGATGGCGCGCGTTTCGCACAGGATGCGGCCATCGTCCAGCTCCAGCGCCGGCACGCGGCCGAAAGGGTTGAGCGCCAGGTAAGCCTCGCTGCGATGTTCCCCCTTGCCCAGGTCGACCGGCTGCAATGCCAGTTCGATGCCCTTCTCCGCCATGAACATGGCAACGCGGCGCGGATTGGGGGCACGGGGGGCGGTGTACAGCTTCATTCGGTCTCCTTATTGTGGTCAGCGCGACTGGCCGGTTTCCAGCATTTTGCGCGCCTCGGCGGCAAATTGCTCCACTTTCTCCTGACTGTCGGCGCGATCCAACACATTGCTGGGCGGCCGTTCGATACCGCGCTGCACGGCGGGCCGCTGGCGGATCTGGGCTATCCAGCGCTGCAGGTGCGGCAAGCCATCGGTGTCGACACCGGACCAGCGGTGGGTGCGCACCCAGGCCCAGTTGGCGATATCGGCAATCGAATACTCCCCGGCCAGGTATTCGTGCTGCGCCAGGCGTCCGTCCAGCACCCGGAACAGGCGCCGGCACTCGCCCTGGTAACGGTCGATGGCAGGCTGGATCTTTTCGGGGAAATAGCGGTAAAACACATTGGCCTGGCCCATCATGGGGCCGATGCCGCCCATCTGGAACATCAGCCATTGCAGCACCAGGGAGCGCCCCTTGGGATCCTGCGGCATCAGGCGGCCGGTCCGTTCGGCCAGGTAGACCAGGATGGCGCCCGATTCGAAGACGGCGAAACCGTCGTTGGCGCGGTCGACGATGGCCGGGATGCGGCCGTTGGGGTTGATGGCCGTGAACCACGGCTCTTTCTGCTCATTCCTGCCCAGGTCGAGCAGGTGCAGTTCATAGGGCAGCGCCAGTTCTTCCAGCGCGATGGAAATCTTGTGGCCGTTCGGCGTGGGGGCGGTGTACAGGTCGATCATCGCGGCTCCTTTCACGGAATCGCTGCATCATAGCTGCTTTTCCGCCCCCACGCCGGGCGCCTTGCCGCGTCAGCTGCGGCGCCGCGCGAAGGCCATCAGCGGCAGGCCGGCCAGCAGGAACAGCCAGGCCGTGCCGGGTTCCGGCACCACCGTCACGTCGGCCAGCGGGCTGGCCACGCTCAGCAGGTATTCCGTGGCCTGCCCGGTGATGGGCTGCACCGATACCGTCCCCAGGTCGCCATTGGCGCCCAGGTAGCTGGCGTCGTTGAACAGGGCCCAGCCGAAGGTGGTGCCGACATCGCCATGCTGCACGATGAAACTGAGGTCGAAAGAAAATTTGCCGCCCAGCGAAATCGCCTGTACCCAGTCGCTGCCGCCGTTGGCGTTGCTGAATTCGATCGGTCCGGGAGCCGCGCCGCTGACCGATCCGGTCACGTCCGGCGTCCCCACCAGGTCGCCGGCCAGGTTGCTGACGATGGCGGTGGCCGCTGCCGCATCGGCCAGCCCGATGAAGTAGAAGCCGAGGAAGGCCGGGCCACTGCCCAGGGACGCGGTGTCGATGCTGACCTTGTACGACGGGCCGGCGACGGCTTGCCCCGCGCCGCAAGCCAACATGGCGGCCAGCAGCAGCCTGGCCAGCATAGTGTGCAGAATGCTCATGGTGTTTTCCTTAGTATTTTGCGCTGATGAGTTTTCGGGTATAGCTGATGGCCGCCTTCGAAGGATTGCTGAAGATGGTGTCCAGCGTGACGCTCTGGCCCGGCCCCAGGTCCAGCATGGGCAGCGTGATGTACGGCGCGCCATCCTTGATGCCGGTCGCGTTATCCAGCGTGACGCCGGCGGTCAGGGCATCCAGGCGCAGCTGCAACGGGCCGTAGATGGTCTTCTCCGTCGGGTTCACCACGGTCACCTTGCCGCTGTACTTCTGCGTGAAGCGGTTCATGACCAGGCCGGACAGCTGGATCTTGACGCTGGCGGTGACGTCCACCGGCGCCAGCAAGTCGAAACGGTCGGCATGGAAGCGCAATTCGCTATAGGACGAGATGCCTGGATACGCCGGGTCGGTCGGCGGGCCCGGATGGTCGACCCGCACCATGAAGTAGCGGAAGCGGCGTTCGGCCAGGCCAGGCAGCACCGGGATCAGCTCGAGTTCGAAGTTGCGCTCGCTGGTATCGGTGGTCTCGCGGCTGGTCAGCAAAGTCCAGTTGGCATTGTCGTCCGAGCCGTAGATGTTGATACCTTGCGAGCGGTTGGCGAACATGAAGCGCGCCTGGATGCCGAAGGCGCTCGCGGCCACTCGGTAATCGGGACCGAAGTCGATGGTGACGAAGTTGCGCAAGTCGCCCGACGTGCTGTTGTAATCGCCGTCCACCAGCAAGCCGACGCGGTTCACGTCCAGCGTGGTGGTGGTGACCATCTTCCTGCTCCAGTCCAGGCTGCCATCCAGCGCAACGCGCGGGTTCAGCAGCTCGAGCTTGGCCACCACGGCTTGTACGGATTTCAGCAAGGCCGGGAAGTCGGCATCGGACACCGTCATCATTTGCTCCTTCAGCGGTGCGATCTCCTGCATGAAGGTGGCCAGCGAAGGCGTAGTGTAGACGCTGGCCGGGTCATAGCCGCCCTGCGCCGCGGCAAAGGCTGCCGCGCGGTCCGCGTGCACGCTCAGGCGCGCCGTCATGGTGCTGACCGAAATGCCGTCGGTGGCGCTGATGACGATGTCGTGCTGGCCGGTTTGCGCCGCAGTCGGCGTCCAGTGGAAGGCGCCGGTCGAAGTGTCCAGCGTGGCGCCGTCCGGCAGGCTGATGGCCTGGTACACCACGCTGTCGCCGACTTGCGCATCGGTGGCGGTGTAGGTGGCCGTGTAAGGCACGCCCTGCACGATCAATTCGGTCACCGGCACCACCGGCATGGCGAAGCGCGGCGGCGTCAATTGGGTGGGCGCGGCCATGTTCACGAAGTCCACGTCCAACGTGGCGCCTTCCGGGCCGGTGAACTTGAAGTACATGATGTTGTCGCCCTGGCGCTTGCCGGCGGTCGCTGCCCAGGCGCTGTCGGGGACGATGTAGCGCCACTGGCCGTCGGTATTCGGCACTGTGGTCGTGCTCCATGGGCTGGCGCTTTCGGTGGCGCTGGCGGCCAGCTTCATCACGGCATTGGTGCGCACCATGATGCCCACCGGCGCATACTTGCTGCGGTCCGCGTAGCGCACGTCGTGGAACACCACGGTGGCGCCGGCCGGCGTCACGTTGGCATGGCCGAAGGTGCGCGCGCCGTCGGTCATCGTGCTCCAGTCGCCGTTCAGGAAGACCGACTTGCGTTCGGTTTCCAGCATGCCGGTGGTGGCCGGCAAGGCCACGCCGGTCAGCACCTTGGGCAGCGACAGGAAGGCTTCCGCCCCCATATCCTTGTTGTCGGGCGAGCCGCGGCCCCAGCGCGTGACGAAGTCGTCCGAATGGGCGGCGGCCGTGGCCAGGAAAGGCGCCTCGGTGTCGACGTCGACGCCTTCTTCGTATTTGTAGACGTTGTACAGTTCGGGGATGCCGCCCACCTCGTACAGGCGGCCGCGGTAAGCTTCCGACATGCTGGACGTGCCGCCCGAGGTATCGGCCCACGGCGCCGCGTAGCCAAGCATGAACTGGGCATAGGCATTGGCGCCCATCAGCACACGGTTGCCGCCGAACTTGTAGACGCTGACCGCGTCGCCCGCGGTGGACGGCTTGCCGGTGAAGGGATCGACCTTGGTACCCTGCGCCGTCACCAGCCGCAGCAAACCGGTCAGGTTATCGACGTTGTCGCCGCCGTGGGCCTGGTCGCGCTGCATTTCCTGGATCTGGTAGAAGGGGTAGCCGAACTTGTTGTAGGGGTTGTCCGCTTCAATGCGCGGGATCAGCGGCAGGATGGCGCCATTGATGTTCTGGCGCGTCGAGGTCGCGTTGACCGTCATCCATTCCACGGTTTCATCGTAGCGCGCGCGGTTATCGGTGAAGATCGCGCCGGCCATGCGCCCCACCAGCGAATACACGTGCTGGTTCATGAAGCGCTCATTGCTGGCGAAGAAGGTGCGCTCCATCGGGTCGATCAGGTTGTCCTTTAACTTCTGGGTGTCGGTCTCGGTCCACACCAGGGGATAGGCGGTATAGCTGGCATCGCCGGGCGTATAGCGCATGATCTCGGCGGCGGCCAGCATGCGGAACAGCGGCACACCGGTATGGATGTGCGCATCCGGATAATAGGCATAGCCAGCCGGGTTCATATTGCTCCAGGTGCGCAGGATGCGCATGGCGTTGCGGCGGTATTCGTTGCGGCCCGTGATGTAGTACAGGATGGCCTGGGTCAGTGCGCCCTGCGAGTCGTTGATCAGGCGTACCTGGGCGGTGTTGCCGTTGAAATTGGGCGTATTGGGCGTATCGACCTTGGTCGAATCGCGGTTGGTCGGCAACAGGTTAATGTTGGCGTAATTGCAGCACACCGTGGCCAGCGTGTTGTAGTAAGTCTTGTACGGCTCGACGTCCGCGCGCACTTGCTGGCGCGCATATTCGAGCTGCTCCTGGGTGATGCCCAAGGCTGGGTGCCTGAATCCGGTCGCGCTAACTGAGGACTGCAAAGCTGGCGTGGCGACAAAGTCGACGGCGTGTGCGGGCTGCAACGACATGGCAAGGCATGCCGTGGCGGCCAACACCCTGAACCCCGCCGCGATCCCGCCCTGTAGTGAATGGTTAAGCATGATTATCCTTATCGTTTATATAACCAAAAGCTAGGGGACATACCGAGCCACGCGCGTCTCCTCGTGTGTTATCGATATCAGACCAATATAGCATGCACGCTATAACCTTGCTTACGAATTATGTTATCGATATCCACGGAGACGATGCCGGTTTGCGGATGGGTGCCCCCAAAAAAAACCGGCCGCTTGGCGGGGCCGGTGAAAACGCTTTTGAGGGCGCGGGGATAGAAGAAACCGTGCCGGATTGAGGAATCCGGCAACCTGGCGCACAGGTTTGCTGTACGCTACGGAGACACTTTGCCACCGCTCCCGCTTTCAAGGCTTAGGAGTTCATTAAGGCTGGCAATATTCGGGGCAAAAAAATACCCGCGACCAGCGCGGGTAAAGGGATTCAAATCGGGAGAGATTTGAAAGTGCAAGGGGGATATTCACATGCGAATATGACGCGGTGATTACCCAGAAATCGAAAACATCACGACTTCGTATAAGATAGAACAATTTTTATAATAGAAACTCTCCAATAGTCACAATGCGAAAAAAAATTCGCACATGGAGCATTCATGCCTTGCTGCTGGCAGCGGGCTGGGGTCTATGCGCATGCAGCGCGCCGCCGCCAGTGGCGGCACCGGCGGCGGCGGCCCCGGTCCCGGCGCTGCCAGCGCCCCATGCGGCCTATCGCATCGTCGCCGGCGAGTCGCTGGTCGCCATCACGGTGCGCCGCAGCGGCCCGTTCGCGCGCATCGGGCACGACCATGTGGTCGCCACCCGCCAGCTGGAAGGATTTATCGATGGCAGCCGCGCCGAATTGCGCTTCCGCCTCGACCAGTTGAGCGTCGACGAACCGGGCCTGCGCAGGGAAGCCGGCCTGGCAACCCAGCCATCGGCCGATGCCGTCGAAGGCACGCGCGGGAATATGTTCGGCAAGGTGCTGCAAGCCGACGCTTATCCCTGGGTGCTGGTGCGGGCGGAGTTGGCGCCTGGCGGCGCGCGCGACCTGCTGAAGGCCGCCATCACCCTGCACGGGGTCACCCGCGACTACCGGGTGCCGGTACATTTGCGCGACGATGGCGGCACGATGCGGGCCGAAGGCGCATTCATCGTGAAGCAGAGCGACTTTGGCATTACCCCGTTCGCGGTGCTGGGCGGGGCCCTCTCCGTGAAGGATGAGCTGGAATTGCGTTTTGCGCTCAGCGCGCGACGATAAGGCGCAAGCCCAGGCCGACGAACATCGCGCCGGCGCCGCGGTCCAGCCACAGCCCGGCCCGCGGGTTGCGGTTGATCCACTTGCCCACGGCGCCCGAGAAAAACCCGAGGGCGCCAAACAGCACACACGCCTGCAAGGTGAACAGCAAGCCAAGCTGGGCCGTCTGCCAGCTGGCGTCGCCGCGTCCCGCCACCACGAATTGCGGCAGGAAGGACAGGAAGAACAGCACCACCTTGGGGTTGATCGCATTGGCCAGCAAGCCTTTGGCAAACAGTTTGCCCGGCGACTCTGGCGGCAAGCTGGCCTGCCCCACCCGCGCCCCGCCCTTGCTGCGCAGTGCGCCGTATCCCATCCAGATGAGGTAGAGTCCTCCCGCGACCTTGAGTGCGGTAAAGGCCGCCGGCGACGCGGCAATGAGGGCGCCGACGCCCAGCGCGGCCAGCAGCGTATGGCTGAGGCAACCGAGGGCGCAGCCGAGGCCGAACACCACGCCCTGCTTGCGGCCGCGCGACATGCCCATACTTAGGACCATGAGGTTGTCGGGGCCTGGTGAAATCGTAATCAGCATGGCTGCCGCCAGGAAGGCCAGCCCTTGTTCTGGTGAAATTAGCATATCCGCGATCTTACACGAGCAATGGCGGGCATAACAATTCGGTATCACGCCATGTCTACTTGTCCATTACAATAATTGCTATTGAGGAGATCATTAATATTTTGTTTTCTTCGTTTGCATCCTATATTCAAGCCGCACTGCCCCTGATATTAATACTGGGGCTGGCCGCGTTTATCCTGCTGCTATGGGAGAATCGCCGCCTAAAGAAGCGCCTGGCGGCGCGGGAAACCGCGCTGCAGCAAACGCAGATTCAAAATGAAAAACTGGGAAGGCACCGGATCGACTTCCTGGCAGCCATGAGCCACGACATCCGCACCCCGCTGGCGGGCGTGATCGGCATGCTCAAATTCGCCCTGCGCGACCGCACCATCGCCGACCGCACCGTCGAATACCTGCGCATCGGCTTGAAGAACAGCGAAGCGCTGCTGGCCATCCTCAACGACTTGCTCGATTTCTCGCGCATCGACGCCGGGCGCCTGTCGATCAACACCCAGGACCTGGACTTGATCGACATCATCGATGAAGCCATCACCATCCTGCGGCCGCAAGCCGACGCCAAGGCCCTGCTGTTGCGCTGCGAATTGGCGCCCGGCTTGCCGCGCCACGTGCAGGGCGACCCTAACCGCATCCGCCAGATCCTGCTCAACCTGCTGGGCAACGCCATCAAGTTCACCGAACGCGGCGAAGTACGCCTGCGCGCCTCGGGCGAATCGGCCGACGGCCTGGCGCGGGTCAGCTTCAGCATCACCGATACCGGACCGGGCATCCCGCTGGACATGCTGCCGCGCCTGTTCCGCAAGTTCGAGCCGGCCGACCTCTCCTCAACCCGCAGCGGCGACGGCCCCGGGCTGGGCCTGGCCATCTGCAAGGAGCTGGTCGACCTGATGGGCGGCCAGATCGAAGCCGATACCCGCCTCGGCAAGGGCACCACGCTGCGCTTCTCGCTGCCGCTGGCCTTGGGCGGCCCGCCGGAACAGGATCCGCTCAACGTGCCGGCGCATTTGCGCCACGCCCACCGTTTGCGGGTACTGTGCGCGGAAGACGTGCGCACCAACCAGATCATCATCGGCACCCTGCTGGAAGGCATGGGCCACGACGTGGTGCTGGTGGAAAATGGCCTGGAAGCGGTGCGCGCCCTGCACGAAGGCGATTACGACCTGGTGCTGATGGATGGCCGCATGCCGCAAATGGATGGCGAGCAGGCCGCGCGCCTGATCCGGCGCGGTGGCAGCCTGGATTTACCGGTGCGCGATCCGCTGGTGCCGATCATCGCCCTGACCGCCAATGCCAGCGACATCGACCGCGCGCGGCACCTGTCGGCCGGCATGGATGGCTTCCTCAGCAAGCCGGTCGACGAGCGCCTGCTGTACGACCAGCTGGAAAAGACCATTGTCCAATTGCTGAACCGTGGCCACCAATTGCCGCGCACCGCGCCCACGCTGGCCGAGCTGGACGATATGTTCGGCGTGCCGCCATCGAGCCCGACCATCCACATCCTGCCGCTCAGCGGCATGACGCTGCGGCACCAGCGCAGGATTGCACAAGCCTTCCTGGAAGAAGCGCCGCGCCGGCTGGACGAAGGCCGCCTGGCGCTGCAAAACGGCGACGGCGAGGGCGCCACCAGTGCCTTCCACGCGCTGAAGGGCAGCTGCGGCTATCTCAGCGCCCCCGAGCTGCATTCCTTGTGCCACCAGATGGAAAAGGCCAGCGCGGCCGGCGACCTGGACACGGCCACCTCCCTGTTGCCCGAACTCGAGACCCTCATCCTGCAAGCTTGCGCCGACTTGCGGCGCGACGATACCATAGCTGCATGACGACACAACGCGCCTGGGTGCGCATGCCTTCCGGCCGCCGCCTGGATTTGCTGGACCCCACGCCCTTCGACTGGGACGATGGCGACCTCGCGCTGGGCTTGGCGCGGACTTACCGCTGGGGCGGGCACTCGGCCTGGCCGCTGCCCCTGTCGGTGGCCCAGCATTCGATCACGGTCCTGCAATTGCGGCGGCTGTGGTCGCCTACCCCGCTGGCGCCGCTGGCGGCCCTGCGCGAGCTGCTGCACGACGCCGAAGAAGGCTTGCTCGGCTTCGATTGCATTTCGGTCCTGAAACCCTTCCTCGGCGACAGTTTCCGCGCCCTGAGCCAACGGCTGGAGCAGGCGGTGTTCCTGCGCTATGGCTTGCCGGCCTGGACACCGAAGGAATACCAGGTCCATAAGCGCGCCGACCGCCTGGCCGCCGCCAGCGAGGCGGTGCACGTGGTGGGCTGGAGCGGCGAAGAAGTCCGGCGCACCCTGAAGATCACCGCCGTGCCGCTGGACGACGATCCCCTGCAAGTCTTGTATGGGGAAACCGCCTGGGAACCCTGGCCGCCCGGACTGGCGTGCGAGCGTTTTCTCGACGAATTGAACCGCCTCAAGGCGGCGGCTTCATAGGCTGGATGATAAAATCGCCGTAATACAAGGTTTTTTAAGGCCAATTTTCAGTTATCCACTTTCACTGTGGATAAACATGTGGAAAAGCAGGGCTTGACAGCCCGTTTCGCCTGCAACGACGCGGTTTCCAATAAATTGCCCAATTCTTTGGCAAGCATTTAGTCTCAATAAAATCAATGACTTAGCAAATAGGCGTGTATGCCTTCTTGCAACTCACTGATCGTCCGGAAAATATTTTGACAAAACTTCTTTCGCAGAATAGTGTGTCCACTATCGATAAAGGAAAATGCATGGACGTGAAAGTTCCTGACGACGACGCTGGCTGGATGATCGATGACGAGGCGCAAGCCAGCACTGCCGAGCAGGCTGCTGGCGCCACTCCCGCGCCATGGCGGGTCCTGATCGTCGACGACGACGTCGACGTCCACGTGGTCACCAAGTTTTCCCTTAGCAATGCCTGCTTCCTGGGGCGCCGCCTGAGTTTCCTGCACGCCTATTCCGGCGAGGAGGCCCTGACCACCCTGCGCAACAATCCCGACGTCGCGCTGGTGTTGCTGGACGTGATCATGGAAACCAGCGACGCCGGCTTGCGCGTGGCCACCCAGATCCGTTCCGAATTGAAGAATGAACTGGTGCGCATCGTACTGCGCACCGGCCAGCCGGGCCAGGCGCTGGAGCACAGCATCATCCTCGATTACGACATCAACGATTTCTGGTGCAAGACCGACCTCACCACGCGCAAGCTGTTCACCACCGTGATTTCATCGCTGCGCAACTACGCCGATTTGCAGGCGCTGCAGTCGCAACTGGCCAAATTCAGCCAGCAGCGCGAGCAAGTGGCGGCCATCCTCAAGGGCTTGGAGCAAGGCGAAGGCTGGTCGGGCCAGCTGACCGTCGGCCAGCCGCCGGCAACTGTGGATATCCAGGTCAAGCCAGGGGCCGAACCGGGCAGTTTCCAGGCTTCCGGACATATCCTGAAATAAACACTGTATGCAAATACAGTAGTCATCCTGCAGCGATCTGCCTGCGAATTCCCGCCAACTTGTCGTAAGTCGCGGATTGAAAAGGTCTTTTTCCCTTATCCACACAGTTTGTGGATATCTTTGTTGATAAGGGGGCCTTGACAAGGCAAACAGCCCTCAACGGCGCCATTTCCAATAAACTGCCTGTTCAATGTGCACAAAAATAGCCGTTGAAAATCAATGACTTAGAAACTCACGAATTTTCACACACGTTCTTTAACTAATTAAAGTCGCGCGTTACTTTTCATTAATTTTTGTGCATAACCTCGCCTGCCGCGCGCCGTTGGCCGGGCTGCAGCAGGACGCGCTGGATGATCTGGGGCGCAATGTTGTGGGACTTCAGATACTCGACGGCACACAAGGTGCTGAAGCTGGCTTGCACTTCGATACCCCGGTCGACGATTTCACTGCGCGCCTCATCGACGCGAGGCAGGTAGAGCAACAATTCCATGGGAGCACCTTAGGCGGGGATGGGCGGTCAAGGAAGTATTGACCATGACCGAAATAAGTCAATGTACCAGCCGCAACATCTATTGTGAAAGTCGGGGTCAGCTCTGGCAACCGGACATTCGCTGCGCGAATGTCCG
>CAMLRG010000127.1 GCA_946482335.1 uncultured Duganella sp. | reverse complement strand
ACGGCAAAAAAGATGGCAACCAGGATGTGCAGACCCAGACCGACAAACGGCATTTCGAATTCTCCCCTGTAGCGATGCTTCGATTATAGACGACCATCGCGCAAGGGTTCGAGGTGGATGCTGAGCCCTGCCGCCGAGGTACGGATGGCGGTCGGCACGAACTGCACGCCGGCGTAGCGCAGCTCATCCGGACGCCAGGTATAGATGGGCGTGTCCTGCACCAGGCCGTCGGCCAGCAGGCGTACGGCGCCGCCGACCTGGCGCTGGGTGCGTTCATCCAGGCCATCCAGCGTGAAGTCGTCCAGCCGCGCCTCGGTCAGCACCACGGCATTGCGGCCCTGGTCGATCGCCAGCCTGCCTGACAGTGCAAGGCTGCCGCCATATTGCTGGCGCATCAGCGGCGAGGACACCGACAACGTGGCACTGAGAGCGATGCGGTCGTTCGGCAGCATGGTCAGGCGCGGTTGCTGCAAGCGCAGGTCGAACACTGCAAGTGCCCGATGCTCAAGCGGGAAGCGCTGGTCAATATTGCGCTGCAAGCGCGCCAGCGGGACTTCGTAATCGCGCGGCCCGGCAAAGCTCGCGCAGCCCGCCACCAGCGCCGCCGTCAACGCCGCTGCGGCGCCCGCGAGCGCCAGCGCCGCCCGCCTCCTGTGTTGGTTCATGTCCGACTCCTATGCCATAGTCCTAGGACTATAACGGGAATTGCGCATGGGACGTGTAACCATTGGTATCGCGGGCTGGGCCCTGCCACGCGCGGACGCGGACTTGTTCCCGCCGTCCGCGCGTGGCAGCAACCTGGCCCGCTATGCGGCGCGCTTCGCGGCCGTCGAGATCAACTCATCGTTTTATCGGCCGCACCGGCCGGACACCTATGCGCGCTGGGCGGACAGCGTGCCCGCCGGCTTCCGCTTCGCCGTCAAGCTGCCGAAGTCCATCACCCACGAGAAACGCTTGCAGGAGTTCGGCGCCGAGCTCGATCGCTTCGCCGCCGAAGCGAGCGCGCTCGGCAGCAAACTGGGATGGGTGCTGGTCCAGACCCCGCCCAGCCTACGCTTTGACGTAGAGGCTGCTCGCCGGCTGTTCGCCTCCCTGCGCGAGCGCTTCGGCAGCACGCTGCAGCAGGGGCAATCGCAGCGCCACCCGTCATTGGCCTGCGAAGCGCGCCATGGGACCTGGTTTGCCGGCGAGGCGACGGCATTGATGCGGGAGCTGGGCGTTATCCGCGTGGTGGCCGACCCGCCCGCCGGCGAGCCTGGTCCATTCGTCGCCACCCACGACAACGCGACCTATGTGCGCCTGCACGGCAGCCCGCACATCTACCGCTCCGTCTACGAGCCGGAACGGCTGGCACGAGTCGCGGCGTGGCTGCGCGCCCAGGGCGGCGAAGCCCTGGTCATCTTCGACAACACCATGTCCGGCAGCCAGGTGCGGCAAGCCGTCCAGCTGGAACAGATGCTTACTTCTTCTTCGACGGATCGTCGTCCGGGTTCACATATGTGATATCGAACGGCCCCTCCCCGTGCAATTGCACGACGGTGGCGCCTTTCATGATCGCGTAGTGGTTGGTCTTGGCGGGAATCGCGACGAAATCGCCCGCCCGGTGGGCCTTGGCGGCTTTCTCATCGAGCTTGTCGCCCATGCCCAGCAGCAGCGTGCCCTTGATCACCGTAACATTTTCGATCTGCGAATGCATATGCGGCGGCACCTTATAGCCCGCCGGGGCCGACAGACGCATCACGAACGGCCCGGCCTTGCCGGGGTCGCCCTGCAGGACTGCCAGCTTGGCTCCCTTGGGCAGGGTTGGCGGCGCATCGCCCCACTTCATTTCATCGCCGACGTGCATTGCGGAAACAGGAAACAGGCACCCAAGGGCTGCAGCGGCAACACCGGCAGCCAGGGCGCGGGACAGTGTTCTGGACATGGCAATCTCCTTTCAGGCGGGTACTCCACAGCTTAGTCCGGATTTGCAAAAAAACCACTTGCATCTAACCAATTCAGTGTTATAGTTCACTACAACACCAGTTCATTAAATCACCAACACTGGAGGAAACGATGTATGTGGAATGAAAACCGTCCGATCTACCTGCAATTGAAGGAGCGGGTCGTCGGCATGATGCTGGATGGCTTGCTCAAGCCCGGCGATGCCCTGCCCTCGGTGCGCCAGGTCGCGGCCGATTATCAATTGAACCCAATCACCGTCTCCCGGGCCTATCAGGAACTGGTCGACGAAACCTTGGTAGAAAAAAGAAGGGGACTTGGAATGTACGTTACCGAAGGCGCTGTTGATAAACTGCTGTCCACCGAACGCGAACGCTTTATCCGCGAAGAATGGCCCGCGATGGTCGAACGCATCCGCCGCCTGGGCCTGGACATTGAACAACTGTTGCGTGCCACGAATGTGCCGCCACAAGGAGCCCCGGCATGACAGCGATCATCACCGCTAAAAACCTGAGCAAGCGTTACGGCACCACCAAGGCGCTGGACGACGCCAGCTTCCAGATCAACGCCGGCCGCATCGTCGGCCTGATCGGGCCCAATGGCTCCGGCAAGACCACCACGCTGAAAGCCATCCTCGGCCTGTCGCACTTCGAAGGCGAATTGAACGTGCTGGGCCTGGACCCGCGCCAGCAGCGCGACGAGCTGATGAAGGATGTCTGCTTCATCGCCGACGTCGCCATCCTGCCGCGCTGGCTGAAGGTGAAGGACGCCATCAGCTTCGTGGAAGGCGTGCACCCGCGCTTCAACCGCGAACGCGCCGAAAAATACATCTCCAACACCAAGCTGTCGCCGAACATGAAGGTCAAGGCCATGTCCAAGGGCATGATCGTGCAGCTGCACCTGGCGCTGGTGATGGCGATCGACGCCAAGCTGCTGGTGCTCGACGAGCCGACCCTGGGCCTGGACATCCTGTACCGCAAGCAGTTCTACCACCAGCTGCTGGAAGACTACTTCGACGAGAACAAGACCATCCTGATCACCACCCACCAGATCGAGGAAGTCGAGAATATCCTGACCGACCTGATGTTCATCCGCGACGGCAAGATCACCCTGGCCGCCTCGATGGACGAAATCGGCGACCGTTACACCGAAGTGATGGTGCAGCCGGAATACATGACCGCCGCCAGCGCCCTGCAGCCGCTGCACCAGCGCACCGTGTTCGGCAAGGCCGTGATGCTGTTCGACGGCGTCTCGCGCAAGCAGCTCGAAACGTTTGGCGAAACCCGTACCCCCAGCGTGGCCGACCTGTTCGTCGCCAGCATGAAAGGACAATACGAATGAACACGATGAAATGGCTGATGCAGCGCGAATACTGGGAGAACAAGGGCATGCTGCTCTGGGCGCCGGCCATCGTCGGCGCCCTGCTGGTGGCCTTCACTGCCGTGATGCTCATCATCGGTAACAACGTCGAGATGCACTTCGACGGCGAAAAGCTGTCGCGCTTCCATGAAATGACGGTCGTCGAGCGCCATGACATGGCCAATGTGGTGGGCGCAGCCTTCCCGATGATTGGGGTGCCGCTGTACATCATGATGGGCTTCCTGGTGTTCTTCTACTGCCTGAGCGCCCTGTACGACGACCGCCGCGACCGCAGCATCCTGTTCTGGAAATCGCTGCCGGTGTCCGATTCGTTCACCGTGCTGTCCAAGGTGCTGGTGGCGACGGTGGCAGTGCCGCTGACCATTGCCGCGATCTCCTTCCTGACTTCGTTCGCGATCATGGTGATGGCTGCCATCTCGCTCAGCTTCCACGGCGTGAACGTGTTCGGCGACCTGCTGTCGGCGACCAACCTGTGGCTCAGCCCATTCCGCATGCTGTCGCTGATCCCGGTCTACCTGCTGTGGGCCTTGCCGACCGTGGGCTGGCTGCTGCTGGTATCGAGCTGGGCGCGCAGCAAGGTGTTCCTGTGGGCAGTCGGCACACCGCTGATGAGCGGCGCCCTGCTGGCCTGGGCCAACCATGCCTTCAAGATGGGCCTGAACATTGAGTGGTACTTCCAGAACGTGGTACTGCGCCTGCTGGGCAGCGTGCTGCCAGGCGCCTGGTTCATGTTCGACGAATCGGCACGCCAGGCGATGGAACATGCCGATGGGCCGAAAGGCAACCCAGCAGAAGCCATCTCCGCCTTCTTCAACGAAGCCTACACTTCGCTGGCCAGCCCGGTGCTGTGGATTGGCGTTGCGGCGGGCGTGGGCATGATTGCCGCTGCGATCTGGCTGCGCCGCTGGCGCGAAGAGAACTGATCGTATCCTATGCGGTAGCCCGGCCTTTTAAATGCCGGGCTACACACATCGGCTTAGCAGGCTTCACGCCCCACGGCTCGTTGGAGTAAGTCAGGATTGATTCAAGCCGAGGGAGCCGCGCCGAGCCGGAAATTATCCCGAGCCCATGCTGCAAATGATGTCGGCGTCCGGCCTGCTACCTTGTTCGCCAGCGCGATCTCTTCGTCGTGCGGGCCCGGGCCAAGATAGGTATAGTCGTTGTAGTAGGCCAGCGTCTCACCTATCGCATCGGCGCCCGGGAAAAAGCCTGCGAACACCTCCCGCGAAACGCGTGTGAACGAAATCTGCTGGCCCAACTGATTCAAGGTGCCGACGAGCTCGTTGAAGCTCAGGAAGTCACCGACCAGGGGCAGATAGGCGCCATCGCCCGTTTCATCCGGGTGCGCGAACGCGCCGGCCACGATGTTGCCCAGCTCGTTGATGTCACCCATGTGGATGCAACGCACCGCAGGATCGATGGGCAGCACCCAGCCAAAGCTGCCGTCCTGCTGCCGTTGCGGACCGTATGGTCCGGCGAAGTTTTGAAAGTAGGCAGGCGGTACGACGAAGGTGTGACGCGGAAATCCGGCATCCTTGACGATCGCATCGACCTTCGACTTCCCCGTGAATTGGGGGAGTTTGAACTCGCCGCCGCTGATCGCCTCGACGTTGGGAAGTGTCGACCAGATCAGATGATTGACGCCTGCAGCTTTCGCAGCCTGAATCGCCGCCGTTGCCTGCCGGATCTCATCGGTGCCTTCCTGCCAGAAATTGGTGACGAGAAAGACGCCGTGTGCGCCTTTGAGTGCTTCTGCAAGGGTCTCCGGGCGTTCCAGATCGGCTGCGACCACCTCGTCGGCGCCGCCGTGGTACTTACCCGGTTCGCGGGAGAGCGCGCGCACATCGAATTGGCCGCTGGCCTTCAGGGCACGCACCACGCCGCCGCCCTGGTTTCCCGTTGCGCCGAAGACGGCAATCAGTTTCTTTCCGCTCGATTTCATTTACACCTCTTTCCTTTTTGATCCATGGCGCCAGCACGGAGGCGAAAGCGCTGCGGTCGGTTTATCTTGGGCCAGATCTTGCGCCGGATCGACATTTGAAGCAATACTGCAAAAGTTGACATCATTTGCCAAGATTTGATCCATATGAGCGATCCCGTCGAAACATCCGAACTCGTCGCCTTCACCAAGACGGTCGACGCCAAATCCCTCTCGCGCGCCGCTGCCGAGCTAGGAGTACCGCGCGCGACGGTGAGCCGCCGCCTCGCTCGTCTCGAGGAACGGTTGGGCGCGCGCCTTCTGCGTCGTTCCACGCGTAGCCTCGTCCTCACCGATGTCGGTGAAGTGTTCTATCGGCAGGCCAGCATCGCGCTCGAAGCCGTACGTCTCGCCGAGCAGAGCGTGCGCATGAGCGACGACGTCGTGCGCGGCGATCTGCGCGTCTCGGTGCCGCCAATGATGAACGCAAGCTTCCATGCGATGCTCTGCGAGTTCGCGGCGCGCTACCCTGCGCTGCGTGTCCATGTCCACACGTCGAACCAGCATGTTGATGTCCTCAACGGCGGCTATGACGTTGCGCTGCGTGCCAGCAGCCAGCTCCAGCCCGGCCTCATCGCGCGCACGCTCTTCCGCGACCCGATGATGGCTGTAGCGGCGCCCGCCTATCTCGCTGAACGCGGCGCCCCGCGTACGGAAGGCGATCTGCGGACCCACCGCTGTCTGCTTGGCTTCGCGCGCGGCGAGCTGCCGCTATCCCACTGGCCCCTGATCTCCGGAGACAAACTCCATGTTGACGGCACCCTCTTCTCGAACGACATCGCCCTGTTGTGCGAAGCCGCGGTGAGCGGTCTTGGCATCGCACTCCTCCCGCATAACCTCGTATCGCCGCACCTGAAGAGCGGCGCGCTCGTGCAGGTACTCGCCGGCATCGTCGGCGCCGAAATGCAGATCGCGCTGGTTTACCCGGAGCGCGCATTCATGCCGCCCCAAGTGCGCGCCTTCATCGAGACGGTCGCCGCCTGGGTGCCGCGCGAGCTTGCGGCGGAACAGCGCGCCTCACTGCGCGCGCAGTCGGGCATTTGACATTCGATGGGACCATCGCCAGTCCACCACAACACGTTGCTCATGTCACCGCGTGACGCCCAGCGACAACTTCAGCATGCGCAGCAGCCAGGTCGGCAGCCGTACAGCGGCACGTCTCAGTACGCGACGCTGAAACGCTTGCGCGCATGGGCCGGATGCTCGAGCTCGTCCAACATGGCGACCGCGTAATCCTGCACCGAAATACGGCTCTGGCCTTGTGCGTCCGTTAGCAGCTGGTCGGCGCCGAGGCGGAATTTGCCAGTGCGTTGGCCCGGCTCAAGCAGCGCTGCGGGGCTGAGGAAAGTCCAGTCAAGGTCCTGCTCTTTGCGCAATTTCTCCAGCGTGTCGCGCGCGCCCAGCGCGGACGCTTTCCACTGCGCCGGAAACTCCGGGGTATCGACGGCCTGTACGCCTGGCGCCACTTCCAGGCTGCCGGCGCCACCTACCATCAGAAGGCGCCGTACGCCGGCCTGTTTGCTGGCGCCGATGATCGAATCGACGCCACGGCCGTAGTATGCACGCACATCGGCCTGTGCGTGGCCGCTGAAGGCGCTGATGACCGCGTCATGTCCTGCGAGCTGCGTGGCGAGCTTTTGCTGGTCGAGTACGTCGGCCCCAATCACGGACAGGCCTGTCTCTGGTGTCAGCCGTTGCGGGCGGCTCACCACTGCCGTCACCTCGTGGCCGCGCGCGAGTGCCTCCGCCAGCAAGCCGCCGCCTACGAAGCCGGTAGCGCCAATCAATGCGATTTTCATGAAAAACTCCTGGTTGGGTGAAGATGCATTCAGTATGAGGACTTTACGAGGTTCCGATAAGTGGGCAAAATTCGCAATAACCATGAAGCAAAACTTAACAATAGACCGTTTGAAGCGCATGGCCATCTTCGCCCGCGTGGTCGAAGCGGGCTCCATGAGCGCTGCGGCGCGCGAACTCGGGATGACGACATCGGCAGTCAGCCAGCAAATTCGCCACCACGAGGCGGAAACTGGCCTGGCCCTGCTGCACCGCTCTACCCGGCGCCTGAGTACCACTGAAGCAGGTCAGGCCTACTATGAAGACTGCGCAGCCATGCTGCTCGCGGCGCAGGCCGCCGAGCAGCGCTTGTCTGACTTGCGCGACGAGCCGCGCGGCGAATTGCGGATCGCCTTCCCGGTAGGTTTCAGCGCCCACCTCGCGGCGGCGCTGGCGCCGCTATTGCGCGCCCATCCGCATCTGTCCTTGCGCCTGTTCGCGGAAGACCGCCGCATCGACCTGATCGCCGAGCGGATAGACCTTGCCATCCGCGTCGGGATGCTCACCGATTCCAACCTGGTCGCGCGCCGCCTGGCCGAATGGCGTCACGTCCTGGTCGCGGCGGCGTCCTTTTCGCGCGAGCATGGCTTGCCGCGAACGCCAGAAGACCTGGCCAGGTACCCGGTGCTCAACTTGAGCGTTATCAACCAGACCGAGTTCATCGAACTGCATCGGCCCGGCGAGCCTGCGCACCGCGTGCGCGTCAACGGTCCCGTCGCCGGCAATAGCTTCATCGCGCTGCAGCAGGTCATGCTGCAAGGGGGCGGAATCTTGCGCATGCCAGGCCCCGATGCCACACCATTGATCGAAGCTGGGTTAGCGGTGCCCGTGCTGCCGGGTTGGTCGATGCCGCCGATGGGCGTCTACGCGGTAACCGTGCAACGCCATTCGCAACCAGCCAAGGTGCGGCTGGCGATTTCGGCAATCCGGGAATACCTGGACCGGATGCCGGCCGCCCATGCAGCCAGCTGAGATCGAAATCCCAGCCTGGAAACCAGACTTCGCGCGGAAAGCGCTACCTGCGCCCTGTGCCGACGCGCTAAAATATCAGTTCATAATCACTCCTGCATGCAATGGACTCACCACTCTTGGAAGGATCGTTTGAATTGGCGAAGGGCCAATCGGCGGCCGCGCAAATCTACGACTACCTGCGGTCAAAAATCGTCTCCCTGGCATTCGCACCGGGCACGCTGCTGCCACGGCCTGAACTGGCCCGCTTCTTCAATGCGTCGGTAACCCCGGTACGCGACGCGCTGTTGCGCCTGGAGGAGGATGGGCTGGTCGATATTTTCCCGCAGCACGCAACGCGGGTACGGGAAATCGACCTCGATTCCGCCCGCAATGCACACTTCCTGCGCCTGGCGCTGGAACTCGAAGTCGCCAGGACACTCGCGCGGCAAGCTGATGGCACATTGCCGGGACGCCTGCGCGCGATCGTGGCTATGCAAGCCAGTTTCTGGGAGCATCAGGACGTCGAAGGCTTCGTCGCGGCCGACCAGGAATTTCATCGCGCGATGTTCACTGCGGCCAACGCCGAGCGGCTCTGGCACACCATGCGCGCGCGCAGCGGCAATATGGACCGCTTGCGCCGCTTGCACCTGCCCCTGAATAACAAAGCCGACTCGGTTCTGCGGCAACACAACGAGCTGGTGGACGCCATTGAACAGCACAATCCAGCGCTGGCCGAAGAACGGGTCCGACAGCACCTGGGCGGCACGCTGTCGCAATTAATCGATTTGCGGAAGACCTATCCGCAATACCTGAAGGAATGAATCGCCTAATGTCTTTTGGCCCCTTTCCCATCCCATTCAAGCTGGACCGGACGCGCGCCGCGTCCTCCCAGGCATTCGACCATCTCAGGGAACTGATCACCACAATGACCCTGCCACCGGGCATGCAGTTGGACCGCGCCGCCCTCGCAGAGTATTTCAAGCTCTCCACCACGCCGGTGCGCGACGCCCTGACCCGCCTGGGCGAGGAGAAACTGGTCGACATTTATCCGCAGCACGCGACCATCGTCCGCGCCATCGATATCGAGTCCATCAATGAAGCGCATTTTCTGCGCCTTTCGCTGGAACTGGAGCTGGCGCATTCGCTCGCGCAGCAGCGCGATCCGGCGCTGGTCAGTACCCTGGAAGGCCTGGTGTCGCAGCAAGCGTTTGCGCTGTCGCGCCAGGATTATGACGCTTTCATGCGGCTGGACCTGGAGTTCCATCACCAGCTGTTCGTTGCAGGACAGGTAGAAGAACTGTGGAATTTCCTGCGCAGCATGAGCGGTAATCTCGACCGTGTCCGGCGCCTGCACGTGCCGCTGGCCGGCAAGGGGAAACTGGTGCTGGCCGACCACTCCAGCATCGTCGGCGCCATCGCCAGCGGAGATGGCGCGATGGCGCAGGCGTGCGTCAGGGAGCATTTGTCCGGCAGCCTGGCGCAATTGGAGACGCTCAGAGAGCGTTATCCCGGCTATTTCATCGCTGCGTAAGAATCGTTGCCTCCGCGGGCGACAGGCCGGCTGCGGCTGCGCGCACCGAGATCTTGCCGGGCTGCCCCGGCTTGCCGCGGACGATCACCAGGACACGGCCATTGAAGGCTTGCTTCTCATGGGCTTGGAACGGCTCCATATCGGTCTGGTCGCCGTTATCCGTCGCCACGATCTCGCCCGGACCGTCGATCGAAAAGTGCACCCGGTTGGCGGCGCGCGGCGCCGGCCGCCCATCCTTGTCCGTCACGCTGACAGAAACGAAGGACAGGTCTTTGCCATCGGCATGGATGCGTGCCCGGTCCGGAATGGCGGCCAGGCGCGCGGCGGCTCCGGCCGTTTGCACCGTACTGCGCGCCCACTCCCTCTTGTCCTTGTAGACCACAACCGCCAGTTCGCCCGGTTCGTACTTCACATAATCCCAGCGGAAGCGGTATTCGTACGGCGAGCGCGCGGTGGCCTTCGCGATGCGGCCCTGCGATTTGCCGTTGACGAACAATTCCGCTTCATCGCCGGACGAAAACACGTGCACCGGGGTCACCTGGCCGACGCGCTCCGGCCAGGTCCAGTGCGGCAGGATATGGGCAAACGGCAAGTCCGGGCGCCAGCGCGACTGGTACAGGTAGAAGCGGTCCTTCCTGAAACCGGCCAGGTCGACGATGCCGAAATAGGAGCTGCGCGCTTCCTTGAAAGGCGTGGGCTCGCCCAGGTAGTCCCAGCCGGTCCAGACGAATTCGCCGGCCACATAAGGATTCTGGTCGTCGGTCGCAAATTGGCGGTCCGCGGCAACGCCGGGATCGGTTGCGAACAATTCGTAGGCGCTGACGTGGTGGCGCTCGAAATCGCCGCCGATACCCGGCCGTATCTGATGGCCGAAGTAGCCGCCGGGAACCGGGAACAGATATTCGCCCCGGCTGCTCAAGGCCGACACGGTTTCGCTGCCATAAATCAGATTGCCGGGGAAGCTGGCCCGGTAAGTCGGGTATTGCGGGGGATTCGAGCGCATGCCGGCCCCACGGTAATTGACGCCCAGGACATCGAACACGCCCGTCAATGGGTCTTCAGCACGCGCCAGATGGTTGCCCGCAGTCGCGGGCCGGCTCGGATCTTCCTGGTGGCTGATATCGACCAGCATCCTGGCGATTTGCGCGCCGCGTTCGGTGGTCTGCTCCAATACCTCATTACCGACGCTCCACATGATCACCGAAGGGTGGTTGCGGTCGCGGCGCAGCATGGACCGCAAGTCTTGCTCATGCCATTCCTTGAACAGCAAGTGGCTGTCAAAGTTGGTCTTCTTGACCTCCCATGCGTCGAAGATCTCATCGATCACCAGAATGCCCATGCGGTCGCAGAGTTCCAGCACTTCCGGCGCAGGCGGATTGTGGCTCAGGCGCAGCGCATTAAAACCCATCTCCAGCATCACTTCGAGTTGGCGTTCCGCCGCGCGGTAATTGAAGGCCGCCCCTAACGCGCCGAGGTCGTGATGCAGGTTGACGCCCTTGAGGCGCACTGGCATGCCGTTCACAAACAAGCCGTGGTCGGGGTCGAAACGCAGGGAGCGGATGCCGAAGCGGGTTTCATACCGGTCCAGTGCCTGGCCGTTGCGGGACACCGTGGTCACCGCGACATAACGCTGCGGGCGCTGTTCCGGCACCGGCCCCCACAGCCGCGGCCCCTTCACAATTGCCTCGCCCGGCACGGTTGCGCTGCCATTGGCCGGTACGTTAACCGTTTGGGCGGCGATGCTTGCCACTGCAGCCCCTTCCCGACTGCCCTCCGCATTCAGTGCATAGATCTCGGTCGCCACCTGCGCCAGAACTGGCGTATTCCCCCGATGATCGACGGTTACTTCCAGCTCGATCGTGGCCCGATCCTTCGATACCTGCGGGGTGCGTAAACGGGTACCCCATTGCGCGACATGCAGCGGCCCGGTTTTCGTCAGCCAGACATGACGGTAGATGCCACTGCCGGAGTACCAGCGCGATGAATCAATGGGGTTATCCAGCCGTATCGCCAACTGGTTCCTGCCGCCAGGGACGACATACGGCGTCAGGTCCAGCCGCCAGGAACTGTAGCCGTATGGCCAACCTCCAACCAGTTTGCCATTTAACCAGACGGTGGCGTAGGACATCGCGCCTTCGACATCGAGGAAGATCGATTTACCCTGGTCACGCGCGGGAATCTCCAGCGCCCTGCGGTACCAGACGGGACCCCAGCTTTTCAGGCGGCCAATATTGCTATAGGGACCGTCCGTGAGGAAGGGACCCTCGATCGCCCAGTCATGAGGCAAGTCCAGCTTGCGCCAGCCGCCATCTTCGAAATCGGCCCGAACAAAGGACACGTCGCCGCCGGGGTGCCCTGCAGGGCGCTGGTAGCGCCGGTTCGCATCCTTGATGAAGGCATTCCCACTGGGCAGAATCCACGGCTTCATGCCGCCACCGCCCACTTTGACATCCGGGCCGCGCGGCGTCCATTCTTCCGGCTGCCCTTCGGTCCAGGCGCCGCCGCTGCGCACCTCATAGACCAGTGAGTTGCCTGCATCTGCCGGATCGCCTTGGTGGAAGCGCCAGCCGCTGTCGATGCAGATGCGTTCACGCGGCGCCAATTGCTCGAGGCTGGCGTCGGGCCGCAATACCTGTGAATTTGCAGGCGCCAGCAATTGCAAACATGCAAAGGCGGAGCCAAACACGGCGCGAAGTAAGTGTGAGTTCATGGTTAGCTTGGAAAAATCAATCGCCGCGCGGTTTCTCGGCAACCGTGACGGGGCTGGCTGGCACAGCAAACTGTGCCAGCCTGGGCGGAACGGCCGGGTCGACCGCACCCAGGTCGCCCGCCAGGTATTGCGCAGCCGGCAGTCCCGTTTCGCGCAATCCCTGTGCCACCAGGCGGGCAATGGTATAGGCCCCGTAGGCGTTGTGGTGGGTGTTGTCGACCTGCTTGCCGGGCGGCGCGGCGAACAGCGCTTCCGATCCTTGCGGACCCATGCCACGGTACAGCTGCAGGCTCATCGCGTGCAAATCGATCAAGGGTGCATTCAATTCCCGCGCGCTCTGGCGCACGGCTTCGGCATAGTCGTTAAGGGTGCTGCTCATATTGCCCAGGACGTCGAAGCGGCGGCGCTCCACGGAACTGATGAGCACCGCTACCCCACCCCCCGCGCGGACCATGTCGACATGTGTTTTAAGCTCATGCTTGAATGTCGTAAAGGGGGCGCTCATGCCGTCAAAGAGCTGCTTCTGGTCATTGTGACCGAACTGGATCATGACCAGGTCGCCGGGATTGAGCAGCGAGACCACCTTGTCAATCCGCCGCCGCGACAGCGATGCACGCAGGGTCTCGCCCGATTCCGCATGATTCGCCACCGCGATCCCCGCCTTGAAGAAGCGCGGCAGCATCTGGCCCCAACTGCCATACGGCTCGTTGGCCTGGTCTGCAACGGTCGAGTCGCCAAGCAGGAAGAGCGTGGGGACCGTCACCGCAACCATCTCGATACTGCGGACCGCGTCGCTTTCCGCGTGGACTTCCAATGTCAGCCTGTCATCCCACGCATCGGCCTCGTAATGCGATTCGCGCGGAAGCAAATCGACCTTACCTTCGGCCATGCCATTGCGCGCCGCGATGCGTGCACTGCGCACATTGACGGTAAAGCGGCGCGCCGCGGGATCGGCGCCCGCCTGGTGGGCGGCGTCGCCTGGCTCCAGCATGAGGCGCCGCAACTCCGCCTTGACGGTGGCACGGGCAGCCGCCCTGGCGCTGCGAAAACGGATGACCACATCGTAGTTGCCTTCGTTTAACGCCGCAGAGAAACGCCATGGCTTACCGCTCCAGGCCGAAGCGCCAGGCTCGAAACCATAGCCGCGCGCCGCGTCGTAAGCCATGTCCGCTTTCACGGCTACGCTGCCGGGCACGCTGGATGCGGTGTCGAAGCTGAAGGTCCGGGACGGTCCTGCGGCCCAGGCGGAATATGCGAGCAAGCCTAGTGCAGCCAGCGCGAACCGGGTAGCGGCGATTTTAACGTTCATCATTGCGCTCCTAAGTTGGGAAACAAGGGCTTGCCATAGTATTGCGGGGCGCCGTCGAAGGCGATTTCTATGCGGTCCAGCACTACGCCAGGGTCGAGTGCGACCACTTTCAGTTGGTGGCGTCCGGGCGCAAGCGAGCGCAATTCTCGCTCCCGTATGGCCGTATTGGACAAGACGTTCAGCTTCCATTCCTCGCTGCGGCCGAAGGTTTCGAAGTCCAGTAGCTGCCACGCTCCGCCATCCAGGCTGTATGCCAGGCGCACGCCGTTGGCCGAGGTCAGTGCATGCGCCGGTACGGTCACGAATTTCAGGCGTGCCGCACTTGGGGTATGGCTCACGAACTCGTATTCCAGCGGCGGGCGGCTGCCAGCGCCCCCCAGTTCCACCGATGCTTGCGTAAGGTCCGAACGCAGGCTGGCGCCGTAACTTCCCAGGCCGGGCAGCAGGCTCCAGCCTGTGGGAGCTTTTGCGCTGGCCGCCGGCAAGGCGACGATACGCTCATGCTCGGTCGGCATTTGCCCATCGGCACCGGGGGCCAGCCAGAGCGCGGCTTGGACCATGGCGGCACCGCACGCCACGCTCAAGGTCCCCGCTTGGCCCGTGCCGTCATAACGCACTTGTATGCGCTGTTCGTAGCCATTGCTGCCATCGAGTTCGCCGCTGGCCGGGCTTACCGTGAAGCCGCCAGGCATTGCCGCCGCTTTCCAGCGAAGCGGGCTTGCGGCATAGTTCACCAGCGTGATGGTCTTGGTTTCCGCCCTGCCGGTCGTGAACGGCAAGCGGTCGGCGAAGGCTGAAAACTGTCCCGGATAGCTTATCGCACAATCACTGCGGAAGGGCCGGTCATAGCTCGCAAAGAGCGGAGGATCGAATACCGGCAAGCGGCGCGGCGCCGCATCCATCATGCCTTGCCACTTGCCCAGGTTATAGCGACGCGTATCTTCGACGATCGCACGCTGCGCCTCCTGGGCCTGGCGGACGTAGAGCTGCGCCGCCGGCCGGCCCGTGCGGGCCAGCTGCTGCGCCAGGTCATGCTTCAGGATGCGGGCGTTCAGATTGGCGCTGGCCCGAACCGGATAGAGCACGAGCTGGAAGTAGGCATCCCGTTGCACCGCCGGCAGCGCCGCGTCGACCGCCTCCGCGCGCCGCACCAGGTCGGCATACGCCTCCAAACGCCGCTCGGCCTCTTCGCCACCGGAGCGCATGAAATCCGTCTGGCGCGTTGCCGTACTCGGCTCGGTCTGGCTGAAGCCCATGAATTCCGGCCGCCGCGCCCACGCCAGGTCATAATAGTCCAGAAGAATGGCCGCGATGTCCGCCGCATGTCGGGCGCCAAATTGCCGCGACAGCCATTGCGCCAGGTGCTGGCGCGGGGTCAATGCCAGTTGCTGCCGGTCGAAGGCGACATCGAGGAAGTACTGGGTCAGGTATTCGAGCGGTTTGATATCGCCGACATTGGCGATCCAGACTTTGGTGGAGCCAGTCGCCACCGCCCGCTCCAGCTGGTCCCGGACCAGCGCCGGATGGGTAGTACCCAGCCAGAGGTAATCGTGCGGGCGGCCCCAGTACGACAGATGGTAGTACAAGCCGGCGCCGCCGCTGCGCTGCGCCTCCTGCGGGGTGCTCAGTTGGTGCATATAGCCATAGTTGTCGTCCGGCCAGATCAGCGTAATGTCGTCGGCCACCGGCAGGCCCGCTTTGTAGATGTCGAGCACTTCCTTGTACAGGGTGATCGCTTGCGGCACTTGCGCGGCGGGCTTGCCTTGGGCCGCGCCCAGCAGTTCGCGCTGGACTTCGATCGCCGCCGCTGTGCCTTCTACCTGCTGGCGCAGAGTGTGTGCTCCCTCCATGGCGCTGTCGTGCACGCCGCGTAACCCCACCGAATACATGTTCTCGAATTGCCTGACCTCCTTCACCCGTCGATCCCAATAGCGCACCAGCGCCCCGCGGTTGGTGAAGAAGTTGAACGGTCCCTGCTTCGGGTCCCATTCGCGCACATTGTTGCGCATCAAAGGCTCGGCATGTGAGGTGCCCATCACGATCGCATAATCGCGTGCCACTTCGGCGTTACCCTTGATCTGATAGAAAGGCTTGGTCGACTCGTGCATCGCGGGCCAGATGATGTTGGCCTTCAGGCGCCATAGCAATTCGAAAATCCTCGCGTATGTCGCCGGCCCGACGTCCTTCACCGGATCGTGCTTCGCGGCCCAGGGCTGCAAGCCCCAGCTCATCCAGAGCCGGGCCAGCGCGTGCTCGAC
>CAMLRG010000126.1 GCA_946482335.1 uncultured Duganella sp. | reverse complement strand
TCGCTCACAGTTCCACCTCGGCCGGTGCCAGTACCTTGGCGTCATGCGCTTCCGCCAGTTTCGGCAGGCGCACGCTGACCGCGCGCCAGCCGCGGTGGCTCAAAGTGCCGGTAAACGGCGCCTTGCCGACCACATTGCCGGTCAGGCGCACGGCCGACGCGTCGAAGCCTTCCGGCAGCGTCACGCGGCTGCCTTCCGCTTCGCTGCGGATGGCGTCGATGGAGAAGTGCTCGCGCAGCACCTTGGCGCAGCCTTCATGCACCACGCGCGCGGCGGCGCCGATGTCGGCGTCCGAGTAGCCGGACAGGTTTTCCTGGGTGAAGTCGATCAGGCGCGCTTCGCGCTGGAACAGCGACAGCAGCTGCAGGGCGGCATCGGGCGTGGCTTCGCGCAGGGGCGCGGCGGCCGGGGTGGGAGCGGGCGTTGGCGCAGGCGCTGCCGCTGGAGCAGCGGCCACCGGGCCGATGGCGTCGTCGCGCACGCGCGCGGCAAATCCAGCATCGCCCAGGGTTTTGAGGAAGGCGCCAATGGCGAGGGAAATCCTGCTCCAGAAGGAGGGCAGATCGGTAGTTTTGGTCATTTATTGCTCTTTGAAGGTCGGGGAGGTCCCGGAGAAGTGCGCATGATACCAGCTTGGTGTCACTACCTGCTTTGTACTTTGATAACTGCCTTGCCACACGGCGCTTGCGGTGGCATCCAGGCAGCGATAAAATACTGTATAAATACACAGTATCGAAGTTTGGGGCGCCAGATGCAGGACCATGAATTCGAAGGGCAGGTGATGCTGCCGCCGCAATCGCTGAAAGCGCAGAAGGGGCGCGGCGCCGTGTCGAATATGCAGGGCCGCTACGAGTTGCAGGCGCGCGAAGTGTTTGATGACGGTTGGGGCGCCGATCCCGCGCAGGACGCCGGCGCGCCGGCGCCGCCGCGCACCATGGTCACCGAGGAAACGGCCAAAACCATCCTCACCCGCAACCAGTCGCCCGATATCCCGTTCAATGTTTCGCTGAACCCCTATCGCGGCTGCGAGCATGGCTGCATCTATTGCTTTGCCCGGCCGTCGCACAGCTACCTCGGCCTGTCCCCGGGGCTTGATTTCGAGACCAGGCTGTTCGCCAAGGTGAATGCGCCGGAATTGCTGCGGGCGGAATTGTCCAAGCCGGGCTACCAGGTGGAATCGCTGGCCCTGGGCGTGAACACGGACGCCTACCAGCCCTGCGAACGCGACTACAAGCTCACACGGCGCGTACTGGAAGTGCTGGCCGAGTGCAACCATCCGGTCGGCCTGATCACCAAGTCCTCCCTGATCGAGCGCGACATCGACATTCTTGGCCCGATGGCCGCGCGCAACCTGGCGGCCGCCTCAGTCACGATCACCACGCTGGACAGCAAGATTTCGCGCACCCTGGAACCGCGTGCCGCGGCCCCGGCCCGCCGCCTGCGCACCATCGAAACGCTGGCCAGGGCCGGCATCCCGGTCGGCGTCAGCATCGCGCCCATCATCCCCTTCGTGACCGAACCGGACATCGAGAAAATCATGGCCGCCGCGCGCGATGCCGGCGCCATCATGGCGACCTATGTGGTGCTGCGCCTGCCATGGGAAGTCAGTCCCCTGTTCAAGGAATGGCTGGAAGCCCATTTCCCCGACCGCGCGGCACGCGTGATGAACCGGGTGCGCGATATGCGCGGCGGCAAGGATTATGAAGCCGACTTCGGCTCGCGCATGCGCGGGGAAGGCGTGTGGGCTGACCTCATCCAGCAGCGCATCGACAAAGGCATCACCCGCTTCGGCTTCCACGGCCGCCACAGCAAGTTCCGCGCCCTCGACTGCACCCAGTTCAAGCGCCCCGACCATATCCCGCCATCCGGCGCCCGAGCGCGCGCCGCCGCCAAGGCAGGACAAATGGATTTATTTTGACGCCAGGTAGGCTTCGATAGCGTGCACGTGCTCGTCGTGGTGGCCCATCTCGCGCAGGGCGGCGGCCAGGCGCAGCAGGTACTCGGTATTGGGGCCGCTGGGGCCGGAAGCCGAGGCGATATGGCGGGCGATTTCTTCGACCGGCGCTTCCCCCAGCCAGGCTGCATTGTCGGCGGCGGCGATGTAGATCAAGCCTTCTTCCACGCCGCCAGTTTCGAAATGGATGTCGATCGCCACGCGCAGGTAGCCGTTCTTTTCGCGGTGGTCGAGGTGGGCGAATTCCTCCGGCGTCACGAGGTAAGCCATGCCATGGCACACCGCGCCGGCGGCCGGAATCAGCGTCGCCACGCGGCCCGGCGCTTCGGGCGTGCCGCGGTGGTCGTGCGAACCTTGCCAGAAGCGGCGCGACCAGCCGTAGATATGCGCCGCCCGCCGCTCGATGTAGGGAAAGTCCGCCTTGTAGATCAGCGAGCCATAGCCGAACAGCCATACCTGGTGGTGGCCGTCGAATTTGTCCATTGCCTGGTTGGCTTCAATCGTATTGTGCGACATGCCGCAAATTATAGGGAATGTTCGCCCAGCATGCCGATGAAGCGTTCCGCCGCCGGCGAAGGCGTGCGCGAGGTCTTGGTGTAGATGAAGAACTTGCGCTTCAGTTCCGGCTCGACCAGCGGGCGCATTTCCAGCCCGTACAGCCGCACCATCGGCTCGGCGTACGGCAGGCACGCCGTAATGCCCAGGCCCGCCGCCACCATGGCTAGCGCCGTGGTCATGAAGGTCACTTCGTTGTAGGGCGCCAGCGTGGTCATATCGCGCAGCAGGCGCTCGGTGAACTGGCCCTGCAGCGCGATGAAGGGATGCCGGTTGACTTCGGCCCACGCCACGGTGCGCCGCGCGGCCAGCGCGTGGCCGGCCGGGAACACCACCACGAAGGGCATTTCGAACAGCAGGGCGGCATCCACCTCGGCGGTGACGTCGCGTTCCGGCCCGATGCCGACATCGACCTCGCCGCTCACCACGCGTGCGGCGACGTTGTCGACCGGACAGTCGACCAATTGCACCTGCACGTCGGGATAGGCGGCGCGGAAGGCGGCTATCACTTGCGGCAGCAGGGTGCAGGCCATCATCTGCGGCGCCGCCACGCGCACCGTGCCTTTCTTGAGCGCCTTGCGGCTGGCGATATCGGCCATCGCCCCATCCAGGTCTTGCAGCATCTTGTCGAACAGGGGATACAGCTCGCGTCCCACTTCGGACAATTGCACACGCCGGGTATTGCGCTCGACCACCCGCACGCCCAGCAACTGTTCCAGTTCCTTGATTTGCCCGGACAGGGCGGACTGGGTCACGTGCAGCAGTTCGGCGGCGGCCGTGAAGCTGCCGGTACGGGCCACGGCGACCAGGGCGCGCATCTGGCGGACGGTAGGACTCATTAGTAAATCTGATAAATGGATGTGAAAATATCGTTTGTATGATATCTGAAACAAGAGTTTAATGGCGGAATACAAAGGAGCCCGCCATGAAAATCAAGCAAATCCACCACGTCGCCTACCGCTGCAAGGATGCCAAGGAAACCGTCGAGTGGTACGTCAAGCACCTGAACATGCATTTCGTGCTGGCGATCGCGGAGGATGAGGTGCCGTCGACCAAGGCGCCCGACCCCTATATGCACGTGTTCCTGGATGCAGGCAACGGCAACATCCTGGCCTTCTTCGAATTGCCCACCCAGCCCGCCATGGGCCGCGACGAAAATACCCCGGCCTGGGTGCAGCACCTGGCGCTGGAAGTGGGCTCGATGGAGGAACTGCTGGCCGCCAAGGAGCGCCTGGTGGCGGCCGGCATCGACGTGCTGGGCCCCGTCAACCACACCATCTTCAAATCGATCTACTTCTTCGACCCCAACGGCCACCGCCTGGAACTGGCGGCCAACGTCGGCACGCCCGAGATGATGCAAAAGCTCGATGAGGTGAAGTGGGAAATGCTGGAAGAATGGTCTAAAACGAAAAAGGCGCCCAAGCACGCCGCCTGGATGCACGCCCCGCAAAACTAAGGAATCACATGAAACTCGCCTCCCTGAAAGACGGCAGCCGCGATGGCCGCCTGGTCGTGGTCAGCCGCGACCTGAAATCCTGCCAACCGGTTCCGAACATCGCCGCCACCATGCAGGATGCGCTGGACAACTGGGACCAGGCCGCGCCGCAGCTGAAACAGATCTATGCCTTGCTGAACCAGGGCAGCGCGTCCGGCGCCAAGCCTTTCGACGAAAGCATCTGCCATTCGCCGCTGCCGCGTGCCTACCAATGGGCCGACGGTTCGGCCTACATCAACCATGTGGAACTGGTGCGCAAGGCGCGCAATGCCGAAGTGCCGGCATCGTTCTATACGGACCCGCTGATGTACCAGGGCGGCTCCGACAGCTTCGTCGGCCCGCGCGATGCCATCTTTGCTCTCGACGAAGCCTGGGGCATCGACCTGGAAGCGGAAGTGGCCGTCATTACCGGCGACGTGAAGATGGGCGCCAGCGAGCAGGAAGCGGCGCAAGCCATCCGCCTGGTCATGCTGGTCAACGACGTCTCGCTGCGCAACCTGATCCCGCACGAGCTGGCCAAAGGCTTCGGCTTCTTCAACTCCAAGCCGGCCAGCGCGTTCTCGCCGGTGGCCGTCACGCCGGACGAACTGGGCGCGAACTGGCGCGACAACAAGCTGCACTTGCCGCTGCTGGTGCAGATCAACCGCCAGCCATTCGGCCGGCCGAACGCGGGCGAAGACATGACCTTCAATTTTGCGCAACTGGTCGCGCATGCCGCCAAGACGCGCGAACTGTGCGCCGGCACCATCATCGGCTCCGGTACCGTATCGAACAAGCAGGGCAGCCTGCACGGCTCCAGCATCGCCAACGGCGGCGTGGGCTATTGCTGCCTGGCGGAAGTGCGCATGTACGAGACCATCGAAAGCGGCAAGCCGCAAACCGGCTTCATGCAATTCGGCGACAACGTGCGCATTGAAATGCTGGACGCACAGGGCAAGACCATTTTCGGCGCCATCGACCAGACCGTACGCAATTACGGAGAACGCGCATGAAGCTCTATACCTATTTCCGCAGTTCGGCCGCTTACCGCGTGCGTATCGCGCTGAACCTGAAGGGGCTGGCCTATGAGGCGGTGCCGGTGCACCTGCTGCGCGGCGGCGGCGAGCAACTGGCGGCGCCCTACCGGGCGGTCAACCCGGCCGGCCTGGTGCCGGCGCTGGAAGACAATGGCATCGTGCTGACGCAATCGCTGGCCATCATCGAATACCTGGAGGAAGTGCATCCGCTGGTGCCGTTGCTGCCGCAGGACGCGGTGGGCAGGGCGCGGGTGCGCGCGCTGGCGCAAACCATCGCCTGCGATACGCATCCGCTGATGAACCTGCGCGTGCTCAAGCACCTGAAGGGGCCGATGGGTTTGTCGGAAGAACAGAAGATGGACTGGTATTACCATTGGATGGGCGAGGGGATGAAGGCGCTGGAAGCCCACCTCGAGCGCGATGACGATACCGGCCGGTTCTGCTACGGGGATACGCCGACCATCGCCGATTGCTGCCTGGTGCCGCAGGTGTACAACGCGCAGCGTTTCGAGATCGACCTGGCGCCTTATCCGAATGTGGCGCGCATTGCGGCCAACTGCGCGGACCTGGAGCCGTTCAAGGCGGCGCATCCGGCGGCGCAGGTGGATGCCGAGTAGTCAAAACCGGTAAACCAGTGCCCGCCGCAGGCCAGGGGTCTGACCCTATGGGTCTGACCCCGGTTTACCGGTTTTCAAAAACGCACAACCCGGTTGCGCCCCTCCTTCTTGGCCCGATACAAAGCCTTATCCGCCCGCACCAGCAGGGACGACGGCGAGTCCTGCATCCCATTCGGATCGGCCGCCGCCACGCCGATGCTGATGGTCAGCCCGACCTCCAGCCCCGATTCCGCCTGCACCCGCAGCAGCGATGCCTGTTCGCGCAAGCGCTCCGCCGCATGCACCGCCACCGCGATATGCGTTTCCGGCATCAGCAGCACGAATTCCTCACCACCGAACCGCGCCGCCATGTCCACCGCCCGCAACTGGCTGGTCAGCATCGTTGCGGTCTGGACGATGGCCTGGTCGCCCACGTCGTGGCCATAGGTATCGTTGATGCGCTTGAAATGGTCGATGTCGATCATCAGCAGCGACAAGGGATGGTGGAAGCGCCGCGCCCGTTCCAGTTCCTGCGCGATCTGCTCGGTCATTTTGCGCCGGTTGGCGATGCCGGTCAGCGGATCGGTGGTGGCCAGCTCCTCCAGCTTGCGGTTGGCCTGCAGCAGCTCCAAGGTCCGCTGCAGCACCCGGTCTTCCAGGCTGTTGCGCTCGGACGCCAGGTCGGCCATGGCGCGGCGGCGCGAACGCAGCGACAGTACCAGCGCCGTGATCAGCAAGCCCTCCAGTGCGATCAAGCCGCCGGCCGCGACGATCTGCCAACGGTACAGTTCCCACACGTTGTAGGGCCGGTTCAACAGCACCGCCTCCTGCGGGATATTGCGCAAGCCGGCCTGGCGCGCAGTCGGGTAGTCGAAATAGTAACCCTGCAACTGGCTGGTCATGGCCGGCTGGCCAAGCAGCAGCCGCGCCATCATGCGGCCCACCGCCTCGCCACTGACGACGAAGCCGCCCACCACGCCCGGCATGACCAGCGACTCGGTGTGGGTGAACATCGGGGCTTTGGTGGCGCTGGACAGCTGCATCGCCAGTTCGCGCGGCTGGATGCGCGTACTACCTTCCTCGCGCAGCGAGGCCAGCATGAAGATGGCACTGTTGCGGCCCAGGCGCGCGGCGCGGTGGCGCAATTCTTCGACGCTGCCGTCGTCCCAGATCTCAAAGCGGATGCCGGGGAAGCGCGGCATGACGTCGCGCACGCGGTCCAGCCAGAGCTGGCCGCGCGACGTCTTGTCGCCGACAACGGCGACATGCCGTACGTTCGGCGCCACCAGCGGGATCACGCCAATGGCCCGCGCATAATCGGACGTCACCTCGTAGCCCATGCCATCGCGCGGCGTCCACTGCTCGCGTCCATGGTTGACGTAGTGGCGCGGCACGCCGGGGAACAGTTCCGGATGGCTGGACAGGAAACGTGCCGCCACGAAGTTCTCGGTCACGATGGCATCCAGCTTGGTGTCCGCATATTTGCTGGCAAGGTAGGGCGCCATCCCTTCCTGCGACTTTTCCTCGCCGACGCGGTTGGCATCGAAGCGCTCCTCGAAAATGGCCGGCGTGACGCCCTGGCTGCTGCGTCCCAGCTCGTCGTAGAGGCCCTTGTGGACCAGCCGCTGCCAGGCGGAGGAGGAATCGGCGCCCAGGGAGTACAACACCAGCACGCGCCGTTCCTCTGCCGCGACGAGGCCGCAGGCGCATGCGAGCCAGAAGGCGGCAGCCAGGCGCAGGAGGGCGGAGCGGTTCAGGGACGGTGTCATGGGAGGCCAAAGTGTAGCATGGCCGTCCGCCGGAATATTTCCCCAAAGGAAACGTTAGTGGATATTTTGCAACATCAATCGAGCATCAGCGCATACAACTGGGCCGGCGTGATCGGCTTGACCAGGTGGGCCGCAAAGCCGGCGGCACGCGAGCGCGCCTGGTCCGCCTGCTGGCCGTATCCGGACAAGGCAATCAGCCGCGTGTTGCTGAAACCGGGCCGGCGCCGCAGCTCGGTGGCCAGTTCGTAGCCGTCCATGCCGGGCAGGCCGATATCGAGGATGGCCAGGTCGGGCACGAAGCTGGCGCTGGTGCGCAGCGCACTGGCCGGATCGGCCACCGCCTGCACCTCGTGGCCACTGACTTCCAGCAGCGCGCGCAAGCCTTGCAGCACGTCCAGGTTGTCGTCGACCAGCAGTACGCGACGCGGCGCGATGCTCGCGAGGTGGCCCGGCGCGGCGCCCTGCGTGGACCCGACGTCCGTCAATTCGTCCGCCAGCGGCACACGGATGGTGAATTCGCTGCCGCTGCCGGCACCCGCGCTGTGCGCCCCGATCTCGCCGCCATGCAATTGCACCAGGCTGCGTGCAATCGACAAGCCCAGTCCGAGGCCGCCGCGCGAGCGGTCCAGCGATTGCGGCGCTTGGACGAACTTATCGAACAGGTGCGGCAGCATGCCGGCATCGATGCCGATGCCGGTGTCGCGCACCTTGAGCACGGCGCGCCCCTTGCTGGCCGCGGCGCGCACGACGATATGGCCGCCTGGATTGGAATATTTGGCCGCATTGGACAGCAGGTTCACCAGCACCTGCACGAAGCGCATCGGATCCGCATCGATGGCCAGGCCATCCGGCGGCACCTCCAGCTGCAAGCTTTGCTGGCGCTCCTCGAGCAGGCCGCTGACCGTCTCCAGCGCCTGCGCCACCAGTTTCGACAGCTCGACCCGCTCCAGGCGCAGTGTGACCTTGCCCTGGGCGATGCGCGCCACGTCCAGCAAATCGTCCACCAGCCGCACCAGGTGGTGGGCCTGGCGTTCGATGGCGGCGTGTTCGCGCGCCAGCGCGCCCACGCCCTTGAGGCGCATCAGTTCCAGCGCGATCAGAATCGGCGACAGCGGGTTGCGCAGCTCGTGGCCGACCATGGCCAGGAAGTCGTCCTTGGTACGGTTGGCCAGCTCGGCGTCGCGGCGGGCACGCACCAGTTCCGTCACTTCGAAAGCGACGATGGCAACGCGGTCCACTTCGCCGCCCGCATTGCGCACCGGCTGGTGCACGTAGTCGAAATAGCATTCCTGCAGCGCGCCGTCGCGCTTGAGCATCACGCGGCGCGCCTTGCCCGTCACTGGCTGGCCGGTGGCCAGCGCCTGTTCCAGCTCTTCGACCATGCCTTGGCCCTCCAGTTCGGGGAAGGCGTGGCGCATGGGCAGGCCGATCAACTGGCGTTGCCAGCTCAATTCCACAAAGCGGTCGTTGGCCAGTTCGAAGTGCAGGTCCGGTCCGCGCACGATGGCGATGGCGGCCGGCGCCTGCTGGAACGTGTCGGCCACGCGCGACATATGGGCGCGTTCAGCCTGCCGGATGCTGGCCCGCATCAGTTGCGAATCGACGCGGGTGAGCAGTTCGCGTGCCGAAAATGGCTTGACCAGGTAATCGTCGGCGCCGGCGCTCACGCCTTCAATGCGGGCATCCTCGCCGGTGCGGGCCGACAGCATCAGCACCGGCACGTCATGCAAGGCCGCGTCGGCGCGCATGGCGGCGATCAGGCCGAATCCATCGAGCTCCGGCATCATCACGTCGGCCACCACCAGGTCCGGCGTTGCGCCGGCCATGGCTTCCAGCGCTTCGCGGCCGTTGGCCGCACAGCTGACATGCCAGCGCTGGCGCAGCAGGCGCGCCAGGTAGTCGCGCATGTCGGCGTTGTCGTCCACGACCAGCACCCGGGCGCCGAGCGTCAGCACGCTGTCGTCGCCGGCCGGGTCGGCGGCGGATTCTTCGCCTGCTTCTTCCGGCAGCCAGCGCTGGGCCTCCATCAGGAAGGTTTCGCGCGCATAGCCGCTGCCGGTGGGCGTGCTGGCCAGCTGGTCGTCGCGCAGGTGGGCATGGCCCAGGGGCAGGGTGATGGTGAAGGTGCTGCCGGCACCCAGGGTGCTGTTCAACTCGATGCGGCCATGCAGCAGTTCCACCAGGTCGCGCACCAGCGCCAGGCCGATGCCGGAACCTTCATGGGTGCGCGAGCGTGCGCCCTGCACGCGGTGGAAGCGTTCGAAGATGTGCTGCTGCTGGTCGGCGGAGATGCCGATGCCGGTATCGCTCACCGCCAGCACTGCCGTCGTGCCTTGCTGGCGCAGCGTGACCGTGATGCCGCCTTCGAACGTGAATTTGAAGGCATTGGACAGCAGGTTGAGGACGATCTTCTCGAACAGTGCGACGTCGACCCAGGCGCCGGCATCGAGTTCGCTGCAATCGACGGTCAGGTGCAGGCCCGCGCTTTCGACGGTGGAGCGGAAGCCGCTGGCCAGGTCGCGCGTGAGGGCGGCCATGTCCACCTTGGTATAGCTGGCGTACATGCGGCCCGCCTGTACGCGTGAAAAATCGAGCAGGGTATTGACCAGCTTCTTCAGGCGCAGCGCATTGCGCTGGACCAGGCGCAAGCGCTCGTGGTGCACGGCCGGCAAGCGCTCGACGCTGTCCTCCAGCGCTTCCTCGATCGGCCCCAGCATCAGGGTCAACGGCGTGCGGAATTCATGGCTTACATTGCTGAAGAAAGCGGTCTTGGCGCGGTCCAGTTCAGCCAGTACCTCGGCGCGCTGGCGCTGCTCGGCGGCGGCGCTGGCATTTTGCACGGCGGCTGACACCTGGCCCGCCACCAGTTCACAGAATGTGCGGTATTCGGCATCGAGTGGGCGCGCCGGGCTGATGCCCAATACCAGCACACCGTCCGTAATGGGCAGGGCCAGCGCCACCCGCACCGGTTGCCCGGCCAGGCCGGGCGGCAGCCCAGGCAG
The DNA here is from genome assembly GCA_946482335.1 of uncultured Duganella sp. The sequence continues at coordinate 5,589 of CAMLRG010000126.1, read as the reverse complement.
GCCGGCGGTGGCAATGGCTACCGGCTGGCCGCCGGTCAAGACCTGGCCCACCGGCCACAGGGCCAGGTCGCACGCCTGCTCTTCCACGTGCGCGGTCTGCTGCAGGCGCACCGTGTCGCCGACCCGCTTGAACAGCAGGGCGAACGGCATGTCGGCCGGGTTTTCCCCGATGGTATGCATGGCGGTGGCACAGGCGCTGGCGACGTCCTGCTCGCGCAGGGCGGAGGCCGACAGCGCCGACAGCGACGCCAGCCGGCGCGCATTCAGGCGCGACGTGGTGGTGTCGGTCGAAGGACTGAACAGGCCGCCCACGGCGCCGGCTTCATTGAAGATCGGGCTGTAGGAGAAGGAATACCAGACTTCCTCCACCCAGTCGCCGCGGCTCATGAACAATTGCACCGCGTCGACATAACTGGGTTCGGCGCGCTGGAACACCTTGTCCGCCAGCGGGCCGCAGTAATGCCAGATTTCGGCCCACACTTCCTGCGCCGGTTTGCCCAGCGCCCACGGGTGCTTGGCCGCGCCCAGCACTTCAATATAGGCGTCGTTGTAGAGGAAGGTGGCGTCCGGCCCCCAGCCGATCCAGATCGGATGGCTGGAGTTGAGCATCAGGTTCACCGTGGTGCGCAAGCTTTGCGGCCACGTGTCGAGCGGCCCCAGCGGCGTGGTGGACCAGTCGAGCGCGGCGATCTGCTGGCCCAGGGCTCCCGGCGATGCGAGGAATTGCAAGCCTTCCTGTTTGATAGTCACGCTTTTTTTCTTTAAATAAGTTTCTGGCAATCATGCACTGTACGAAACTTGCGGGTTGTGCACAAGCCCCGCCGCGGCAGCACGGGCCGCACCGGGAGCGCGTTTGACAGCAGCATGCAAGCAACGGATACTGGGGCGATGACGATGCCGCCATTCCCCATCCGCAAAGAGTGTCCGCCGGGTGCCTGCGACTGCGGGCGCGACTTGCTGCTGGAGGACCCGCAGGCCGACCTGCGCATCCTGCGCCTGACCAAGGAGGAAGAGAAGCGCCTGCTGGAGCGGATCGAGGCGATTGCCAGTTACGCGGAATTGCTGCGCATCGGCCAGCGCCTGGAAGAGCAGCTCGGCGTCAGCATCCGCATCGCCCCCGGCCCGAACGAAGTGCGCACCGTACGCGGCTTCCAGATCGAGTTGTCGCGGCGGCCCGGCCTGTGCCGCAAAACCCGGCAGGCGGTACCGGCCGCCGTGCGGCGCTGCCTGGAGCGCCACCCCGAAATCGCCTGGGCCATCCTGGACGCCCACGACCTGTTCGCCGGTACCTGACCGGCTGCGGCGGCCCGGCGCCGGGCGGTGTCACCGGCCGCCGCGGTAGGCCGCGCCATGCGCTTGGGATACAATCATTGCTTTTTTGCGCAGCAAAGCGATCCCATGACGATTCTTTCGCCCATTCTCTCTGCCGTAGACCGCGCCGACCCCAGCTGGCGTCCGATCCTGATCAAGGGCTTGCAAGCCATGATGATGGCCGACCTGGAATACCTGTCGGCCCTGGCAGGCGACAGCTACCTGCCGACCGATGCGCGCCTGTTCGCCGCCTTCCAGCAGCCGCTGGACCAGGTCAAGTACGTGCTGGTGGGCGAAGGTCCCTATCCGCGCGTGGAAAGCGCGACGGGCGTCAGCTTCATGGATGGCGCCGTGGGCAGCCTGTGGTCGGACGAGGAGGGTGGCGGCCTGTCCAAGCCGGTCAACAAGGCCACGTCGCTGCGCAATTTCATGAAAATGCTGCTGGTGGCGGACGGCCACCTGAGCGAAGAAGCCACCAATGGCGCCGCCCTGGCCGACGTCGCGGCCCGCCTGCGCGGCGGCGAGGGGGCGGCCCAGACCCTGGCCCACATCCAGGACAAGCTGCACGCCAACGGTTTCCTGCTGCTGAACGCGTCCCTGGTCTTCCGCGAATCTGTTTCCCCGGCGAAAGACGCCAAAGCCTGGCGCCCCTTCTTCGACACCGTGATGCAGGCGCTGGCCGCGCAACAGCCGACCCTGATCCTGTGGGGCAAGATCGCCGAGCAATTGAACAAGCTGGAGAGCGTCAAGGCGCTGCCGCAAATCGTGGCGGAACACCCCTACAACGTCAGTTTTATTGCCAATAAGGAAATGCAGGCCCTGTTCGGCCCGATGGGATTGCTGAAGCGTTAAGCGCGGTGCGCATCTGCCCTCGGGCGTTTCTGGGGGGCGCCCGGCAAGGTCTGCGCAACTCTGTTATACTTGACTAAATCGTTCAAGTAATCAGCGATGATTTGCGAGAACAGAACGATATTTTAACTGAGTTGAACCGAGGTTGTGATGCGTCTGACTACCAAAGGCCGTTTTGCCGTGACTGCGATGATCGACTTGGCCATGCGCCAGGGCAAGGGTCCAGTGACGCTTTCCGGGATCAGCCAGCGCCAGTCGATTTCCCTGTCTTATCTCGAACAATTGTTCGGCAAGCTGCGGCGCCACGAAATCGTGGAATCGATCCGCGGCCCTGGCGGCGGCTACAGCCTGGCCCGCAAGGCAGACAAGGTGACCGTCGCCGACATCATTATCGCTGTCGATGAACCGCTCGATGCAACCCAGTGCGGCGGCAAGGAAAATTGCCACGGTGCCGACCACGCGAATGGCACCCGCTGCATGACCCACGAATTGTGGGCCACCCTGAATGAAAAAATGGTCGATTACCTGGATTCCGTCTCGCTGCAGGACCTGGTGGACCAGCAGAAAGCCAAGGCCGCGGCAGAGCAGCCGGTCCATGTGCACCGCAACAGCAACCAAGCAGCCCTCGGTTAACCGAATTGGAGTAATGTAGATGAACGCCCCTGAAAAGAACGTCGCCCAGGTAGCACCGGTAGAATTCAAGACCGCGCCGCACTTCCCGATTTACATGGACTACTCGGCCACCACGCCGATCGATCCTCGCGTGGCGGACAAGATGATCCCTTACCTGCGCGAACAGTTCGGCAACCCGGCTTCCCGCAGCCATATGTACGGCTGGACCGCCGAAGCCGCGGTGGAAGAAGCGCGCGGCCACGTGGCCGCCCTGGTCAACGCCGACCCGCGCGAAATCATCTGGACCTCCGGCGCCACCGAATCGAACAACCTCGCCCTGAAAGGCGCGGCCAACTTCTACAAGTCCAAGGGCAAGCACATCATCACGGTCAAGACCGAGCACAAATCCGTGCTGGACACCGTGCGCGAACTGGAGCGCCAGGGCTTCGACGCCACCTACCTGGACACCCAGGACAATGGCCTGATCACGCTGGAACAGCTGGAAGCGGCCGTGCGTCCGGACACCATCCTGGTCTCGGTCATGCTGGTCAATAACGAAATCGGCGTGGTCCAGCCGATCAAGGACATCGCCGCCTTCTGCCGCAAGAAAGGCATCATTTTCCACTGCGACGCCGCCCAGGCGACCGGCAAGCTGGCGATCGACGTGCAGGACTTGAAGATCGACCTGATGACCTTCACCGCGCACAAGACTTACGGCCCGAAAGGCGTGGGTGCCCTGTACGTGTGCCGCAAGCCGCGCGTGCGCATCGAAGCGCAAATGCACGGTGGCGGCCATGAGCGCGGCCTGCGCTCGGGCACCTTGCCGACCCACCAGATCGTGGGCATGGGCGAAGCCTTCCGCCTGGCCAAGGTGGAAATGGATTCCGAGATCGAGCGTATCCGCGCGCTGCGCGACCGCCTGGCCAAGGGTTTGCAGGAAATCGAAGAGACCTACGTCAACGGCGACATGGATCACCGCGTGCCGCACAACCTGAACGTGAGCTTCAACTTCGTGGAAGGCGAATCGCTGATCATGGCCGTGAAGGACCTGGCCGTGTCGTCCGGTTCCGCCTGCACCTCGGCTTCGCTGGAGCCGTCCTATGTGCTGCGCGCCCTGGGCCGCAGCGACGAACTGGCGCACAGCTCGATCCGTTTCACCATCGGCCGCTTCACCACCGAGCAGGACATCGACTTCGCGGTCGAACTGCTGAAAGGCAAAGTGGGCAAGCTGCGCGAACTGTCCCCACTGTGGGAAATGTACAAGGACGGCATCGACCTCTCCACCATCCAGTGGGCAGCGCACTAATTTAGATTTTAGGGAGCATCAACATGGCATACTCGGAAAAAGTCCTCGACCACTACGAAAACCCGCGCAACGTCGGTTCCTTTGAAAAGGGCGACGAGACCGTCGGCACCGGCATGGTGGGCGCACCTGCCTGCGGCGACGTGATGAAGCTGCAGATCAAGGTCGGCGCGGACGGCAAGATCGAAGACGCGAAATTCAAGACCTACGGCTGCGGTTCGGCAATCGCCTCCAGCTCGCTGGTCACAGAATGGGTGAAGGGCAAGTCGCTGGATGAAGCGCTGGCCATCAAGAACACCCAGATCGCGGAAGAACTGGCACTGCCGCCAGTGAAAATCCACTGCTCCATCCTGGCGGAAGACGCCATCAAGGCGGCGGTGAACGACTATAAGGCCAAACACGGCGCCTGATTTGCGCACGGAGGAAGTATGGCAATCACCCTGACCGAAAAAGCAGCCAAGCATATCAACCGCTACATCGAGCGTCGCGGCAAGGGCATCGGCCTGCGCTTTGGCGTACGCACGACCGGCTGCTCCGGTCTGGCCTACAAGCTGGAATACGTGGACGAAGTGGCGGCCGAAGACCAGGTCTTCGAGTCGCACGGCGTGAAGGTCTTCGTTGATCCGAAAAGCCTGCCGTACATCGACGGCACCGAACTGGACTTCGCGCGCGAAGGCTTGAACGAAGGCTTCAAGTTCAACAACCCGAACGAGAAGGACGCCTGCGGCTGCGGCGAAAGCTTCCGCATTTAATATCGTGCAAAACCACTTCGAACTCTTCCAGCTTCCCCAGCAGTTCGCCGTCGACCTGGGCGCCCTGGACGCCGCCTACCGCGAAGTCCAGAGCCGCGTCCATCCCGACAAGTTCGTCAACGCCACGGACGCCGAAAAGCGCGTCGCCATGCAATGGTCGACCCGCTCCAACGAGGCTTACCAGACCCTGAAGAATCCGCAGAAGCGCGCGCAATACCTGTGCGAGCTGAATGGCGTCGACCTGAAGATGGAGTCCAACACGGCCATGCCGATGGAATTCCTGATGCAGCAGATGGAATGGCGCGAAGAGCTGTCCGAAGCGCGCGCCGGCAAGGATGGCGAGCTGCTGGACAAGCTGGACGGCCAGCTGCGCGCCGCGCGCAAGGCCCAGCTGGCGGAGATCGAACAGCATTGCAACGCCGGTGACTATCACGCCGTCGCGCAAGGTGTGCGCGCGCTGATGTTCATCGAAAAATTCGGCGAAGAAGTGCGCTTCGCTTACGACGCCATTGAGGCGTAAAAGAATAAGACAGGTTTCACCATGGCTCTCTTGCAGATTTCCGAACCGGGCATGTCGACCGCCCCGCACCAGCATCGCCTGGCAGTGGGCATCGACCTCGGCACCACCAATTCGCTGGTAGCGACCGTCCGCAGCAGCATTCCCGAAGTGCTGAACGACGAAGACGGCCATCCGCTGCTGCCTTCCGTGGTGCGGTACCTGCCGAACGGCCACGCCAACATCGGCTACAAGGCGCAAGCGCA
>CAMLRG010000125.1 GCA_946482335.1 uncultured Duganella sp. | reverse complement strand
GGCAACACTCCGCCTTGCATCATCCTGCTGGACCTGAACATGCCGGTGATGAGCGGGCTGGAATTCCTGCGCCATGTCAAACAGCATGCCGAGTGGCGGCGTATTCCCGTGGTGGTGCTGACCACATCGGAGGAAGCCCAGGACCGCAATGTCAGTTTTGATCTCGGCGCGGCAGGTTTCCTGCCGAAGTGCCCGGACTACGGCCGGTTCGTCGAAGTCATGCGCGTCTGGGACCAATACTGGACCTGGAGCGACCTGCCTGCTTCAGTGCCGCCGGCCCACTAGCCAAGCCCGGCCCGTTGCGGACCTCCCCTCGCCGGTACGCCTGGCACCGCGCTTGATCCAGATCATGGAGGAACCGCGGCCCCCTGGCGCAGACTGGCTCCATCAACCAGGGAGACCACCATGCATGCACCACTGCTTATTTCTGATTTGTGTCAGCGCAATGTTGTGACGGCGCAGGACAACATCACTGTCAAGGATGCGGCGGAACTGATGCGGCGCCACCATGTGGGCTGCATCGTCGTCACCCGCGGCACCCTGACCAAACCAGTGGGCATTCTGACCGACCGCGACATCGCCATCGGTGCGGTCGCCCGCGACTTTGATCCACTCACGCTTCCGATCGGCGAGGTAATGAGCACGCAATTGCATACGGTCGCCGCCACCCAGCCTGCCATCTCGGCGCTGAGGACAATGCGCCGCCATGGCATTCGCCGCCTGCCTGTCATCGGCGAATTCGATGAACTGGTCGGCATTATTTCGCTGGATGACTTGCTTGACGCTTACGGGGCGGAGCTGGCGCTGTTCGCCCAGACGATGCGGCGTGAGCGCGAGGTCGAACAGCGCGTACGCGTCTGACGCCCGCTCAATTGACCGAGGCATGGCTCACGCCGCAGGAGGCAATGATGGGCGCGCCCCTTATTTTCCAGGACCGGGAAAGCGCGGCAGCAATGCTTGCCGAGCGCTTGCAGCAATACAAGGGTTGCCATCCTCTGGTACTTGCGATTCCGCGCGGCGCAGTCCCGATGGGACGGGTTCTGGCCTGCCTGCTGGGTGGCGAACTCGACGTCGTGCTGGTGCACAAGATCGGCGCCCCGGCCAACCCGGAATGTGCGATCGGCGCGATCGACGAGACCGGCTGGAGCTATCTCGACATCCAGCCCCCGGCAGCGCTTTGCAACGCCGTCGAGGCGCTCAAAGCCAAGCAACTGTCAGCCTTGAAACGCCGGCGCGCGCTGTATACACCCTACCTGCATGCGGTCGATCCGCGCGGCCGGGTGGTGATCGTCGTCGACGACGGTGCCGCGACGGGCTCGACCATGATCGCCGCCCTGCACGCCGTGCGCAGCCGCCAGCCAGCCGAGCTGGTATGCGCGTTGCCGGTTGCCTCGCAAGCGGGCATCGATAAGATCGCCCCCTATGCCGACAAGGTCGTGTGTTTGCAGGCGCCGCCGTACTTCGAGGCGGTCAGCCAGCTCTACCGGGACTTTGAACAAGTCGAGGATGAAGATGTCGAGCGCGTCCTGGCCGCGGCACGGCGGGACGGGGGCGCAAGCTTATCCTGCAGCGTGCCGGGTGCCACTGGTACCGTTCAAGGAACCCCGGCGCATAAGCGACAATGATCGCATCCGCCCGCCCTCCTTCCTGGTCAACCCGACCTCCGACACGCAACCATCGCAGCAGGGAAATTCCTAAATCCTTAACTTGAAATAAGAAAAGCTGACTCACCGGCGCCACAGCCCCTTGCTTCTTTTAAATAGCCAGTCTAAATTATGACCAATCCCGGCGGTATCAACCGCCCAGCGAAGAGCAGTCCGCACCCAACCCCCGTGCGGTGTATCCCTCTTAAAGGAACACTCGATGCGCACACAACAAAGGGTATTGCGACGCCCACGCCACGCTCGGCGCATTTGCGCCACCCCGTACGTCCCCGAATGTACACCGTGATAGAAACTGCCTTCAAATTAATGCGGTCTGCACGTATGCAGTAAGGCTGCACAGGCAGACAGCGGGCACAATTCAATCTCTTTGCAGGAGGGCAGATGGTTTTCGCTCAAGAGCGCAGGACCGATTTCGCCATGGCCGAAGTGGTCGACGAAGCACTGGCTACGGCCAACGAGTGCGGGTGGCGGTATGCCCTCGCGTATCTCCTCCATCATCGCGTCAGTCCACAGGTCATCCAGCGACTGCTATCAGGTGCCCGCGTCCGCGAGCAAAAGAGGCCGAGTGCACCGGGCTTCAACAGCATCGGCAACTGGGGGCATTCGAGCGACGAATACGTGGCGGAGCTGTTCGATCTCCTGCAACAGCGGCGCCGTGGCGCTGGCGGCGCCACCGGATGGCCATCCTTGCGGCCAGCCATCAGCGACGGGCGGTGTGAAGGGGCGCCAATAAGCACGGCCGATGCGGTCGATGAAACTTTTCGCAACTGAAACTGGGGTAAATCGTGACTATGCAAACTGGTACCGTGAAGTGGTTCAATGAAGCGAAGGGATTTGGCTTTATCACTCCCGATGATGGGGGCCCCGACCTGTTCGTGCATTTCCAGGACATCCAGGCAAAGGGGTTCAGGACCCTCGCTGAAAATCAACGCGTCTCATTTGATCGCAGCCCAAGTCCCAAGGGCGAGAAAGCGACGAACGTCCGGCCCGGCTAAAGCGCATTACCGGCCCGGTTCCAGCCTGGCTGGCGACGCTGACGAAGATGGGACAGGTAGCCACGCTCAGCTTGCCGCGGCCATGTCGGACACCGGGCGGGGCGCCGCCATCAAGCGATCACCGCCCCGCGTCATGAAACAGGATGTACCTCGCTGCCATCCTGCGCCTCGCCACGACTGCCTGCACCGGCCGCGGCGCCGCCATTCAGCAAGGCCAGGCGCTTGCGGCTGCGTGAAATGGCTGGCCGTTCCGGACGCGCCATACGCAACAGGCGCCGCCTGATTTCGTCCGAGTCCATCCATACATCGGTACCCTTCAAGATGCTCTTGATTTCGCGCTGGGTCAGGAACGGCTGGCAACTGCGCTCCATGAACTTGGCAAACCAGTTTGCCACGGCCGCCGCCTGCGCCTGCTGTTCGCTGCCCTTGCCGGTGAAAAAGCCGGAATAGCTATGGAAAAGCAGTTGGCAATTGTCATGCACCAGCAACTCATCCCCAGCGAGAAACAGGAATGCGCCCATCGAATAAGCGCGCGCCTCCAACACGGTCACCACATGCGCTGCCGACGCCCGCATATTGTTGATGATCTGCAGGCCGGTATCGAAATCGCCACCGGTGGTGTTCAGATGCAGATAAATCAGATCGGTATCGCTGGCCGAGCGCAGCGTGTAGAACAGGTCGTTGTAGAGGGCGGCATGCTCGATCAGGCCGGAAATGTAGAACGATATCTGGCGCACTTCGGTGCGCCGTTCAAAACGCTGCAAGCCAGTGAACGGCTCGGTCACCGCTCCCTCCTCGCCTGCTTCGTCCGGTTCAAACTGGCTCATGACGCCTCCCACTATGGTGCGCCGTACCATCGCCGGGCACGGCGCAACAACCCTTATTGTTCCGGTGCGGTCTTCCACCGGAAATACAGCTCCGTCCCACCCTTGGCATGCACCACGGCATTGCGGGTTTGCACCTGGCCCTCGTTGTCTGCCGTTACCTGGTATTTACCCGGCGGGACGTTGAGGAACAGGTAGGGGCCGTCGCTGACGGTGTCCACCACGCTCTTGCCTTGCGCGTCGCGCAAGCTGACCTTGACGCCGGCAAAGAACTCCCCGCTGACGGCGGCCAGCGTCAGGCGCAGGTTGTAGCGCGCGGCCGCCGCGCGAAACGCCGCGGCTTCGTCGCTGCCAATGCCGCCGGTGACGAAACTGACCGCACCCTGCTGCTGCACGGCCGGCAACGCGACCTCGTCGGCCAGGCACACCCCGCTGGCCAGCGCGCACAGCAAGGCGGCACACAATTGATGGAATGTCTTCATGATGAACTCCCGAATCAGGATGAAACTTCAGTGGACCAGGATGTGCCGGGGCGCGTTGCCGGCGAACTTGGGCAGCAGGAGCGACAGCACGCCATCGGCGTATTGGGCGCTCGCGCCTGCCGCATCGATCGCCTGCGGCAAGGCGAACGTGCGCCGCCGCGCGCCGTAAAAGCGCTCCGCGCGCAGCGGCTTGCCGTCAGCGGTGCCGGTGTCGTGCCGCAGCTCGGCATCGATCGATACCACATGGCCATCGACGGTGACGTCGATGTCGCCCTTGTCCAGGCCAGGCAATTCGGCTTGCACCCGGTAGGCAGTGGGGGATTCTTCAACGTCCATCCTGATGCAGGGGCCGCTGAAGGGTTGGATCTGGTCGTGCAGGCTGGCCATGGCATACCTCGCTTTCCAATCGACTGGCCGGCACGGTTTCCCTTGCCTGTGCCCATGTTAGGCAGACATCCGGCGAATAAACATGATCCATGTCAAGACCAGCCCAACTTGATCCAGATCAAAAAACCCCAAAGATCCCGATCAAAGCTACATTCGCCGGTGGACGGCCGGGCCCCTGCCAACTAGCCTGAAGCTATTGCACAACCGCCCCAAATGCTGGAGGAAGCCATGACATACCGAACTATCCTGGTGCACGTCGACCGCACCGCAGGCGCCGAAGCGCGCATCAAGCTGGCCGCAAACCTGGCGGCGCGTGAAGGTGCCCATTTGGTCGGCATTGCAATGAGCGGCGTGCCGCGCTTCATGTATGCCGGCGACCCCTTCGATGCCAGCGGCGCCATCATTGCCGACTACCTCGAAATCGCCGGCAAGCGCGCCAACGAGGCCCTTGACCGCTTCGATACCATTACCGCCAACATGGGGCTGACTTCGGTGGAGCGGCGCAATTCCCGCGATGACGAGTACGCGGCCCTGTGCATGCAGGCGCGCTACGCCGACTTGCTGGTGATCGGCCAGGCCATGCCGGCCGGCGGCCAGGGCGCACTGCTGCGCGACCTGCCAGAGCACGTCATCCTCCACGCCGGCAAGCCCGTGCTGGTGGTGCCGCAGGCGGGAAGCTTCCCGACACTTGGCGAACGGCCGCTCATTGCATGGGATGGCAGCCAGGAGGCAGCGCATGCAGCGGCCGCCGCGATCCCCCTGCTCAAACGCAGCAACAAGGTGACACTCGCCGTGTTCGGCGCCGAGCCTGGCTACGATGCCCACGGCGAAGAGCCGGGCGCCGATATCGCGCTGTACCTGGCACGCCATGGGGTGAAAGTGGAGGTGCTGCGCCAGCCCGACCAGGTCGAGATCGGCAATGCCATACTGACCCTGGCTGCCGGCCTTAACGCAGACCTGCTGGTGATGGGTGCTTACGGCCACAGCCGCCTGCGCGAGATGATGGTCGGCGGCGCCACGCGCACCGTCCTGGAAGCGATGGCGCTGCCCGTCCTGATGGCGCACTGACGAACCGCGCGCGCTGCGCACGCGCAGCACACTTTCCTGACTGGACGGACATCGATCCGGAGGTGCACCATGCCAACCTTCCTGCAGACAGCCCGCCTGGGCGCCACTTTCGCCATCCTGCTTGCCGCGGTCCCCGCCCCGGCGGGCGAGATGAGCAAGACCGTCGACGGTCTCACCATCAGCTATGGCGTGACCACCAGCGCCGACCTGGCCCGTAGCGCCAACCATCACGACCCTGCCATGCACGCATCACGCTGGCGCGCCCGCGGCTCACACCACCTCGTCGTCAGCATTATCGATGCGCGGAGCGGACAACGGCTTGGGCAAGCCAAGGTGCGGGCGACCGTCCAGCCGCTGGGTTTGGCGCCCGAACGCAAGACGCTGCAGCCGATGGAGGTCGATGGATTGATGAGCTACGGGAATTACTTCGATCTGTCGCCGGACAAGCTCCCCGCCACCATCACCATCGAGGTCGAGCGCCAACGCGGGCACGCGGCCAGCACCGCCAGCTTCCAATACGGCACGCCGGCCCAGCGCTGACATCCAGCCCAGGGGCCGACGCTGGCCACAGCGCAGCGGGCCGCTGTGTCCGCACGCCGGCAAATCTGGCGCTTACTTGACCTGGATCATGCGGCGCGCTATCCGCGCCCAGCCCACGGCACTAGGATAGAACCAGTGCGTTTCGACCTGACGGAGGCGGCATATGCAATGGATCTCTGACAACTGGCCATGGCTGTTGTTCGTGGCCGGCATCTACCTGCTGATGCGGCAAGGGGGCCTGGGCTGCGGGATGGCGCCGCATGGCCGCCGCCACCATCGCGCCGGCGAGCGGGACGATGCCACGCAGGAGGCGGTGGACCCGGTGAGCGGCGAGCGCGTGCGCACAGGCGATGCCCTCAACACCATGTACGCGGGCGACATCTATTACTTTGCTTCGCGCGCCAACCGCGACACGTTCGAAGCCAATCCGGTCCGCTACATCCGCGACCATCGCGGCCATGGCTGCTGCTGAAGCGGCGTCGGCGCCCGGCACGCGGCGCGTGTCACTGCAGGGTGCCTACCCTGGGCAATACTGATCGCTTGGGACTTCCGCCACATGGACGCGATCCTCATCACTGCCGACGCTGCCCCGCCCTGGGACCGGCGGGAGGTGGAAATCTGCGAGCACAAGGGCCATGGCCATCCCGACAGCATCTGCGACGGCGTTGCCGAAGCGGCCTCGCAAGCCCTGTGCAAGGCCTATCTGCAGGCCTACGGCGCCATCATGCACCACAATGTCGACAAGGCCTTGCTGGTCGGCGGCGAAGCGCAGCCGCGCTTTGGCGGCGGCTCTGTACTGACGCCCGCCAGGCTCATCCTCTGTGGCCGCGCCACGCCCCTCCCCGCGCCATCGGATATCGTGGCCTTGCTGGAAAGCGCGGTGCGCGGCTACCTGCAACAGCGCCTGCGCGCGCCCATGGACCTGTTCCGTATCGAAATCGCGGTCCGGGACGGCAGTCCCAACCTGCAACGGGCGTGCGACGGCAGGGCGGACGCCATCGCCAACGATACCTCGTTCGGTTGCGGCTATGCGCCGCTTTCCACCCTGGAGCAAGCGGTACTGCACCTGGCGGACACGCTGGGCGGCACCAGCTTCCACGCCGCCTTCCCCGCTGCCGGCGATGACTTCAAGATCATTGGGCGGCGCATCGGCGCGCAGTGCGGCATGACAGTCGCCTTGGCCTGCATCGACCGCCACGTCGCCGACGGCCGCGCCTACCGCCAGCTCAAGGACGCGGTGTGCGACTATCTGCAGCGCCAGCTTGGCGCCGGCTTTGGACTCGAACTGAATGTGCTGGACCGCGAGCCGGTCGCCAGCGAGGCCGACGGTTTCCTCACCGTGACCGGCTTGAGCGCCGAACACGGGGACGATGGGCAGGTCGGCCGCGGCAACCGCGTCAATGGCCTGATCACGCCCAACCGCACGATGTCGCTGGAAGCGGCCGCCGGCAAGAATCCGGTGGCGCACGTCGGCAAGCTGTACAACGTGCTGGCGCAGCGTCTGGCCGCCATGCTGCACGCCCGGCTCGGCGGCGACGCCGAGATCGAGGTGCAGTTGCTATCGGCCATCGGCGCTCCGGTCGGTCAGCCGCGCCTGGCGCATATCGCAGTGCGGCAAGCGCAAGCGCTGTCGCCGGCCACGCGTGCGCTGGTGCGCCAGATGGTCGAGGCCGAATTGCGTGACCTGCCCGCCTTGTCGCGCGAGATCGCCGCGGGCAAGGCCAGGCTGTTCTAGAAGAACCACTGCACGTGGGTGTAGGCGACATCGGGCATGCGGCCGAACTCGCTGCTCCCGGCACCACCGAAATGCTGTACGCCGAGCGTCCATTCCAGGTTGGCGCGGATCGACCAGCTTACGCTCGGTGCGACGTACACACTATGGTCGGACAGGTTGCGTGCCGCATACACGACCACTTTCCATAAAGGCGTCAGCTCGTAGCTGGCGAAGGCGCCGGCATAACGCCGGCCCGCCAGCTGCAGCGCACCGGCCGGCGCGCCAGTCGCCGCCGCGCTGGGCTGGCCATTATGGAACAGCTCGGCCGACAGGGTCAGCGTATTGGCGAACGCATAATCGGCTCCCAGCAAGATGCGCCGATAGCGTGCGCCGGCGTTGGGGCGCACTTGCACCGCTTCGGCGCGCAGTCCCAGATCGCCCAGCTGGGTCGCCAGGTCGGCGCCGACCAGGTGCGCCGGCCCATACTTGCCCCACACGAGCGAGTAGTCGGCGCCGTGCGCATTACCGTGGTACTGCGCCGCCGCACTGGACTGGCCACGGCCGTGGGCGGGGGCATACACCACGCTCATGCGCTGCAAGGGCCCCATCTGCTGTTCCACCAGCAGCGCGTCGACGCCCGGCCGTTCTTCGCGTTCAAGCTGGGTCGCCGCGATCGGGTTGAGCACGTCGAGCGGACTCCAGAAGCGTCCGGTGCCCCAGGCAATGCGCTGGCGGCCGAGCTTGATGTCGGTGCCGCCGTGGCGCAGCACGATGCTGGCGCGGTACAGGCGATGGCGGGCGTAGATGTCGCGCCGGTCCAGATAGCTTTGCTCAAGGCGCCAGAACTGGCCGCTACCGGCCTGCTTTTGCAGCGCAAACTGGGGCGTGTGCAGGTAATCGCCCAGCAGCACTTCATGGTCGTACTGCAGGTCCACACCCAACGCCGGCGCCAGCTCGCCCTGCAGTTTCAGGCGCGCGCGGCTCACATCGAGCACGAAGTCGCGCTGCGGTCCCACTGCCGTGCGCGAGCGCAGCAACTGGTTCTTCAGGTAGCCGCCCAGTGCCAGCGTGCCGCCATCCTGCGCCAGCACGCTGGCCGGCAGTGCCAGGCAGGCCAGCGCCGCGCGGACCCTAGGCATGGCGGATGGCTTCCACCGGCTGCAGGCCGGCTGCCTTCCAGGCGGGGTACAGGGTGGCGACCAGGCTCAGTGCCAGCAGCACCGCCGCCGGCAACAGCACGCTGCCCAACGCCAGCTCGGGATAGATGATGCCGGTCAGGCCGGGGATCGACGTGATATCCCTGGCATAGCGCGACATGTCGATGCCGGCGCGCGCAAAATAGGCGACGATGGCGGCGCCGGCCAGGAAGCCGGCGGCCAGCCCGCACAGCGACAAGACGACAGCTTCGTACAGTACGATACGCACGATCCCTCCCGGTGGTGTGCCCAGCGCCAGCATGATGCCGAATTCCCGCGTGCGCTCCAGTACCGACATCAGCAAGGTGTTCATGACGCCAATCGCCACCACGCTGAAGACGATGCCCACGATCAGGCGCAGGTTCATGCGCACATAGCCGATCATCTGCGCCACTTCCGGCAGCAACTCCTGCCAGGTCAGCACGACGATATCACGTTGCGGCACCTGCGCGCTGAGCGCGCCCGCCACCTGCGCCGCCTGCCCGCGGTCGCGCAAGCGCAAGGCCAGGCCCGACACCCGGCCGCCAAGGCCCAGCAGCGACTGCGCGCTGGCCAGGTTGACAAAGGCAAAACCGTCGTCGAAGGCCGGGCTGCCGGTGGCGAACACCGCCGCCACCCGGTAGGCGCCCGATGCCAGCGTGCCATCCAGGGCCTGCGCCATGAGCACCACCTTGTCACCCAGGCGCAGCCCGAGTTCCTGCGCCAGCTTGCGGCCCACGGCGATGTCTTGCTGCCGCCCCGGCGCGAGCCAGCGCCCCTGGCGCGCCGCGCGGTCGAGCACGGTCACCCGTCCCTCCAGCGCGGGCTCGATGCCGACCAGGGTCACGATGCGGGACTTCGATGGGCTGCTCAGCAGCGCCTGGGCCTGCACCCGCGGCGCCGCCGCGGCCACCGCGGGGTGGCTGCGCGCCTGTGCCAGCACGGCGCTGTCCGCCGGCAGCGAGTAGGCAGGCGCCATCTCGTCGCGGAAGCGTGGGTGCAGCAGCTGCACGTCGCCGGTGATGAAGCCGGTCGAATTGTCCACCAGCTGCGACAGATAGCCCTGCACAAAACTGAGCAGGAATACGAAAGCCGCCAGGCCAAAGCCCGAGGCCGACGCGGTCAGGATGGCGCGGCGCGGATTGCGCGCCATGCCGCGTGCCGCAATCTTCAGGAACATCGGCAGCGGCAGCCAGGGACGCCGTCCCGCATGGCCGCCGCGCAGCGGCGCACCGCCCTTGATGGCCTGTACCGGATCCAGGCGCGACGCGCGCCAGGCCGGATACAGTGCCGCCACCAGCGCGGTGCTGAATACGATGGCCGAGAGCAGCAGCAGGCGCCCGCCGCGCGCCTTGGGATAGACTACCCCGGTCAGGCCCTGCATGGTTTCCATGGCCTTGGCATATTGCCCAAGGTCGATGCCGGCCTGTCCCCAGTACAGCGTCAGCCCCAGGCCGCCGGCGGCGCCGGCCGCCAGCCCGAGCAGGCCCAGCATGCACGCTTCGGCGAACACCAGCCCCATGACCTGCCCGCCGCCGGTACCGAGCGCCATCATGACGCCGAATTCGCGCAGCCGCTCCATCACCCCCATCAGGACCGTGTTGGCCACGCCGACAGCCACAACCACGAACAGCACCAGCAGCAGGATATACGCCATCACGTCGTGGAACCTGGTCGATTGCAGCACCGTTGGCAGCATCTGCTGCCAGGGCAGTGCTTCGTAGCCCTGCCCCAGCCTGGCCGCCATTCGCGCCGCCAGCTCCTGCGCCTGCAGCCGGTCCTGCAGGCGCAACGCCAGCGCCGTCACGCCCTGCCCCGCCGCCAGCCAGTCCTGCGCCGCCGCCAGCGGCATCAGGACCAGGGAACCGTCCAGCATATCCATGCGCGCATCGAAGATGCCTTGCACGCGGAAGCGGCCGGCGCCGACCGATCCGTCGCTCGCCTGCGTCAACAGCACCACCTCGTCGCCAAGCTTGGCGCCCAGCACGGCGGCCGCCTTGTCGCCAATCACGATTTCCCGCGCGTCCGGCGCCGACAGGTAACGGCCCTGGCGCAGCGTGCGGTGCAGGGTGGTCACCGCCATCTCCCGCGCCGGATCGACCCCGATCACCATCACGGCGCGCGACTTGTCGCCAAGGCTGGCCAGCGCCATGGCTTCCAGCCGCTGCGAGCTTGCCACGATGCCGGGCTGGCCGGCCAGCGCTGCCGCCAGCACGCGCGTGTCCTCCATCATCAGGTCCAGGGTCTGGTTGTCATGGTAGCCGCGGCGGTGCAGCTGGACGTGGGACGACACATAGCGCGTCGAATTCTCGATCATCTGGTCGTTCACGCCCTCGATGAAGGACCACAGGAAAAACAGCGCCGCCAGCCCGACTGCGATGGCGGCGATCGTCAGGCCGGAGCGCCGCGGGTTGCGGAACACGTTGCGCCAGGCGAGCTTGACGAGGATCATTGCCGCACCTGTTCGATGATCTGCCCATCCTGCATGCGTACGATGCGCCTGGCGCGCTGCATGACCATCGAGTCATGGGTCGAGAAGATGAACGTGGTGCCTTTTTCCGCATTCAGTTTGCGCATCAGGTCGAGCAATGCCCCGCCTGCCGCCGAATCGAGGTTGGCGGTGGGCTCGTCGGGCAGCACGATCAGCGGTTCGGCCGCCATGGCACGGGCCACGGCCACGCGCTGCTGCTGCCCGCCTGACAGCTCGCGCGGACGGCGCTGTTCCAGCCCTTCCAGGCCCAGTTCCTTCAGCAGGGCCATCGAACGGCGCCGGCGTTCCTGTTCCGGCACACCCTGCAGCAGCATCACGTATTCCACGTTTTCCAATGCCGACAGCACGGGAATCAGGTTGTATTCCTGGAACACGAAGCCGATCTGGTGCAGGCGCAGGCGCGACAGGGCGCCCTTTCCCAGGCCGGTGATCTCCTGGTCGCCGAGCCAGATCCTGCCTTCGGTCGGGCGGTCCAGTCCACCGATCAGGTTCAACAGCGTGGTCTTGCCCGAGCCGGAAGGACCGACCAGGGCCACGAAGTCGCCCTGCTCCACTTCCAGGTCCACCTGGCGCAGCGCGTGCACGGCCAGCGCGCCCTGGCGGTACACCTTGCCCAGGCCCTGCACCCGCACGATGGCAGTCATGGTTCGACCTTTTTCAGGTTGCGTTCGCTGAACGTTTCGGGGTCGATCGGCGCATCGTAGCGTGCGGCGCGCAGCGTGATGACGGTGCTGTTGCCCGGCTTGCCCTGCTGGCGCATTTCCCAGCGCGTCGGCAGCACGCGCCCGCCCAGCGCGCGCACGTCGGAGAACTGCATGGTACGCACCAGCTCCCCGCGCTCATTGTAGAACGACTGGCTGATCGGGATGGCGTCGGCCTGGCGCACCAGGTACACCACCTTGCCCCACACCACGGCCGCTTCGGGCCGCGGCAGCGATTCGATGCGGTAGGCCGGCGCGCCGCCGACGGTCTCGCTGCCCACGATGCGGTGGGTATAGTCGTTGACGGCGCTGCTTTCCTTGACCAGGTCGTCGTTGGTGAAGTCGGAGCCCATCCAGGGTTGCAGCATCATCGAAGGCGGCACTTTGATGACCCGCTCCACGCTGGGCAGGTAATTCCACATCTCGCTGCGGATGCGCAGGGAACCGATGCCGGCTTCCTTGGCGGGCGACACCACGCGGATAAAGCTGTGGGTCGGCCGCTGCATCCACATGCGCAGCCGCAAGGTGCGCTGCCAGCGCGGCGTGGTGATCTGCATCTCCACCTCGCCCTGCAGGGTCTTGCCCCACAACAGCGCTTCGACGCGTTCGATGATCGCGGCCCCGTCCTCGTCAGCCTGGGCATTCAGGCTGAACGAGGCAAGCAACAGCAGTGCCGCGACAGGTCGCACCGTGTCCTCCCTGGCTGGCGCAAATCACTCCTGCTTGGGCAGCGGCTTCTGGCTCTCGCGCTCGGCCATCTGCTCCAGCATCATCTGCATCATGTCCATCCGCTTTTCCATCATGTCCATGCGTTCGCCCGGTCCTTTCCTGGCGCCGGCGCCGTCCATCATGGGGCAACCCTGTGCGTTGCCAGCCGGCTTATCCTTCATCATCTGGCAGCCCATCATCTGCATCATGCCGCCGCCTGTCGGGCGCAACGCCTGCAACCCCGCATGCATGCTGTCCATATGCTCCTGCATCAGGCGCTGGCGCTCCTTGGGGTCCTTGGTTGCCTTGATCTTTTCCATCTGCGCCGTCATTTGCTTCATCTGGCTGTAGGCCGCAGTGAATTGCTTGTCGGGTGCCGCAGCTTGGGCTTTCGCAGCTTCCGGCGGGTGGTGCTTGTCGTCCGCATAGGCTGCATTGCCGAGCAAGAGCGCCAGCAGGACGGGGGGCAAGAATCGGGACATGACAATCTCCTTTCAAATGGGTAGCACCATGCTGTACCACGCGCGCCGCAGCTTCCATGATCCCGATCAAGAATCTGCGCGCACCGTCCTGGATCCTTGCACCAGCGGCGACAGCTTGCCATGGTAGCTGTCATGCTCGATCTCGGCATCGGTGATCGCCACTTGCGCCACCGGGGTTTTCCCGCATAGCGCGGCCATCTCGGCCAAGGCATCGCCGCCGCCGCGGCCACCCATGGTGCAAAACAGTTCAATCCGCTGGAAACGCTCGCGATGGGCCAGGATATAGCTCCGCATGGGACTTGCCACGCGGCCCGCCCAGACCGGCGAACCGAGGATCACCAACGCATAGTCGCGCGCGTCCCGGGTCGGTTCGAGGATGGCGGGATGCTTGTGCCGGATGGCGTCCCAGATGCTTGCCAGGAAGCCGAGCGGGCCGCTCCGGTCGCGTTGCTCCCGGATCAGTTCGAAATCACCGCCACAAGAATCGGCAATTTCCCGCCCCAGCCTGGCGGTCAGGCCGGTGCGTGAGTAACAGACGACTAAACAGGAACGCATGATGAGCTCCTTTCTGGATGGCTACCGCGCCAGGCGCCAGGCGCCGCATGCGCGCAACCGGTAACCTTACATTACATTTGCAAAGTAACCCATAAGTACAATCCGCCGGACTCCATGTCATAATTGCCCACCATAATTTCCGGCAGCAACGGCTGACACACCCATCCATGTCGAGAACACTCCAGACGGCGCTACGGCACCTGTGCCAAGTGGCACTGCTGGGCGCCCTTTGCCATGGCGCCGCCGCCGCGCCTGCCGGCTGCAAGCGCAGCATTGTGGTCGCCACCAGCCAGGTGGGGCGCGCCATGACTGTCGGCGCCGACAACACGGTGCGCGGTGCAGTCAAGGATTTCCTCGATCTCATCAGCCAGCGTACCGGGTGTACCTTCAGTTATGTGCCAGTCTCGCGGGCACGCGCCTGGACGCTGGTCGCGTCCGGCCGGGCCGACATGGTGCCCGCCGCCTCCCAGTCCCAGGAGCGCGACCAGATTGCCCAGTTCATCGCCACCCATCAGGTCCGGCCGATGCTCATTTCGCTCGACCGCGAGCAGCCGGCCTTCGGTTCCATCGATGAACTGCTGCGCGCGCGCCTGCGGGTGGCCGTGGTGCGCGGCTACGACTTCGGCGCGGCCTACCGCAGCGCGGTCGGCGAACTGGAACGCCAGGGGCGGCTGCATTCGGCCACCGATCCGCAAGCCGTCGCCGAGCTGCTCAAGACCGGCGCCGTGCACGCCGCCCTGCTGCCGCCGTCCGCCTTCGCCGACGCGGCGGAGTTCCACCAGCTGGCCTCGCGCCTGCAGTTGCGGGCCGTGCCCGGGCTGCCGCGCGTGCTGGTCGGCTTCTACCTTTCGGTCCCCTTCCTGGAAGGTCCGGACCGGATCGTCCTCCAGGAGGCGATCCGCAAGGCCGTGGCCGGCGGCGCCTATGCCGATGCGATGCGCCGGCATTACCCGCGCTGGTCGCTGGAGGATGTGCGCGCCGATTGACTGCGTCGCGGGACGACGATGCCGGCGATGGGCCGTCATGATCGCTCCCGCGGCGGCCGTAGCGCTTAATTGATTGCCACGTGCTTCGAGGACTTGCCGGGTTTCTTCGGCAAGGTCAACACCAGCACGCCATCGGTATACTTGGCTTCGACCTTGGCATCATCAATGTCGTTCGACAGCGTGAAGCTGCGGGTTTGCTGGCCGTAGTACCGTTCGCTGCGCAGGGATTTGCCGTCTTTTTGTTCGCTCTCGCGTTTCAGTTCGGCAGAGATGGTGACTTCGTTGCCTTCGACATCCACGTGGATGTCTTCCTTCTTGACGCCAGGAATTTCCGCTTTCACGGTGTATGCCGTATCGCCCTCGACCACGTCCATCTTGATGCGCGGCTCGACATTCCAGTCACGCAGGGCCGGGCGCAGGCTGAAGTCGCGCATCCATTCCTCCAGGTTGTGGAAAGGCTCCAAGCGTGCAATATCACTGAACGGGTCAAAACGGGTCAGGTGGTTAGCCATGATAGTCCTCACTTTCCTGATAAGTTAGCGGCATCCGCCCGGATGCCTGGAATCGATCTTATTGAGGCGGCGCGCAACGCGACATGACCTAGGTCAAGCGCCGGACGCTTGGCGCCGCCGCCCGGCGCATTTGCCCGCGGCCGCTGCCTCCGTCACCAGCGTCCACTGGAACCGCCGCCGCCAAAGCGGCCCCCTCCGCCACGCCAACCGCTCGCGCTGTGACGCCCGCCGAGCAATGCGCCGGGGTTGCCGAACCAGACGATGCCCAGCATGACCAGGATGAAGACACCGAGGGCGAAGCCGGCCGCCAGCAGCAGCGTGCCAGTCAGCAGCCAGGCGCTGAGCCCGGCCAGGCTGCCGGCGATCGTGGCGCCTGCCAGGCGCCCGAACACCGAGCGCAGCATCCTGCCGATGAACAAGGCGGCCAGCAGGAAGGCAGGCAACCACCCGGCCAGGGCAGCCAGCGGTTGCGCCTGGTCCGATGGCGCCGGCAGCACCTCCCCTGCAACCAATGCCTGCATCTGCAGCACTCCCGCGTCGATGCCGGCAAAATAGTCCCCGCGCCGGAAGTGCGGCAGCATGAGCTCATCGATGATGCGCTTGCTGGCGGCATCGGTCAGCACCCCTTCCAGGCCATAGCCAACCTCGATGCGCGCCGCCTGATCGCCGGTCGCCACCACCACGACGGCGCCATCATCGACCTTGCTGCGCCCCAGTTTCCATTGCTCGGCCACCCGCAAGGCGAACTGCTCAATCTGCTCGGGTTGCGTCGTCGGTACCAGCAGGACCGCCAGCTGGCTGCCGTGCTGCTGTTCGAATGCGTTGAGCCGTTGCTCCAACACGGTGCGCTGCTCTGG
>CAMLRG010000124.1 GCA_946482335.1 uncultured Duganella sp. | reverse complement strand
CGTCCGGGTTCAGCGACAGCACGTAGGCGGCGGAAGTCTGCGCCGGCACCACGGTGACCTTGCAGCCGCGCGAAGCCAGCATGCGCAGGATGTTGCGCTTGACGCCGAAGTCGTAGGCTACGACGTGGAAGCGCGGGTCGGCTACCTTGCCATAGCCTTTGCCCAGTTCCCATTCGGTTTCGGTCCACTCGTAGACGTCCGGCGTGGTCACGACTTTTGCCAGGTCCATGCCGGTCAGGCCCGGGAAGCTGCGCGCCAGCTCCAGCGCCTGCTGCACGGACGGCTCGTTGCCCTGCACACCAGTCACGATGGCGCCGGCCTGGGCACCCTTCTCGCGCAGGATGCGGGTCAGCTTGCGGGTGTCGATGCAGGCGATGGCGACGATGTTCTCGGCCTTCAGGTAGTCGGACAGCGATTGGTGGGAGCGGAAATTCGATGCCAGCAGCGGCAAGTCACGGATGATCAGGCCGGCGGCGTGGACTTTGGAAGCTTCGACGTCTTCGGTGTTGATACCGTAGTTGCCGATGTGCGGATAAGTCAGGGTGACGATCTGGCGGCTGTAGCTGGGATCGGTCAGGATTTCCTGATAACCGGTAATGGAGGTATTGAAAACGACTTCGCCCGTCGTATGACCGGCAGCGCCAATGGAAAAACCTTTAAAGATAGTTCCGTCGGCTAAGGCCAGGATGGCTGGAACGGCTGGGCCAGAAAAAAATGGCGGCAAGGGCAACTCCTGATTAAGTTACCGTAGCGACGCCACTCAGATAACCCACGGGACGACCGGGCGCAATGCCGGGCTCGCGGGTCAGATGATGATGGATGTGTGGGGTAGGCGCTACGGTCGAATGGTAATTGGCTAAACCTTTGAATTATAACCCAAAGTTCCATCGGCGGCAAGCCACCCTAGTCGATCCCCAGGCGCCGCATGGTGCCGTCGGCCCGCATTTCGCGCAGGGCGCGCCCCAGGCGCTCGGCCAGCGCGGCGTGGCGCTTGTGCAGGTAGATAAAGAGCGGCATTTCCTCCAGCGGCGGCCCCAGCTGCATCAGGGCCGGGTCGCTGGCCATGGCGGCGCGCGCCACCGGGTCGTTGCGGTCCATCACCGCGATCTCGCAACCGCCCTCCTTCAGCATGCGCAGCATGGACGTCTCGTCCGCCAACTGTTGGCGCATCATGCCCTTGGTGCGCGTGGTAGTCAGCTGCAATCCCAGACGGATGCAGATCGGATGCCCGCGCAAGGCATCCCAGCCGGCATCCATGTCGATGCGTTTGTAGGAATAGGCAATCGGCGCGTAACGGTAGACCGGTTCGGGCACCCGCAACAGGTCGGGATACTTGAGCTCCACGCCCATCGAACGACCCACGGCACCATCGATCTGGCCGGTCACCGCCTGCACGATGCCGCGCTCGGCCGACATGGGGCGCGCCACCACGCTCACGCCGGCGCGGCGGGCAGCCGCCTCGGTTACCGGCCAGATGCGCTCATTGATCGTATGCTGGGCGATCGTGGACAGCTGCAGTTCCTGCGCGTGCAGCGGCATGGCGGCGCAGCATAACAAGGCAAACAGCAGTTTCATGCCGACCCTTATTGATTTGTCACACCTTGCATTGTGCCATCGCGGCGCATTTGCCGCAGCATTGCCGCAAGGCGCGGCACCAGGGCCGCGTGG
Source organism: uncultured Duganella sp. (assembly GCA_946482335.1). The sequence continues at coordinate 14,629 of CAMLRG010000124.1, read as the reverse complement.
CGCACATGCAAATACAAATAGAGCGGCGTCACCTCCAGGTCCGGCGCCAACAGCAGCAATGGCGGATCGGCGGCCAGCGCTGCCTTGACCTCGGGGTTGCGCCGCTCCAGCAAGGCGACTTCGCAACCGCCATTGCGCAGCATGCGCAGGACGGATTGGTCGTCGTCCAGTTGCTGGCGCCGCATCCCTTCGGTACGCAGCCGGAACAGCTGGATGCCGCGCCGGATGCAGAGCGAGCGCGGGCGCAAGGATTGCCACCCTTCCGACACATCGATGGGCTGGTAGGCAAACGCCTGGGTCGCATAATAGTAGATCGGCTCGGGCACCCGTACCAGCGATGGGAAGGTGCGATCGATGCCGGCAATGCGGCCGACATCGCCGTCGGTCGCCCCGCTGTTGGCCAGCGCCAGCCCCCGTTCGGCCGGGACTTCCCGCGCCACCGCGGCAATGCCGACGCGTTTCAGGGCCGCCTGGGCGATCAGCCAGACGTCCCGATGGGTTGCATTGTTGGCAATAACGGACAGCTGCAATTCCCCTGCCCGCAAAGGCAGTGCCATGCACAGCAGGAGAAATGCCAGGGCAGCTTTCATGAATGTATTCTAGGAATACATGGCTTGCCCCACAAGAATTATCCCAGGGCGGCGATGCCGGCCTTGGCCACTTGCGCGTCTTCGTTCGACTTCACGCCCGAGACGCCGACAGCGCCGACGGTGTGGCCGTCGACCACGATGTTGACGCCGCCTTCCAGCGGCGCTTCCACCATCGGCACCCCGACGAAGGAGGTGCGGCCGCCATTGATCATGTCTTCGTAGATTTTGGATTCGCGGCGGCCCAGGGCGGCCACGCGCGCCTTGGCAGGGGCGATATGCGAGGACAGCGGTGCCGCGCCGTCCAGGCGTTGCAGCCACAGCAGGTGGCCGCCGTCATCGACGATGGCAATGCACACTGCCCACTTGTTCTTGACGGCTTCCGCCTCGGCGGCGGCCGCGATTTTCTTCACGTCCTCCAGTGACAGGACTGGTTTGGTCAGCATTTTCTCTCTTTTCCTTCTTATTGCAGCGGCATTTCACGGCGCGCCTTCAGCTTTTGCTTGAGCTGCGCCATGACCGCCAGGGTTGCCCGCTCGCCCGCCTGCATGGCGCCGACGCGGTTATTGAAATCGTTGGAAGCCATCTTGCCCAACGGCGGCTGGATCACGATGTCGGCATCGCGCAACTCGAGCTGGTTGATGCGCTGCCCCATGATGGAAAAGGTTTGCATGATGACTTCCAGCGAGGAATTGGTGGCTTGCGCCTCGGCCTGGGTCGAGATATTCACCGCGATGATGAATTCCGCCCCCATTTCGCGGGCAAAGCGCACCGGCACCGGTGCCACCAGGCCGCCGTCGACGTAGGTGTGCTCGCCGATCTTCACTGGCTGGAACACGCCCGGCACGGCCGAACTGGCGCGCACCGCCATACCGGTATTCCCGCGCTGGAACAGGATTGGCTGGCCGGTTTTCAAGTCCGACGCCACGGCGCCGAAGGGGATTTTCAATTTTTCGATGGTGCGATGGTTGACCGCCTTGTTGACGAAAGCCTGCAGGGCTTCGCCTTTCAGCACGCCGGACGACTTGCTGAACAGGGGCAGCGCCCAGTCCGAAATCGCCGCCTCATCCATGTCATTCGCCATCTTCTGCAAGGCGCTGGCATTATTGCCGGCCGCATACAGCGCACCGACCACCGAGCCGGCGCTGGTGCCGACGACCAGGTCCGGCACGATGCCCTGCGCCTCGAGGGCCTTGATCACCCCGATATGGGCAAAGCCACGCGCGGCGCCGCCGCCCAGGGCGAGGCCGATCTTCACTTTGCGCAGGACGGGCGCAGGCGGCTGGGCCGGATGCGACGGCAGCGGCGGCTCAACGGACACCAGCGGCACATCGGTCGCCTTGACCGGGGGCCGCAAGTCGGTGGTGACGGTCGTGGAGGTAGTCTGGCACCCGGCCAGCACCGCGGCGGCCAGGAAAGCAAAGGCAAAACGTCTTAGCTGCATGTAAAGGGTAATCTGCTGATGTTTTAAGGCGAGCAGATTTTACCTCAAGCCAAGAATTGTCCACCCCGGGGTCAGGAACCAAGGTGGACAAACTTGGCCATGCCGCACAATTTGTCCACCCTGGTTCCTGACCCCGGGGTGGACAAAAGTGGGGTTAGGCCGCTTGCGCGGGCTCGGCTGTGGTCGAGGCGAGGGATTTGGGGAGGCTGACGGTGAAGGTGCTGCCCTGCCCTGCTTCGGAACTGATGTTCAGCTTGCCGCTGTGGCGCAACAGCACATGCTTGACGATCGCGAGGCCCAGGCCGGTACCTTGCGTTTCGCGCGAGCGGCTCTTGTCGACGCGGTAGAAGCGTTCGGTCAGGCGCGAAATATGCTCGGGGCTGATGCCGATGCCATTGTCCTGCACCTGGAATTGCACGCCGCTCGGTGTGTCTTCCCAGCGCAGGCGGATCGTGCCGCCGGCCGGCGTGTAGCGCACGGCATTCGATACCAGGTTGCCAAAGGCGCTGTGCAATTCGTCCATATTGCCCATCACGTCGCCGCCCTGCACGTCCAGCGTGATCTCGTGCTTGCCGCCCGAGAGCGCGCGCGCTTCGTGCAGCACTTGCTCCAGCAAGGCGCCGATGTGCACGTGTTCGGGCCGCATCGGGTGGTCGACCGATTCCAGCCGCGACAGCGTCAGCATGTCTTCGATCAGGTGCTGCATGCGCGTGCTCTGCTCCATCATCAGCTTCAGGTGGGCGGCACGGGTGTCGGCATCAAGCTCCATCGAGGCGGCGATTTCGAGGAAGCCGGCGATCACCGTCAGCGGCGTGCGCAACTCGTGCGAGGCGTTGGCGATGAAGTCGCGCCGCATCATCTCGGCACGCTGGGTTTCGGTGATGTCGTGCGTGACCAGGATCTGGCGCCGGTTTTCAAACGGGATGATGTGCACCACCAGCTTGCGCCCGCGGAAGTTCAAAGTCAGCGGCTGGTCGTAGCGGCCCAGGATCAGGTAATCCATGAAATCCGGGCTGCGCACCAGGTTGGTCACCCGCATGCCCTTGTCGCGCGCCTGCTGCAAGCCCAGGTGCTGTTCGGCTGCCGGGTTGCACCATTCGAGGAACAGCACGTCGTCCATGATCACCACGCCGTCCGGCAGCAGGTGCATGGCCTGGCGGAAGCGCGCCAGCCATTCGGTCAGCTCGGCCTGGTTCTTTTCGTCGTCGCGGCGCAGGCGGTACAGGCGGGAAAAGATATTGGTCCATTCACCCCAGCCATCGGGCAGGCGGCCCGATTCCGGCTGTTCCAGCCATTCGTTCAACTGGTACAGGTAGCGCAGCTGGATGAAGACGGCCGCCAGGATGCCGAGGAAGGCGGTCACGATGCCGGCCGGGGCGCCAAACCACCACCACATGAGGCCGGCAGTCGCCAGCAACAGGCCCAACCGCACCGCGACCGGCACCCAGAACACTACTTTTGGATTCATGGCTTCTCGGTCAGCATATACCCGACGCTGCGCACCGTCTTGATCAAGTGCTCGGCATCCTTCAGCGCCTTGCGCAGGCGCAGCACGTGGACGTCCACCGTGCGCTCTTCGATCACCACATGGTCGCCCCACACCTTGTCCAGCAGCTGGCTGCGCGAGAAGACGCGCTCGGGATGGGCCATGAAGAACTTGAGCAGCTTGTATTCGGCGTGGCCGATGTCGATCTTGTTATCGTTCATCGACACCGTGCAGCTGACCGGGTCCAGCGTGACCGGGCCGGCTTTCAGCTGCGTCTCGGCCAGCTCGGGACTCTTGCGGCGCAGCAGCGCACGGGCCCGGGCCAGCAGTTCGCGCGGCGAGAACGGTTTGGTGATGTAATCGTCGGCGCCGCCATTCAAGCCTGCCAGCTTGTCTTCCTCCATGCTTTTCGCCGTCAGCATGATCACCGGCACGTTGGCGAAATGGCGGTCGCCGCGGATGCGCGCCAGCAGGCGCAAGCCGCTCTGGTCGGGCAGCATCCAGTCCAGCAGCACCAGCTGCGGGGTGCGGGTCTGCAGGACCTCCCATGCTTCCTGCGTCGACTGCGCCACCACGCAATGCCAGCCCGCTTCGCGCAGCGAAAACCTTACCAGCTCGACGATCGCCGGCTCATCTTCAACAATCAGTACCGTCGTTTTGTCGGACGCCATTATTTGCTTGCTTCTTGGGTCACCGAGTGGGAGTGGCGGATATCCTTGCCTTCCACCACGTAGATCACGTATTCGGCGATATTCTTCGCGTGGTCGCCGATGCGCTCGATGGCCTTGGCCACCCACATCGTATCGAGCGCCGCCGAGATGGTACGCGGATCTTCCATCATGAAGGTGATCAGGTTGCGCATGATGGAGCGGTATTCGTGGTCGATCACCGCGTCCTGGGCGATCAGTTCCAGCGCCTGCTTCTCGTCGCTGCGGGCAAAGGCGTCCAGCGCGTCGTGCAGCAGGTCGCTGGTGGCGGTGGCAATGGTGCGCACCATTTCGTAATGGTTCAGGGTCACGGCGCCGCGGCCATGCAAGGCCTTGGCAATGCGCGCGATCTTGGCCGCTTCGTCGCCGATGCGTTCCAGGTCGGTGATCACCTTCAGCGTGGCCATCACGGTGCGCAAGTCGTTGGCGGTCGGCTGGCGCTTGACGATCAGGTGGCTGCACTGGTCGTCCAGCTGCACTTCCAGCTGGTTGACGTTGGCATCTTCGGCAATCACGCGCTCGGCGCGTTCGAGGTTGCCGATGCGGAAGCAGGTCATCGCGTCGAGGAACTGGGTCTCGACCAGGCCGCCCATCAGCAGCACTTTGGAGCGGATGCCTTCGAGTTCGGTGTCGTATGCTTTGGAGGAATGTTCGCCCATCATGATGTCTTCTCTCTCTTGTTCTGGTTAGCCGAAACGGCCGGTGATGTAGTCCTGGGTCTCTTTGCGCACAGGGTTCATGAAAATCTGGTCGGTCTCGCCGAACTCCACCAGTTCGCCCAGGTACATATAGGCGGTGTAGTCGGAGCAGCGCGCGGCCTGCTGCATGTTGTGGGTCACGATGGCGATGGTGTAGTCCTCTTTCAGCTCGGAGATCAGTTCTTCGATCTTGGAGGTGGAAATCGGGTCCAGCGCGGAAGTCGGTTCGTCCAGCAGCAGCACGTCCGGCTTCACCGCCACGCCGCGCGCGATGCACAGGCGCTGCTGCTGGCCGCCCGACAGCGACAGGCCGCTCTTGGACAGCTTGTCCTTCACTTCGCCCCACAAGGCGGCCTTCTTCAGCGCCCATTCCACGCGCTCGTCCATCTCACCCTTCGACAGGTCTTCGTACAGGCGCACACCGAAAGCGATATTGTCGTAGATCGACATCGGGAACGGGGTCGGTTTCTGGAACACCATGCCGACCTTGGCGCGCAGCATGTTGACGTCCAGGCCTGCTTCCAGGATATTGCGTCCGCGGTAACGGATCGCGCCCTCGGCGCGCTGGCCGGGGTACAGGTCGTACATGCGGTTCAGGGTGCGCAGCAGGGTCGACTTGCCGCAGCCGGACGGGCCGATGAAGGCGGTGACCTTCTTTTCGTGGATGTCGAGGTTGACGTTGTGCAGGCTGCGCGTCTTGCCGTAGTAGAAGTTCAGGCCGGAGATTTCAATGATTTTGCTTGCTTGGGTCATGATCTGTACTCGTTATTTTGGTGCTTTTTGCGCGAACACGGTGCGCGACAGGATGTTCAGTGCCAGGACGCTGAAGGTCACCAGCAGTGCGCCGCCCCATGCCAGGGCGCGCCAGTTGTCGTAAGGGCTCATGGCGAACTGGAAGATCACCACAGGCAGGTTGGCCAGCGGCTGGTTCATGTCGGCGCTGAAGAACTGGTTGTTCAGGGCGGTAAACAACAGCGGCGCGGTTTCGCCCGAAACGCGGGCCACGGCCAGCAGCACACCGGTCACCACGCCGGCCTTGACGGCGCGCAGGCGCACCATCATCGACACCTTCCAGCGCGGCGCGCCCAGCGCGTAGGCCGCTTCCAGCAGCGAGTTCGGCACCAGCTTGAGCATGTTGTCGGTGGTGCGCACCACCACCGGGATGGCGATCAGCGACAGCGCGATGGAGCCGGCATAGCCGGAGAAGTGCTTGACGTTGGCCACGTACAGGGCGTACACGAACAGGCCGATCACGATCGATGGCGCCGACAGCATGATGTCGGTGACGAAGCGGGTGAGCTGGGCCACCTTGTTCTCTTCGCCGTATTCGGCCAGGTAGATGCCGGCCAGGATGCCGATCGGGGTCGACACGAGCGTGGACAGGCCCACCATCATCAGCGAGCCGACGATGGCGTTGCGCAGGCCGCCGCCGTCGCTGCCCGGGGCCGGGGTGTCGGCCATGAACAGGGTGGCGCTGAGGCCGGAGAAGCCGTTGATCAGCAGCGTGGCCAGGATCCACAGCAGGGCGAACAGGCCGAGCGACATGGCCGCCACCGACAGGAACATGCCGATGCGGTGCACGAACAGGCGCTTGCGGTACACAGGATTGATCTGGGAATTCATTATTTCACGCCCTCCTTGCGCGACATGCCCATCAACATCAGCTTGGCGGCGGACAGGACGATCAGGGTGATGACAAACAGGATCAGCGCCAGCGCGAACAGCGAGGAGACGTGCAGCGTGGACGCGGCTTCGGCGAACTCGTTGGCCAGGGTGGATGCGATCGAGTTACCCGGCGAGAACAGCGAGGCGGTCAGCTTGTTGGCGTTGCCGATGACGAAGGTGACGGCCATGGTCTCGCCCAGGGCGCGGCCGAGGCCCAGCATGACGCCGCCCACCACGCCGGACTTGGTGTAGGGCAGGACGATCTTGCGCACCACTTCCCAGCGGGTGCAGCCCAGGCCGTAGGCGGATTCCTTCAGCACGGCCGGCACGATCTCGAACACGTCGCGCATCACGGAGGCGATAAAGGGGATGATCATCACGGCCAGGATCAGGCCGGCGGTCAGCACACCGATGCCCATGGTCGGGCCCTTGAACAGCACGCCGATCCAGGGCAAGGCGCCGAAGGTCGATTTGAGCAGCGGCTGCACGTAATCGCCGAACAGCGGCGCGAATACGAACAGGCCCCACATGCCGTAAATGATCGATGGCACGCCGGCCAGCAGTTCGACGGCGGTGCCCAAGGGACGGCGCAGCCAGACCGGGCACACTTCGGTCAGGAACAGCGCAATGCCGAAGCTGACCGGGAAAGCGATCAGCAGCGCAATGCCGGAGCTGACCAGGGTGCCGACGATGGCGATCGCCGCGCCGTACTGGTCGTTGACCGGATCCCATTCGACGGTCGAGATGAAGCGGGGGCCGAATTCCTTCAGGGCCGGCATGGCGCCAATGACCAGGGAAATGATAATGCCGACCAGTACTACCAGTACGGTCAGCGCGAATATCATCGTGATCTTGTGGAAGAACCAGTCCTGGATACGCTGCTTGCGCACCACAGACTGCATTGCAGCTACGGAGGCACTCATGGCAGCGGGTTCCGATAACTGAAGGGTGGATGGTGAGGTGATTTCTGCACTCATATAGTTGTAATTTCTTGGTTAGCTAACCGGGGCGGCCTGCACTTTAAGCCGTCCCGCTTAGCTTCCTCTTTTTAAAACCGGCAAACCGGGGTCAGGCCCAAGGGCCCGACCCCACCTGGGGTCTGCCCCTCGGGTCGGACCCCGCCTTGCCGGTTCTAAGGAAGAAGATCAGTACAGCGCCTTGCCCGAAGCATCCTTCAGGTTTGCCTTCCAGGCACCCTGCACCTGCTTGACCACGCTCTCCGGCAGCGGCACGTAATCCAGTTCGGTGGCAGCGGCGTCGCCGTTCTTGAAGGCCCAGTCGAAGAACTTGATCACTTCCTTGCCCTTGTTGGCGTCAGCCTGCTGCTTGTGCATCAGGATGAAGGACACGCCGGTGATCGGCCAGGAATTCTTGCCGGCCTGGTCGGTCAGCACCACGCCGAAGCCTGGGGTCTTGCTCCATTCCGCGTTGGCGGCGGCGGCCTTGAAGTTGTCGTCATCGGGCTGGACGAAGTTGCCGTCCTTGTTCTTCAGCTGGGTGTGGGCGATCTTGTTCTTCTTGGCGTACGCCCATTCCACGTAGCCGATCGCGCCCTTGATACGCTGCACGTTGGCGGCCACGCCTTCATTGCCCTTGCCGCCCACGCCGGTGACCCACTTCACAGCGGTGCCGGCGCCGACCTTGGTCTTGAACTCTGGGCTGACTTTCGACAGGTAGTCGGTGAACAGGAAGGACGTGCCGGAGCCGTCCGCGCGGTGCACCACGGTGATCTCGGCAGCTGGCAGCTTCACGCCCGGGTTCAGGGCAGCGATGGCCGCGTTGTTCCATTCGGTGATCTTGCCCAGGTAGATGTCCGCCACCACCTGGCCGGTCAGCTTCAGCTGGCCTGGCGCAATGCCGTCCAGGTTGACCACGGTCACCACGCCACCCATGATGGCAGGGAACTGCATCAGGCCGTCTGCATCCAGGTCTTCCGGCTTCAGCGGCATGTCGGAAGCGCCGAAATCGACGGTCTTGGCTTTGATCTGCTTGATACCGGCGCCGGAACCGACGGACTGGTAGTTCAGGCCATTGCCGGTGCTCGCCTTGTAGGCTTCAGCCCACTTGGCATAGATCGGATAAGGGAAAGTTGCGCCTGCACCGGTCATGTCCGCAGCGAAAGCGGCGGTCGAGAACGCCATTGCCGCCGAAGCGCCAACAACGAAGGAGGTCAACAACTGTTTCATACGCATATCAAAGGTCCTCTTAGGGTTGGGGTTTGAATGCTGCGCAGTGTATGACGCCAATATGACATCTTTATGACAGGCCAAAATTAAGTGTAAACCAAGGTCACAAACTTGTCATATTTCCGCAATATACTAAAAGTTATGAAAACTGCATTCCTTGATCGGGAACTGTCGCAGCTGGCATTCAACCGCCGCGTGATGGCCCAGGCGCAAGACGCCAGCATCCCCGTGCTCGAACGGTTGCGCTACCTGTGTATCGTCAGCAGCAATCTGGACGAGTTCTTTGAAGTGCGGGTCGCGAGCTTGCTGGCTGCCGCCAGCGTCGACGGGGATTGGGCCGACAACCCCGCCCTGGCGGCGACGCTGGAGCGGGTCAGCAAGGAATGCCACGCACTGGTCAAGGACCAATATGAAATTTTCAATACGGCAGTGTTGCCTGAACTGCAATCCCATGGCATCCACATCGTGCGCCACAGCCAGCGCAACGAGGCCCAGCGGGCCTGGGTCAAGGAATATTTCGAGCGCGAAGTGCGCCCCCTGCTGACCCCGATCGGTCTCGACCCGGCCCATCCCTTCCCCCAGGTCGTCAACAAGAGCCTCAATTTCATCGTCGCCCTGAGCGGCAAGGATGCCTTCGGGCGCGGCACCGCCATCGCCATCGTCAAGGCGCCGCGCGTGCTGCCGCGCGTGATCCGCCTGCCCGACCACCTGTCAAACGATGGCGGGGTCTCGTTCTGCCTGCTCTCTTCCGTCATCCATGCCCATATCTCGGAATTGTTTGCCGGGCGCGAAGTGCTGGCCTATTCCCAGTTCCGCGTGACGCGCGATTCCGACCTGTGGGTCGATGAAGACGAGGTGAAGAACCTGCGCCAGGCCCTGAAAGGCGAGCTGCAGGGCCGCCAATACGGCCGTTCGGTCCGCATCGAGGTGGCCAAGAATTGCCCGCCCGAGTTGTCGCAATTCCTGCTCGACCAGTTCAGCCTGGACCAAAGCCGCCTGTACCGCGTCGACGGCCCCGTGAACATGGTGCGCCTGAATGAAATCGTGGAACAGGCACGCCGGCCGGAAATGCGCTTCCCGCCTTTCCTGCCGGGAGTCCTGGCCAAGACCGTCGACAACGATATCTTCGCCACCATCCGCAAGCACGATATCCTGTTGCACCATCCTTACCAGAGCTTCCAGACGGTCATCGACTTCATCCGCAGCGCCGCGCTCGATCCCGCCGTGGTGGCGATCAAGCAGACCGTGTACCGCACCGGCATGAATTCGGACTTGATGGAAGCCCTGATCGCCGCGGCACGCAGCGGCAAGGAAGTGACGGTGGTGGTGGAGCTGATGGCACGCTTCGACGAGGAAGCCAACATCAACTGGGCGGACAAGCTGGAGCAAGCCGGTGCGCAAGTGGTGTACGGCGTGGTCGGTTTGAAGACCCATGCCAAAGTCGCCCTCGTCATCCGCCGTGAAGAAGGCGGGCTGGGCTACTACGCCCACCTCGGCACCGGTAACTATCACCCGACTACCACCAAGTTCTATACCGACTTCGGTTTGCTCACCTGCCAGCCCGAACTGGGGCGCGACGTCAACGAAGTGTTCATGCACCTGACCAGCCTGGCCAAGCCGCAGCGCCTGCACCATATCTGGCTGGCGCCGTTCTCGCTGCAGGACCAGATCATCAAAGCGATCAAAAATGAGGCAAAAATCGCGAAATCCGGGCGCCCCGGCCGGATTATCGCTAAAATCAATGCATTAACCGATGAACCGGTCATCCGCGCGCTGTACGCCGCTTCGAAGGACGGGGTCAAGATCGACCTGATCGTGCGCGGCGCCTGCACCCTGATGCCTGGCGTAGCGGGGCTGTCCGACAATATCCGGGTACGCTCCATCATCGGCCGCTTCCTGGAACATAGCCGCATCTATTATTTCCGCAACGACCTGGCCCATGACGTCATGCTGGCCAGCGCGGACTGGATGAACCGCAACCTGCTGCGCCGCATCGAAGTGGCGTTCCCGGTACTGGACCGGGGCCTGAAACGGCGCGTGGTGGCGGAAGGTTTGACGCCTTACCTGAAGGACAACTCCAATGCGTGGGAGCTGGATTCGCATGGGCACTACCAGCGCCGCAAGGCGCGCGGCAAGCAAAAAGCCTTCAGCGCCCAGCAGCACCTGATGGAGTCACTCGGTACGCCGGCCGACGCGCCGGCGGATTGAAGCCTGCTCACGGGAGGAAGTATGGACCTGATCTTGTGGCGCCACGCCGAAGCTGAACCGGGCCAGCCCGCCCAGGACGACCTGGAACGTGCCTTGACGCCCAAGGGGCATAAGCAAGCCCGCCGCATGGGCCAGTGGCTCGATTCCGTGTTGCCGGAAAATTGCCGCATCCTGGTCAGCCCCGCCACCCGCGCGGTGCAAACCGCGGCGGGCCTGGGCCGCAAGTACAAGCTCCATCCCGACCTGGCGCCCGGCGCCGATGCCAGCGATATCCTGAAGGCGGCCAACTGGCCGGTCTCGAAAGAGGCCGTGCTGGTCGTCGGCCACCAGCCGACGCTGGGGCAGGCGGCCGCCCTGTTGATGACGGGCGACGACAGCGATTGGGAGATGAAAAAAGGCGCTGCGTGGTGGTTCGTGCAGCGCGAGCCCGATGATCCCGCCAGCCTGTACCTGAAGGCCGTGATGCAGCCAGACCTCGTCATGAAATAGAACTTGCTGTTGGGCTTGTAATTGCTAGTTTGTCTGCTAGATTTTAATTGTATCAACTCTAGGGAGCAGCCTCCGGAAACGCTGGCTGGTTTGTTATGTGGGTACTGTTCACCATGGGCATATTCGGCTGCATGATCGCCTTGATCGTGTATGAAATCATCGCCGAATATCGCGGCGGACATCATAGGTTGGTCGACCGCTACCACGAGTAGCAAAGCGCTTCTGCAGAAGCGAGGCTCCGCAGCAGATCCTTCCGGATCGGGCCAGCGGGGCCTTCAGTTTTTCAGGGCTCAGGCAAACAGGTCCAGGATGGACGAGGAACCACCGAGCTGCTCTTCCTGGGTATAGAGCCGCACCAGGGCCTGCGCTTGCACCGTCAGCATTTGCGCCATCGCCGAACGGCGGCTTTGCAAGACATCCACTTCGCGGTCGGCCTGCGTCAAGGCGCGCGTGACGAGGCTGCGTTCGCCGCCCAGGCTTTCCAGGCGCGTACCGAGTGCATCGGCCAAGCCCCTGCCTTCGTTGGTGAACAGCTTGGACAGCGCGTCGGGATCGGCGGCGATGGCCGCATTGAGTTTTTCGCTATCGAGCAGCAAGCGGCCGTCGGTGCCGATGGTCAGTCCCGCATTGGCGAGCGCGGCGCTGCCGCCGCCCGCTGTGCGCACCAGCTGGCCAAGCTGGCTGGCCACTTGCCCCAGCGCGGCATTGCCGCGCAGCGCGCCGCGCCCCAGGCTCTCCAGCCGGTCCTGCAAGGTATTGAAGCCTTTCACGAAGCTTTCCACGTTGCGCGCGATCTGGCCGTTGTCGCGCGCGATGGTCACCGTGGCATCGCCTTCATCGGTGAGATTGAGCGTGACGCCCTTGATGGCCGCTTCCACGCTGTTGTCGGCGCTGCGGATGGTCTTGCCGTCCACGGTCAGGACCGCGTCGCGCGCAGCCTGGGTTTGTTCCAGGCCATTGAACAGGTTGCGCAGCGCGGCGTCGCCCGCCACTGTGATCTCCAGCGCACTGGCTTCGCCGCTGGCACTGCGCAATTGCAGCGCGCTGCCGGTGCTGGAACGCACCAGGCTGGCATCGAAGCCGGCATCCTTGAGCGCGTCGGCGATGCCCTGCAGGGTATTGTTGCGGCTGTCGATGGTGATGGTCTTGCTGCTGTCGCCGCTGCCGATGCGGATCACGGTCGGCGCACCGGTCCCGAGCCGCGAATCGGCGGTCTGGGCTTCCTGGCTGAGCAGGATTTGGCGCTGGGCCAGCTGGCTGACAGAGACGTCATGCGTGCCGGGCACGGCATCGGCACTGGTCGCCACGCCCAGCACCGCGCTGGCCGAGACGCTGCCGCGCGTACTCAAGCCGGCGCCGGCGAGGCTCTCGGCAATCTCCTGGAACACGGACAGGGCCGATTGCAACTGCCCCAGGCCGGAAAAGCGCGCCTGGCTGAGATTGATGCTGGCATTCAGCTTGGCCGCCGCACCGCGCTGCGGCGCCAGCGTCTGCTCGACCCGCGCCAGCACCGAGGACGACGGCGTGCCGACCACGCTGGCATTGCCCAAGCCCAGCGAGGTACCGTACATCGTACTTAGCAAGCTGCTCACATAGTCCATGCATTCAGTTTAACGCATGAACTTGGTAATTGCTCCGGCTGCTTCGTTATCGAGGGGGAGGAACACGAATCCAATCTTGAATTCGCCACCGCTGAAGATGCAACTGCTTGCCTTGCCGCGCGTATTGACGATTTGCGGCTTGCCATCGACCAGCATCTCGAACACGATCTGGCCGGTGGCTCCCACTTGCACTTTATGTTCGGACGTCAGGGAAATCCCCGCCAGCCCGAGGTCGAAGGTCCGCGCGGCCACTGGCGCGCCGCCGTCCATCACAATCATCGCCCGTACACGCAGGATCTTGCGTGCACCTTGCCTTGAATCCACTATCAATTTCTAATCCGGTGTGAACTGGTTGATTTCGAGCCTGGTATTGTAGCCAATATTTCAAAAAAATTACATTACTGAAGCTCGCGCAGCCGGTTGAAGGCATCGTCGATGCGTTCGACCGGGATAATGGTCATGCCCTCGATCGCCTGCTTGGGCGCGTTCGCCTTCGGGATCATGGCGATCGAAAAGCCCAGCTTGGCCGCCTCGCGCAGGCGCTCCTGCCCGCGCGGCGCCGGCCGGATTTCTCCCGCCAGGCCGACTTCACCAAATACCACGAAACCGTTCGGCAAGGCCTTGTTGCGCATCGAAGAGTTGATCGCCATCAAAACCGCCAGGTCGGCGGCCGGCTCGCTGATCTTCACCCCGCCCACGGCATTGATGAACACGTCCTGGTCGAAGGCGGCGATGCCGGCATGGCGGTGCAGCACCGCCAGCAGCAGCGCCAGCCGATTCTGTTCCAGGCCGACCGACAAGCGGCGCGCATTCGGCAAGTGGCTGGTATCGACCAGGGCTTGCACTTCCACCAGCAGTGGACGCGTGCCTTCCTGCGTCACCATGACGCAGGAGCCGGGCACCTGGTTTTCGTGCTGCGACAGGAACAGCGCCGAGGGGTTCGACACGCCCTTCAAGCCTTTTTCCGTCATGGCGAATACGCCCAGCTCATTGACCGCGCCGAAGCGGTTCTTGATGGCGCGCACCAGGCGGAAGCTGGAGTGGTTGTCGCCTTCGAAGTACAACACGGCGTCGACGATGTGTTCCAGCACGCGCGGGCCGGCCAGCGCTCCTTCCTTGGTCACGTGGCCGACCAGGATGATGGTGGTGCCGCTCGTCTTGGCCACCCGGGTCAGCTGGGCCGCGCATTCGCGCACCTGGGCCACCGAGCCGGGCGCCGAGGCCAGCGCATCCGAGTACAGGGTCTGGATCGAATCGATGACCACCACTTCCGGCTTGAGGTCGGCCAGGGTGCCGAGGATTTTTTCCAGCTGGATCTCGGCCTGCAGCTTGAGGTCGCGCGCGTCGATGGCGAGGCGCTTGGCGCGCAGGGCGATCTGGGCGCCGGACTCCTCGCCGCTGACATACAGCACGCTTTTGACCTTGGACATATTGGCCAGGGCTTGCAGCAGCAAGGTCGACTTGCCGATGCCGGGATCGCCGCCGATCAGCACCACGCCGCCTGCCACCAGGCCGCCGCCCAGCACGCGGTCGAATTCCTCGATGCCGGTGCCGAAGC
>CAMLRG010000123.1 GCA_946482335.1 uncultured Duganella sp. | reverse complement strand
CGAAAATCCGTTCATAGGTCGCCGGTCCGATGTCTTTCGCCGGATCGCGCCCTGCGGCCCAGGGCTGCAGGCCCCAGTCTTCATCGTTCAGGAATATGCCGCGGTACTGGACCGCAGGGCTTTGCGACACGAATGGCCCCGATGCCACTTCAATACGCCGGCGTTTCACGGGCGGCACGTCGGCCCACCATTCCCAGGCCGACACGCCCATTTCCCTGGTCAGGTCGACGACGCCGTATACCGTGCCGCGCAGGTCCGATCCGGCAATCAACAAGATTTCGCGCTCCGCGTGCTTGCGCGGACGGAACACGATGCGCTCGTAGCGTTCCCACGCGCCTTTCAGCGCAGACAAGTCAAGGCCCTCCTCCCTGGCTATGGCCTGGACCAACGGACCATCATGGCGGCCGATGACCACGCAACGCTGCCCGCATTCATCCAGCTGGCGCGACACCGCTGCCGACGCGCCGCTCACCGCGCCCACATCGCGCCGCAGCAGCATGGCGGCCAATTGCGCGGTCGTGTCGTCCTCATGGATAATGCCGGCAGCCCCTGCCGGGCCTGCCAGCTCGAATCCGGCATGGCTGGCCGGCGCCCACAAGAATAGAGCAAAC
Organism: uncultured Duganella sp.; assembly: GCA_946482335.1. The sequence goes on along the minus strand of CAMLRG010000123.1, from coordinate 15,703 downwards.
AACAAGGTTTGGCGAAGGCAAAGCGGTAACATGGCGGCACTCGGGTCGATGGCTGTTTTCAGGATGGGCGCTGCAGGCTTGGCCGTTTCGGATGATAGGTCCAGCCCGGGACGAGATAGCGCATGGCCGCCGCGTCGTCGCGCGCGGTGCCGGCGACTTTCTTGTACAGCTCATGGGCGGCAGCGATGCGGGCAAAGTCAGGCTCGATGCCCAGTCCCGGCCGCTGGGGGACCGCCACTTCGCCGCCAACGATTTTCAGCGGTTCGCAGGTGAGGCGTTCCTGCCCTTCCTGCCAGATCCAATGGGTGTCGAGGGCCGTGATTTCGCCAGGCGCGGCCGCTCCCGCATGGGTGAACATCGCCAACGAAACGTCGAAGTGGTTGTTGGAATGCGAGCCCCAGGTCATGCCCCAGTCGGCGCATAACTGGGCCAGCCTGACGGAACCTTGCATGGTCCAGTAATGCGGGTCGGCGAGCGGAATATCCACTGCGCCCAGCAGGTGCGAGTGCGCCATTTGCCGCCAGTCCGTCGCCACCATATTGGTCGCGGTGCGAATGCCGGTGGCGCGTTTGAACTCCGCCATGATTTCGCGGCCCGAGTAACCATGCTCCGGGCCACAAGGATCTTCGGCGTAGGCCAGCAAATGGCCGGCCCCCTTGCACACGGCAACGGCTTCCTCCAGCGACCATGCGCCGTTGGGGTCCAGCGTCACGCGCGCCTGCGGGAAGCGTGCCTTGATCGCCGCGACCGCTTCCATCTCCTCCGCGCCACGCATGACACCGCCCTTGAGCTTGAAATCACGGAATCCGTATTCGTCGGCCGTAGCTGCCGCCAGGTCGGCGATCGCGTTCGGCGTCATTGCTGCCTGGTGGCGGCGTTGATGCCAACCCTTGCCGCTGGAAGCCAGGTAGGGCAAGTCCGTGCGCCGGCGGTCGCCGACATAAAACAGATAGGCCAGCATTGGTACGCGGTCGCGCTGCTGGCCATTGCCCAGCAGCTCACATACTGGAACGCCGAGGTGCTGGCCCAGCAGGTCCAGCAGCGCCGCTTCGATGGCAGTCATCGCATTCTCCAACCGCAAATTGATTTCGTGCGGCTGTTTCAGCACCTCACTCTCAGCGGCCGACAATACCTGCCGCGGCGCCCCGCCCTGCGGCGCCAGCCTTTGGCGAATCGTGTTGAGCGTACGGTGATAGCGGCCAATCGCACTGCCCACCACCAGAGGAATCGCCTGTTCCAGCGCCTGCAAGATCAGCCGTCCCCCAGGCACTTCGCCCATTCCGATGTGGCCGGCGCTATCTTCGAGCAGCACCAGGTTGCGCGTGAAATAAGGCGCATGTGCGCCGCACAGGTTCAACAACATGCTATCGCACCCTGCAACAGGGATCACACGCATCGCCACAACCATTGGCGTCCCGCTCTCCAGCTCCACCTGCATCGTATCTGCCCAGCCTTTTCATAAATTGTGGCTGCCGCTTGGCAACCTAGCTAATATTTTAGTGCATCAGATGGCACTTGTCATCACATTGCGCAAGCATAAACGCCAAGCTAAAATATTAGTGCAACAATTAACAAAGGAGACCACATTTTGGCAAACCGAAGAGACGCGCTGAAATCGCTGGGGATCATGCCCCTTGCACTGGGCGCACCGGCAAGCACGCAAGCTGGCACGCCAGCCCATGACGCATCCTGGAGCGTGGGGCTGGAAGGCCAGCGCAAAGCAGATCGCGGTGACGGGACTTTCCTCAACCCCATCCTGGCCGGCGACCATCCCGACCCGTCGATCCTGAAAGACGGGGACGAGTATTACATGACCTATTCGACTTTCGACGCCTATCCGGGTCTGCTGATCTGGCACAGCCGGGACCTGGTCAACTGGAAACCGCTCGCCCCCGCGCTGAGAAAGAACATTGGATCGGTGTGGGCACCGGAACTCTGCAAGCATGCAGGCCGCTATTACATCTATATTCCGACAAGGAAGTCTTCCGCTGCCGGTTCCCGCAACACATCCTGGGTAATCTGGGCGGACAAGATCGACGGCCCATGGTCCGAGCCGGTGGACCTTGACCTGCCCCACCATATCGATCCAGGCCATGCCGTTGGCGAAGACGGGACGCGCTGGCTGTTCCTTTCCGATGGCGACCGCGTCAGGCTGGCCGACGATGGCTTGAGCACCATCGGCCAGCCTGAACACATCTATGATCCCTGGCATTACCCCGATGACTGGGACTGCGAAGCCTTTTCGCCGGAGGGCCCCAAGATCACCCGGCATGGCGGCTATTTCTACATGATCCTTGCCATCGGCGGCACTGCCGGCCCGCCGACCGGCCATATGGTGATCGCGGCGCGTTCGCGTTCGATTCACGGCCCGTGGCAACATCACCCGCGCAATCCGCTGGTTCGCACCGGGTCGCAGCAAGAGCGCTGGTGGTCCAGGGGCCATGCCACGCTGGTCGAAGGCCCCGGCGGCGACTGGTGGTCGGTGTACCACGGCTACGAGAACGGCTTCTGGACACTCGGCCGCCAAACCCTGCTGGCACCGGTATCCTGGACCAGCGACCACTGGCTGGAGTTTGGTGGCGGCGACCTCTCGCGCGCCCTGCCGAAGCCGAAAGGCGGCCGCTCCGGGCCCCATGGCCTGGCGCTATCGGACAGCTTCACGTCCGACAAATACGGCATTCAGTGGAGTTTCTTCAATCCGGCGCCCGATGAAGCCTCCCGCCTGCGGCGCGGCGACGGGGTCCTGCACCTGGCGGCGCGCGGCACCGCCCCCCTCTTCCTCGCCGCCCTTGTTATGCATGGCTGGCGACCAGGATTACGAGTTTGAGTGCGAAATCGAGGTGGACCCGGGCGCACGCGCCGGCCTGGTCCTGTTCTATGACAGCTCCCTCTATTGCGGCGTGAGCTTCGATACGGAGAGCTTCATCGCCCATAAGTATGGGATCGAACATAGCCGCTATCGCAATCCGCTTGGAAATCGCATGTTCATCCGGGTGCGCAATATGCGCCATATCGTGCGCGTTCATACCTCGCTAGACGGAAAGCACTGGAAGCGCTTCGAAAGGACATTCGAGGTGTCCGGCTACCACCACAATGTGCGGGGAGGATTCCTTGCACTGCGGCCCGGCATCTTCGTCTCCGGCAAGGGAGAAGCCCGGCTCCGCAACTTCAAGTACCGCGTGCCACAAGGCTAACGCGCCGCGCCGCCAGGCCGGTGCGCATCCACGGCGCGGATTTCGTGGACGCGCCCGCGTTTGGCGCCTGGCCTACCGGAATACGGCGACGAAGCCACCGCGTGGCTTCAAGGTGATGGCCGCTTTGCCAGCCAACAGCTCGGCCTGCGAAAATTCCCGCTCGTCACGGCCATCGGCAATCACCGTGCCCTTGGCCTTACCCTTGCCAATGAAGCTCAGGTCCAGCTCGATGGTGCGCTCAATCTCATCAGCATTGAGGCCGGCGACATACCAGCGCTTGCCCGCTTTACGCGCGACGGCAATATGACTGCCCGGATAGCCGGCAAGGAAGCGGCTGTCATCCCAACTCCTTGGCAGTTCACGCAGGAATTCCTTCACATAGGCTGGAACGGCCGCCATGCCTTCCGGGATTTCCGCGAAGTGCTGAATGCCCGACAGGAACACTACAGACTCGGCCAATTCGAAACCGTTGCGGGTGCCACGCTTGCTGTTTGGGCGCTTGCCGAACACCATCGGCGTGAAGTCCATCGGGTCAAACAGGTTGCGGGCAAATGGCGCCGTGGCCACATGGCGCGCCACCTTATCGTGGTCGCCCTCGAAGATGACGAATTCGAAGCCGCGGATAGCTTCCATCGTCATCAGGTTCGGGTAGGTGCGCTGCCAGCCCCGCGGCAGGGTCGACCCATGAAAATTGACCAGGATGCCCGCATCGGCCGCATCCTTCAGGATGTCGACATAATATTGGATCATCGACCGGCCATCGCCGCCGAAGAAATCGATTTTCACGCCCCTCACTCCCATCTCGCGCAAGCGCGCGAATTCCTTCACGCGCCGATCATGCGTCAGCATGGCGTCGCGCGGAGTCATTGGCGTATCGTTCCACGCGCCTGCCGAGTTGTACCAGAGGATCAGGCCTACGCCCTTGCTGGCGCCGTGCTGCGCCAGCTCCTTGATCCGGTCATAGCCGATCTTTTGGTCCCAGCCGGCATCGATCAGAGTGTAATTCCAGCCCATGTCGGCCGCATAGTCGATAAACTGCTTTTGCACATCGAAAACAGTGAAGTCATCTTTCAGGACCGCCCAACTCCAGGACGAATGCCCTGGCTGCACCAGTTTCCGGTCGAACTTGATGGCAGGTGCGGCCAGGTCGGTACCCAAGGTGGAATCCATCACGGTCTGCAGGCTTCCCACGGCCAGCACGCGCCAGGGCGTAATCATCGTGCCGGTGGTTTCGGCCAGCAGATTCCCGCTGCCGAGCACTTCCCGCTTGTCCGGCAGCCCGATGCGGTAGACACCGTTCGGCGATTGCGAATCCAGGCGCGACGCGTGAAAGCTGCCATCCATGTTCGCCTCGGTCAGCGCAATCCAGGTGTCGCCAGACTTGAACAGCGCAGGAAATACCCACCCGGCGTTGAGCGGCGCCGGCGTGCCGACCGGGATATCGCGCTGGTAATGCTCCTCGTACGAAGGATTGGTCCCCTTCCAGCCGGTCTTGGCGACGGACATGGGCTGCAGGAAGGCGCGCGCCTGCGGTCCGAAAGCGAAACCGGTGGACTCGCTGATGAAGGTCTTGGTGGTGATCGATGGATCGGCCACCACGTAGCGGAAAGCCACGCCGTCATTCGAGACGCGAAATGCCACATCCATTTTTTGCCCGGCGGCGTTCATTAGCGAGTACACCTCTTCATTGGCGCGGTAGTGGATCTGCCTGCGTTTGCCAACTGCCATCGTGTAGTGCTCGGAAATGGCTTTTCGCGGCGAGTGCTTCACCAGTTTCAGTCCGTGCGTGAAATCGGCCCCGGCAAGTTGCAGTCCCAGCGGTGACGGACCCATCACTAATTGGCCATTGCGTGTGATGGAGTAGTTCACCGTGTGGTCCGCTGCGACAGCCACGGTGACGTCGAGTTCCTTGTTGGGGCTTGGCAGGGCGTGCGCCGCACCGCTGACCAGGATTGCGCTCGCCCAAATGGCCAGCAATGCGCCGATATTCGTTTTCTTCATATATTCGTTGTTAAAAGTAATGGTAAATGTGGCCCCGGACCAGGTCGCCGCCACGCGCTCATCTTGCCCGGCATATTCAGTTTAAGTAAAATATTAGTGCACTACAGCCGAATTACTAAAAATTAGGGGATATAGCATGAAAAGCAATTGGAAGGGCGGGCGGGACGTGTTCGCGACGAGCCTGTTGGCGAGCCTGGTCGCCGGTGCCTACGCGCAAACACCGGCGGCACTTGATCAGGCAGCGCCGGTCGTAACCATCAAAGGATTCCGTAGTTCGCTGGCATTGTCAGCCAATGAAAAACGCGACAACGTTGGCTTGACCGATACCGTATTCTCGGAGGACATGGGCAAATTCCCCGATCCCAACATCGCTGATGCGCTGGCCCGCGTGCCGGGCGTGCAAGTGACACGGGCCACCATCGATGGCGAAGGCATGAATGTTTCGATCCGCGGCATGGGCCCGGCCTTCACCCGCGTCCTGCTCAATGGCGCGCCGATGGCCTCGGCTTCAGGCGGTAACTGGGGCGGCGGCGTCAGCGCCAACCGCGAAGTGGACATGGACTTCCTCCCTGCCGAGCTGTTCCGCAGTGCCAGCGTCTACAAGAGCCAGCAAGCCAGCCTGGTCGAAGGGGGCCTGGCCGGCACCGTCAATATGCGCAGCGTGCGTCCTTTCGACAAGAGCGGCTTCCGTTCAGCTTTCACGGTCAGCGGCAACTACCGCGACCAGGACAAGAAATGGGGCGGCACAAGCTCGGCCCTGGTCAGCAATACATGGAACACCCGCTGGGGGAAAATGGGGCTGCTGGGCGGTTTCGCCTGGGGCGACAGCAAGTATTACACCGACGCTTTCCAGTCGGTGGAAATGCGTAACTTCCAGCTCAGGTCTTCGCAAGCAACTAGTTCGGACAAGCCGAACAGTACAGGCGGCGGCTCGCAATCGACGCCGGACACTGTACCAGCTGGCCTGCCGCTCGACTTGCTGCCAGCCTATGCCCGTCCCCTCCTCGTTCCGGGCGCGGCCATTGACCGCACCATGCTGCTGGCATTGAATCCCGGCGCCAGCATCCAGCAAATCGACAATGGACTGATGGGGCGGCTGGGCCGGCACATCGTGTTCAGCGGCGAGCGCAAACGCAAAGGTGAAGTGCTCAGCTTCCAATGGGCGCCGAACGACCAGTGGGACGTCTATCTCGACACCATGTTCGCCCAGAAGGGCAACCATATGGTCCAGGAAGGCATGAACGTCGGCACGCGCGCCAGCACACCGATTCCGATCGGCCTCGAATTCGACCGCAGCGACTGCACCTATGGCTGCACCGTCACCAAGGGTATCCTGGCCAACACTTTCTGGGCCCTGGAATACCGCCCCATGGTGGAGAACACGCACTTCCGCAGCATCAATCCAGGCTTTGAATGGCGCCCATCGGACCAGTGGACGGTCGATGGCCACGTGAACTATACCAAAAGCGTCTTCTACCGCGAGATGCCGACCGTGTTGCTGGCAACCAAGAGCGCGCCCTCGGTCATCACCTACAACAATACGGTCCCCGGCGCGTCGCCGACGTACAGCGGCAACCTCGACCCCAATGACCCTTCCAATTTCGGCTGGTATCAGGGCGGCCAGGGTTTGTCCGGCCTGCGCATGGACAAATTTGAACGCGCCAACACCACCAAAGGGACGCGTCTCAACCTCAAGTGGGGAGACGATGACTTCAGCCTCAAATTCGGTGGCGCCTACGACGACATTGAGCGCCGCTACCGCGGCTACAACGTGGCCGATTCCTGGATGAACGTCACTTGCGGCAACAACCTCAACGTGCGCTTCTTCGCCCCCAACACGCGGCTGCGCGGTGGCTGCGATGGGCGCCAAGTGCCCGGCGCCGGCGACGCGAATAGCGCGTATCCGGGCTATGGCACCGGCGCAACGGCCGGCATGACAACACCGCTGACCTATCAGGGCTCGGTGGTGAGCAACGCGAACGTGACCAAGTACGCACAGCCGTCCAGCCATGGTTTTATCACCCTGGACTGGAACAAGTTTGCCGCCGATACGGATTACCTGTACTTCAGCGATAACCTCTACCAGGGACCATCGGGCGGCGGGTACATCCGCGAGAAAGTGACAGGACTCTACCTGGAAGCGAACGGCCGCATGTCCATCTTCGACCGCACCCTGCGCTACAACGTCGGAACGCGCTATGTCAAAACGCAGCAAACCATTGGCGACCTGACCTCGACGGCAGATCCGCGCAATGCGGCGCTGAAGGATGGCGGCTACTATCCGAATGTCCTGGACTGGAAATACGAGACAGTCGATTACCACAATATGCTGCCGTCGGCGACCATCGCCTACAATCTCACCCCATCCTTCATTGCGCGCGCCTCGGGTTCGCGCACCATCACCCGAGCCAACCCTGCCGACCTGCGCCAGACCAGCTTGTACATCGGGGACCAGGGTGCGCGCCAAGGCAGCGTGACCAACCCCAACCTTAAGCCCTACGAATCGAACAATCTGGACCTCGGTTTGGAGTACTACTTCACGCGCGAGGCTTACATCGCCCTGAGCGGCTTTGCCAAGGACATTGTCAGCCGTCCCGGCATCCGCATCAACAATTACACCCTGGCGCAGCTGGACCAACTCTACGGCATGGTGAACTTGTCCGATGCGCAATTGATCTCGGTTGCCACGAGCGGCGGGCGCGACAAGCATACCGTCGAAATCGTGGAGCCCTACAATGTGTCCAGCAAGCTGAAGGTGCGCGGTGTCGAGTTCACCTGGCAGCAACCGCTCGACATGTTGCCGGTGAAGGGTTTCGGCTTCACGGGTAACTTCACCTACGCCCGCCAGACGGACCATGCACCCAATGCGGCGCCAGTGGCGGGCGTGCCTCCGCGCACCAACAACCTCACGCTCTACTATGAGCGCGATGGCGTGAACCTGCGCTTGGCGCGCCAGTACACCGCCGCCATGATCACCAATACCAGCACGGGCCTTACGGCGCCAGGTGGGGTGTATGCGTACTCGACGCCGCGTACGCAGCTCGACTTGTCGGCCGGACTGAACCTGAAGCGTGTGTTCGGTTTACCTACCGACGCCGACCTGACCCTCAGTGTGTGGAACTTGAACAATGCGGTCAGCAAGAGCTACACGCAATTCCCCAATGCGGTATTCGACGAGTTCCGTCCAGGACGCAGCTACACTCTTTCGATGCGCATGGCGTTCTGACGAAACTGTTGCATTTCCCGCAGTGCCGTGCCAGGCGCTGCGGGAAATGCGTTGACCAATTGTCGAGGAATCAACTAGTATGGCCTGACCAAATTTACTTTCGGTCAGGCCAATTATATTTTCGGCCAGGCCAATATTTCCTACGTTCACACTCGCTTGCTCGCATACCAATGGAGACGACAAATGGGACGCTTGATAGTTGATCTGATCAGTACACTGGGCCTGTCCGCAGCCTTGCTGGGTTGTGGCGGGGGCACCGCAAGCAGCGCCTCCGCCCCTGAGCCGAAACGGATGCCAATGGGCGGCGCGACGATCAGCGCAGAGCCTTCCAATCCGGTCATCCATATGCTGGGCGACTCGACCATGACGATGTATACCGAAGAGCGCCGGCCCCAGATGGGCTGGGGCGAAGCGGTGCCAAAATTCTTCGACGCTTCGGTCACAGTCAACAATTGGGCGCTTGGCGGCCGCAGTTCCAAGAGTTTCTATTACGAGCCCACCCGCTGGCCCGCCATCCTGCCGCATATTAACGCCGGCGATTACGTCATCATCCAGTTCGCCCACAACGACCAGAAGTCCGGCTCCGATTACGCCCAATACGGCACCTATGCTTTCTGCAGCGATGGGAGTGCGGACGGCGAGGCATGCGCCAACCGGCCCGACAAGATCGACCCAGGTGTCGACATCTCGCAGCATTCCTACTACCAGTGGCTCAAGAAATACGTGCTGGAGATTCGCGCCAGGGGCGCCAATCCCATCCTGATGTCGCCCATCGTACGCAAATACTTTAGCGGCGCCACGCTCACTGCCCCAGGTCAGCACAATGTCGGCATTGTTGGCGGCGAAACCTTTGCACGCGGCGACTACGTGGCTGCCATGAAGGCGGTGGCCAATATGTATGCGGTGCCCTTCGTCGACCTGACCGCCGAGACAAAGCAGATCGTCGAAAGCTACGGTAACGCGGCGGCGACAGCGAATCTTTACATAGCGGCCGACAGCACCCATCCGCAAGTCCTGTTCGCCAATCTCATTGCCAAGCGTGCGGTTGAGGGGATGAAGGCACTCAACATCCTGCAAAGCCATATGGTCCCGGTTACTTCATTGATCGCCAGCCCTGGAAAACTCGACTTTTCCACCCGCTACGTCGGCATGCCGACACTGAAGGAAGTGACGCTTTCCGCCTTCGACCTGGCGCCGGCATCGGGCACGGTGACCGTGACTGCACCGGCCAACTTCAGCGTATCGCTTGACGGCAGCACGTGGACACAAACCGCCAGCCTCCCTTACGCCAACGGCGCGTTCATCCAGCGCGTGTCCGTACGCTTCACGCCGACGGAAGCGAAGAACTATAACGGCAGCGTCAGTTTTGCACTGGGTAACCAGTTGCTGGCAACCAGCCTTCCCGTCCAGGGCAGCGGCATTTCCAGCGCCGGCGGCGTTCCCTCCTATGCCCTCTGGTTTACCGCCGGCACCGCGCTGCCGGCAATCACCGATGGACTGGTCAATGCAAGCGCTGCGAGCGTGACCATGCTCACCCAGCAAAGCTCCAAGGTCATTGCCGTTGAAGGGCAAGATACGACTGTCGCCCGCTATGTGGCCAATTCCCCCGTGCGCAACAACAGCCAATACTTGCAGTTTGCCGTATCCCCCGCCACCGGCACATTCTCGGTCGATACCATCTCTGCCTACCTTACCAGCAGCGGCGGATCGACGGTGGTCGCCGATATCGAATATTCCCTGCAAGCGGACTTTTCCGGCGCGACCAAGCTCAATACCGCCCCCCTGACCTTTGTGAAGGACACCTTCACCGCCAGGCTCAGCTACCCTGTTGTGGTCCAGGTGCCCTTGGGCGGCACCTTGTATGTCCGCGTGTTCCCTTGGAATTCGGCCGGGGTTACCGGCAAAATGCTGGCGGTGTACGGCGTCAAGGTGTCCGGAACCGCCACCAGCGCCGCCCCGTCTTATGTCGACAGCACCAGCAGTTTCTCGCTGCTACGCTCGGGCTTGACCTGGAACCGTATCACCAACAAGTACACCGCTTCAATCATCTTGACCAACACCAGCGGCGCGATGCAAACCGGCCCATTCCAATTGGTGTTCAATAGCCTCAGTACGGGCGTCACCCTCGACAATGCCACTGGCCTGCATGATGGCACGCCTTACATTACTGCCGCAGCGAGTCCGCTCGCACCTGGTGCTTCGCTCACGGTGCCACTCACTTTCAGCAATCCCAACAAGGCCGCCATCGGCTATACCAACACAATCTTTACCGGCAACTTCTAGTGAGGTAATGCGATCATGGTCCACTTGAAACGAACACTCCTGCAGTCGCTATTAACAGCCGCGCTGTTCCTGACCGGCACTGCGGGGGCCACCCCAAGCTACCACGTGACTGTCGACACGACCAAGTACAGCGGCCAGGCATTGATGGATTTCACTTTCCTGGCCAATCTCGACGCTACGCCGGCGACGGCGATCTTGAACAATTTCGTGGGGGCCTTTAGCGCGACGTTCGATCGCTCGGCCAGCACAACCGGCACAGTCCCCGGGCAGCTCCAACTCGGCAACCAAAATGGTGGTGATTACCTGACTGAAGTGGTCGAACTGGGCGGAAAATTCAGCTTCGATATTCGCTTTGAGGGCAATTTTGCCGATATCGAAAACCCGAACGCGACCCTATTCAACGCGACCCTGTACAAGCGGGACTTCAGCGACTTTGTCGGGCCGCCAGGCAGCTTTGCTGCATTCGAACTGTTGCCTCCGATGAATGGCGATCCGGGCAGTGTACAAGTATCCGTATCGGACGATTTGGCAGCTATCGCCGAAATCCCAGAGCCATCCACGTTCCTGCTGACCCTTGGTGCGCTGTCCGCTTTAGGTCTGTTGCGTCGCAGTCGGCGGCGGTGGCTGCAATCAGGACCTATGAAACGTGAACCGCTTTAGAAATGGTACTCGGCGCGGACCATTGGCGTCTGCGCCAGGCTGCCCGGCACGTTCGATGGATTGCCGAACTTGTTGCGCCAGTACTGGTATTCGAAGCCAGCCTTCAGCTTGCCCGGCTTTAGTCCTGCCACCGCGCTGAAGTCATACATCACCTGCATGTCGATATTGGTCTCTGGCGCAGTCGGTCCGCCGAACTCGTTGCGCCCCTTTTCGCCAATGTAATTCAAATAGCCCTCGAACGACCAGCCGCTGCCCAGGGGGATGCCCCAGGCTGCGTTCAGCATGGCGTGCGTGTCGTAGTGGTAGCGCCGCGCAATGCCGATCGGATCGTTGCTCTCCCATAGCGCGAACAGGCTGATGTTCAGGAAGCCGGGCACGTCGACCATAAGTGTCGGCCCGGCCACCAGCATTTGCTTGCGCGACGCATAGCTTTTGTCGTTCTTGTGGTTCCAGTCGAAGCCTGCGGTGAAGCCCAGCCCACGCATGCCGCCGCCTTTGAATTCCTTGCCGGTCAGCTTGCCGATATCCCAGGTGTGGCGGTACACCAGGTACGCTTCGGTCGCGCTGTCGTCCTTGCGGTCGGACTTCAGGATGTCGAGGTTCATGTAATTGTTGCCGTAAGCGTAGCCGCTGGCGTGCGTCAGGTTGATCACATGCTTGCGAATGTCTTGCGGATTATACGGTTCGGCGAAGCGTGTGCCGAAGCGGTAGCCGACGGCGTTGTCCATCCAGTCCAGGGCGAATGCAGGCTGCGCTGCAGCCAGGGCGAGCGCTACGAAAGTGCCTGCCGATGCGGCGGCGCGCGCCGGCCGTGCGAACGATGCGAACAGGGTCATGCTTTCTCCTTGAGTTTGAACAGGCCGACGACTTCTTCCAGCCTTGCGGCCTGTTCGCTGAGCGATTGCGCGGCGGCGGCGGCTTGTTCGACCAGCGCCGCGTTTTGCTGCGTCGTATCGTCCATCTGCGTCACCGCCTGGTTGACCTGGTCGATGCCCAGGCTTTGCTCCTTGCTGGCACTGGCGATACCCGCCATCAGGCCCGCCACGTTCTGCACCGAGTTCACGATGTCCTGCATTGCGGCGCCGGCGGAATCGGCCAGCTTGCCGCCATCGGCCACCTGCTGCACCGACTCGGTGATCAGTTCCTTGATTTCCCTGGCGGCTGCGGCGCTGCGCTGCGCCAGGTTGCGCACTTCGCTGGCGACCACGGCGAAACCGCGTCCCTGCTCGCCGGCGCGGGCGGCTTCAACCGCTGCGTTCAACGCCAGGATATTGGTCTGGAATGCGATGCCGTCGATGACGCCGATGATGTCGGAGATCTTGTTCGAGCTGGCGGTGATCGACGCCATCTTCTCGACCACCTGCCCCACCACCTGGCGGCCGCGCCGCGCGGAGTCGGCGGTGCCGGCCATCAGCTTGTTGGCTTGTTCGGCGTTGGCCGTGTTGTTATGCACGGTCGAGGTGAGCTGCTCCATCGCCGCTGCCGTTTCTTCCAGGTTGGATGCCTGCGCTTCCGTGCGCGCAGACAGGTCCATATTGCCGTTGGCGATATCGCCGGTCGCGGCGCCGATCGTGCGGCTGCTGTCGCGCACGCGCAGCACGGTGGCGTTGAGCGATTCGACGAACTTGTTGAATGCGCCGGCCAATGCGCCGATTTCGTCTTGCGACTCAACCGGCATACGGCGCGTCAGGTCGCCGCCGCCGCTGGCGATGTCTTCCAGCAGTTCGGCTGCATGCACCACCGGTGCGGCGATGGCGCGGCTGACGACGAAGATCGCCAGCATGCCGATGCCGCCGCCGATGATGGCTGCGATCAGCGATGTCATCGCCGCGCCGCTTGCAATCCCTGCCAGCACTTCGGCTTCCGGCACTTGCGCCACGAGGTAGGCGTTCAGTTCGGGGATGAACGAGGAGGCCACCAGTTGTTCGCCATTAGCGTCCTTGAAGCTGTCGGCCACAAAGGCTTCGCCACCCAGCAGCCGCTTGGCCAGTGCCGGCGTCATGCCTTGCATGTCGGACAGTTGGTGCTTCCCGTCCACCAGTTTGGGATCGCGGTGGATCAGGATCATGCCGTTGGCGCGCACCAGGTAGACATAGCCGGATTGTCCCAGCTTGTAATTGCGCACCGCTTGCGCCAGCGCATTGACGGACAGGCCAAGCCCGGCCACCGCTTGCTTGCCGCCGGCGGTCTGCACCCGGGTGTTGATGAACAACATATACGAATCGGCACTCACATCCTTGTCGATGTCGAGCTGGTAGGGTGCGCTGCCGGACAGGAAGCCATAGAACCATTGGTCGCTGCCGGCCTTCTCGTTCAACGTACGGTCGTAACCCTTGTCACCAAAGTATTTGCCGGTGGCGCGCGAGACCCAGAACACGGTGGCCGCATTGTTCTTCGACTTCAGGTCTTTGGCTTGGGTTACCCATGCGGTTACACCTTCTTCCGGCACGCCCGCATCTTCCCAGGCATGCAGGAAGGTGTTGTTCGCCAGCGTTTGCGAGACCGCCAGCGGTGTCGCAATCTGGCGCAGCACGTCGTTGCGGATGGCAGCCACTTGCGCCGGCAGCTCCAGGCGCAGCACGCGCTCGCGCGCCGCCTGGCTGGTCTTCATGATGCTGAGGCTGGATGAAATGATAATGAACAGCAAAAGGCACAAGCCCATGCTGAGAAGAAGTTTGTGCCGGATGGACAAGCGGCGCAGCAGTTCCATTCGATCTCCCGAGGCTGTAATAGTTATGCCCCAAGCATAACAACGCCCCGGTACCCCCACAATCAATCCAATTGAATATGGGGGATTCTCACAACAGCTCTTGTTATTCGATTACTGCCCGCAATTCTGCGACTTGCGCAGCCAATGCGGCAACTTCTTCGCGCAGCGATGCAACTTCCTGCTCCAGTTGTGCTACGCGGTCGGTGCGACTGCCACCCTCGCCTGCGGCACTGCTGGCTGCGCCACCGTATGCGCCGGCGGTCGATTCGCGCGCCAGCGCCTCTTCGCCGGCCAGCAAGTGGCCGTAGCGCGGTTCGCGCGAGCCCGGGGCCAGCGGCAGCTTGGCCACCAGCGGCGGATATTTGTCGATCAGGAATTGCAAGCCCGCTTCGACGTCGGCCACCGATTTGAATTCATGCAGGCGGCCGGTGCGGGTGCGGATCTCGCCGGCAGTCTGTGGGCCACGCAGCATCAGCACGGTCAGGATTGCCAGCTTATCCTGTTCCAATGTCCACTTGATGCGCATGCGGTGCTCGTACTTGGTGACGCGCGAGCCGGACTGGTTGACCGCGTTGGCCAGCTTGCGTTCGGCCAGGCGGGCCAGCACGTCGGCCACGGTTTCTTCGCTCAATTGCATTACCGGTTCGCGGCTGGAGAGCTGGTTGCAACCGTTGGTCAGTGCGTTCAGCGACAAGGGATAGTTGTCCGGGGTCAGGCCTTCCTTTTCGGCCAGCACTGCGAGCACACGGATTTCAAACGGGTCCAATACTTGGTCCATGGGGTCTCCTTATTCGACCAGTTTGTTGAGTTCTTCCTGATCGATCTTGTCGCAGGGCTTGAGGTCCGGGCAGTCCAGGCCCGCCGCCTTCATGGCTGCCGACAGGCGTTCGATCTGCGCTTCCTGCGCGGCGGCGTTGTCGATCAGGGCGTGCAGCGCTTTCGACAGCGGGTCGTCGCCGTTGGCGGTCACGCCGTATGCGGAGAAGAAGCGCGACGATGGGGATGGGGCCTGTTCCTTGTGCACCAGGTGCGCGGGGTTGCCGACGGCGGTGGCGCCGGCGGGGACGGATTTGAGCACCACGGCATTGGAGCCGACCTTGGCGTATTCGCCGACCGTGAAGCCGCCGAGGACCTTGGCGCCGGCGCCGACGATCACGCCGCGTTCCAGCGTCGGGTGGCGCTTGGCGCCGGCGTGCAGCGAGGTGCCGCCCAACGTGACGCCCTGGTAGATGGTGCAGTCGTCGCCGACTACCGCCGTTTCGCCGATCACTACGCCAAAGCCGTGGTCGATGAAGACGCGGCGGCCGATCGTGGCGCCGGGGTGGATCTCGATGCCGGTGATGATACGGGCCAGGTAGGAGATGAAGCGGCCCAGCCATTTCAGGCCGTGTGTCCAGCACCAGTGTGCCCAGCGGTGCATGACGATCACTTGCAGGCCGGGGTAACAGGTCAGCACCTCCCAGCTATTGCGAGCTGCGGGGTCGCGCTCGATGATGCTGCGGATGTCGTCACGGAGGTGGTCAAACATGGTGGTGCGGTGATTCGGGTTGTTCGGATGAACATGATAGCGCATCCGTTGCGGGCTTGCTGGCGGTCAAACCGGTAAGGCGGGGTGAGACCCTTTCTATG
>CAMLRG010000122.1 GCA_946482335.1 uncultured Duganella sp. | reverse complement strand
CCGAGGACGACCCGCGCAACCCCGCCGTGATCGCCGACAACGTGGGCGACAACGTGGGCGACTGCGCCGGCATGGCGGCCGACCTGTTCGAGACCTATGTGGTGACCCTGATCGCCACCATGCTGCTGGGCGCGCTGATGATCACCAATGCGCCGGCACAGGCGGCCATGTACCCGATGCTGCTGGGCGCGGTCTCCATCATCGGCTCCATCATCGGCTGCTCGATGGTCAAGGCCAAGCCGGGCAAGAAGATCATGTCCGCGCTCTACACCGGCTTGTGGTGGGCGGCCGGCCTGTCGCTGATCGGCTTCGCCGTCGTGACCTGGATGGTCTGGCCCGACGACGACATGCGCTACAAGATGCTGGGCGCGACCGTGGTGGGCATCGTGCTGACCGGCCTGATGGTCTACATCACCGAGTTCTATACCGGCACCGAGTTCACGCCGGTGCGCCACATCGCGGAAGCTTCCACCACCGGCCACGGCACCAATATCATCGCCGGACTGGGCGTGTCGATGAAGTCCACCGCCTGGCCGGTGCTCGCCGTGTGCGTCGCGATCCTGGTTTCCTTCAAGCTGGCCGGCCTGTACGGCATTGCCATCGCCGCCACCTCGATGCTGTCGATGGCCGGTATCGTGGTGGCGCTGGACGCTTACGGGCCGATCACCGACAACGCCGGCGGCATCGCCGAAATGTCGGGCATGCCCGACTCGGTGCGCGCCATTACCGACCCGCTCGATGCGGTGGGCAACACCACCAAGGCCGTGACCAAAGGCTACGCGATCGGCTCCGCCGGCCTGGCCGCGCTGGTGCTGTTCGCCGATTACACCCACGCGCTGGAATCGCGCAGCCTGCAAATGTCGTTCGACCTGTCCGACCCGATGGTGATCGTGGGCCTGTTCATCGGCGGCCTGATCCCTTACCTGTTCGGCGCCATGGCAATGGAGGCGGTGGGCCGCGCGGCGGGCGCGGTGGTGGTGGAGGTGCGCCGCCAGTTCCGCGACATCAAGGGCATCATGGACGGCACCGGCAAGCCGCAATACGACAAGGCGGTGGACATGCTGACCGCGTCGGCCATCAAGGAAATGATCGTGCCGTCGCTGCTGCCGGTGCTGGTGCCGATCCTGGTGGGCATGCTGCTCGGCCCGCGCGCCCTGGGCGGCCTGCTGATGGGCACCATCATCACCGGCCTGTTCGTGGCGATCTCCATGACCACCGGCGGCGGCGCCTGGGATAACGCGAAAAAATATATCGAGGACGGCAACCATGGCGGCAAGGGGTCCGACGCGCACAAGGCGGCGGTGACCGGCGATACCGTGGGCGACCCGTACAAGGATACCGCCGGCCCGGCCGTCAACCCGCTGATCAAGATCATCAACATCGTGGCGCTGCTGCTGGTGCCGCTGCTGCCGGCCAGCGGCATCCTGTCGGTGACCATGGCGCCGATGCAGGCGCAGCAGCAGGTGGTGGCGCCGGCCGCAGCCAGCCCGGCCGCCGCCCCGGCGCCGGCCCAGGCGGCCGGCGAGGCCCAGGAGCCGGCCGTGGCACCGCCTGCCACTGCCGCGGCCCCGGCCGAAGCGCCCGCGGCAAAGTAAGCCGCGCCGCCATCGCCTCGCGCGGCGTATCATGCTGGTACGCTGCGGAGGGCGCCATGAAACACCTCATCCTGCTGGCGCTGGCCGCCGGGCTTTACGGCCCGGCCGCCGGCGCCGATTCCGTTTCCACTGAAGAGTACCGCAAGCTGCCGGAATGCCGGCTCAGCGCCGACGGCAAGCGCCTAGTGCAGGAACCCTGCCGCACCGCGCCGCCGCGCAAGAACCTGCCGCGCCGGCCGGTGCCGCTGATCGTCACGCCGACGCCACGCATCGCCCCGGCGCCCGACCCGGCGCTGAGCTGGGCGCCGGTCTTGACGCGCCGCGATCCGCTGGCCGCGCCGTCGGCGATTGCCCAGCTGCCGCGCGCGGGCCAGCCGGCGCTGCCGCCGGGCGCGCTGCTGCCGCCTGCCACGCCGCTGCCCGGACCCAGCGCGCCGATCCCGGTCCAATGCGACGCGGGCGGCTGCCGCGATCCCAGCGGCGCCTATTACCCCGGCGCGGCGGGGCAAACCACCAGCCCAAGCGGCAGGCTGTGTTCGCGCAACGGTGTATGGATGACTTGCTACTGATTGGCGTACAATACGCCCCGGTTGACGTTTACGTAACGTAAAGTAGAGGGGAGACACCGTATGCAAATCAAGGACCAAGTATTCATCATCACCGGCGGCGCGTCGGGCCTGGGCGCGGCGACTGCGCGCATGATCGTCGACAACGGCGGCAAGGTCGTGCTGGCGGACGTGCAGGCGGAAGCCGGCGACCAGCTGGCGGCGGAACTGGGCGCGGCCAGGTTCGTCAAGTGCGACGTGACGTCGGAGGCCGACGGCGTGGCCGTGGTGGCCGCGGCGACGGCCATGGGCACGCTGCGCGGCCTGGTCAACTGCGCCGGCGTGGCGCCGGCCATCAAGACCGTGGGCAAGGATGGGCCGCATCCGCTGGACGCCTTCGCGCGCACCATCAACATCAACCTGGTGGGCACCTTCAATATGTGCCGCCTGGCGGCCGATGCCATGGGCAAGACCGAGGCGTCCGAGTGGGGCGAGCGCGGGGTGATCATCAATACCGCTTCGGTGGCGGCTTTCGATGGCCAGATCGGGCAGGCCGCTTACGGCGCCTCCAAGGCGGGCGTGGCCGGCATGACCTTGCCGATGGCGCGCGACCTGTCGCGCAGCGGCATCCGGGTGATGACGATTGCGCCGGGGATTTTCGAAACGCCGATGCTGTTGGGCATGCCGCAGGAAGTGCAGGATGCGCTGGGCAAGATGGTGCCGTTCCCGCCGCGCCTGGGCAAGCCGTTCGAGTACGCGGCGCTGGCCAAGGCGATTATCGAAAATACCATGCTGAACGGGGAGACCATCCGCCTCGATGGGGCGATCCGGATGCAGCCTAAATAAGGGGCGGGTCTGCCCCTTGGGTCTGACCCGGGTTTGCCGGTTTTGGTGTAGCATGCGCAAATGAAAGCCATTGCCCTTGCCATCGCAGCATTGTGCTGCACCATCCCGCTCCACGCCCAAGACAACCGCGCCCCCGAAATCGCCACCGGCTGGCAGGACAAGCCCGGCTGGTCTGCGCAAAAATTCATGGTCGCCGCCGCCAATCCGCTGGCGACCGAAGCCGGCTACCAGATGCTGAAACAGGGCGGCTCCGCCATCGACGCCGCCATCGCCACCCAACTGGTGCTGACCCTGGTCGAGCCGCAATCCTCCGGCATCGGCGGCGGCGCCTTCCTGATGCACTGGGACGGCAGGAAAGTGCGCTCCTTCGACGGCCGCGAAACGGCACCGGCCAGCGCCTCCGAAACCCTGTTCCAGGGGGCCAACGGCAAACCGTTGCCGCGCGCCGAAGGCGTGGTCGGCGGCCGCTCGGTCGGCGCGCCCGGCGTGCTGCGCATGCTGGAACTGGCGCACAAGGAATACGGCAAGCTGGCCTGGCCCAAGCTGTTCGCCCCCGCCATCAAGCTGGCCGAAGAAGGCTTTGCCGTCAGCCCGCGCCTGCACGCCTTGCTGAGCAACGAACGCCACCTGCAGCGCGACCCGGTCGCCGCCGCCTACTTCTTCAACAAGGACTTGCAGCCCTGGCCCGTCGGCCACCTGCTGAAGAACCCCGAACTGGCCAGGACCTTGCGCGAAATCGCCAGTGGCGGCGCCGACGCCTTCTACCGGGGCCGCATCGCGCGCGACATCGCGGCCAAGGTGCAAAGCCACCCCAGCAACCCGGGCGGCCTGACGGCGGCCGACATCGCGGGCTACCAGGCCAAGGAGCGCGAGCCGGTATGCGCCGATTACCGCAGCTACAGCGTGTGCGGCATGCCGCCGCCATCGTCCGGCGGCGTGGCGATCGCGCAAATCCTCGGCATCCTGGAGACCAGCAGGATCGGCGACTATGCGCCCGTCAACGGCGTCATCACGGCCGACGCGATCCACCTGATGTCGGAAGCCGAGCGCCTGGCCTACGCCGACCGCAACCGCTACGTGGCCGACACCGACTTCGTCCCGCTGCCGGGCAAGGGCGCCGGCGGCTTGCTGGACAAATCCTACCTGCGCCAGCGCGCCGCCCTGATCGGCGACAAATCGATGGGCCGTGCGCGCGCCGGCGTGCCGGCCCAGGTCAAGGTGGCCTGGGGCGACGACACGGCGCTGGACAAGCCATCGACGTCCCACCTGGTGGTGGTGGACGGCTTTGGCAACGGCATTTCCATGACGACCTCGGTGGAAGACGCCTTCGGCTCGCGCCAGATGGTCGACGGCTTCCTGCTGAACAACCAGCTGACCGATTTTTCCTGGGATGCGGCCGACGAGAATGGTCCGGTGGCCAACCGTGTGCAGCCGGGCAAACGGCCGCGCAGCTCGATGGCGCCGACCCTGGTGTTCGACAAGCAGAGCGGCAAACTGGTGCTGGCCGCCGGTTCGCCGGGCGGCTCGACCATCATCAATTACGTGGCCAAGGTCCTGGTGGGCACGCTGGACTGGAAGCTCGACGTCCAGCAAGCCATCAGCCTGCCCAACTTCGGCAGCCGCAACGGCCCCACCGAAGTGGAAGCGGGCCGCGTGCCGGCCAGCGTGGTCGAGCAGTTGAAGGCGCGCGGCCACGACGTGCGCCAATTCGAAATGAACTCCGGCCTGCAAGGCTTGCAGCGCACGCCCAAAGGCTGGTTCGGCGGCGCCGACCCGCGCCGCGAAGGCATCGTGCGCGGCGACTAAGCGACATGGGCAGGGCAGGGCGGCGGCGCGCCATTTCCCGCCCTGCGGCCTTCATGTTACCCTCGATAAATGGGCATGAAAAAGAAAACGGGTTTGATCCTGACGGGCGGCGGCGCACGCGCGGCTTACCAGGTCGGCGTGTTGCAGGCCATTTCCGAGATCCTGTGGGAAGAGGGCTGGCCGCCGGCGCGCAATCCCTTCCAGATCATTTGCGGCACCTCGGCCGGCGCCATCAACGCCACGGCGCTGGCCTGCCGCGCCGACAATTTCGGCGAAGGCGTGCAAAAGCTGCTCGACGTGTGGAGCAATTTCGAAGTGGGCCAGGTGTACCGCGCCGACTCGCTGGGCGTGCTGCGTTCCGGCGCGCGCTGGCTGTCGCTGCTGTCGTTCGGCTGGCTGCTGCGCAAGTGGCGCGCCGCGCCGCCCCAATCCCTGCTCGACAACACCCCGCTGGTCAACCTGCTGCACCGCATGCTGGATTTGCCGCGCCTGGACACCTGCCTGCAGGAAGGGCTGCTGCACGCCGTGGCGGTTACCGCCTCGTCCTATACCGGCGGCCAGCACATCACCTTCTACCAGACCGCCGCCGAAATCGCGCCCTGGATCCGCATGCAGCGCGTGGCGCTGCAGGACCAGATCGGCGTCGAGCATTTGCTGGCATCGTCGGCCATCCCCTTCATCTTCCCGGCCACGCCGCTTTACATGGGCGGGCGGCTCGAATATTGCGGCGACGGTTCGATGCGCCAGCTGGCGCCGATCTCGCCGGCCATCCACCTGGGGGCGCAGAAGGTGCTGGTGGTCGGCGCCGGCCGCCTGACCGAGCCGCCGCGCCAGATGACCGAGACGCCGCGCTATCCAAGCCTGGCGCAGATCGCCGGCCACGCCATGTCTTCCATCTTCCTGGATGGCCTGGCGGTGGACATCGAACGCCTGAACCGCGTCAACCAGACGCTGTCGGTATTGCCGGAGGAACTGCTGGCCAAGACCCCGCTGCGTCCGGTGGAATTGCTGGTGATCGCGCCTTCCGAACGGCTCGACGACCTGGCCGCGCGCCATATCGGCAGCCTGCCGGCGCCGATCCGCACCATGCTGTCGGGCATCGGCGCCACCGAGGCGCGCGGTTCGGCGCTGGCGTCGTACCTGCTGTTCGAGGCCAGCTACACCCAGGAATTGATCCGCCTCGGCCAGCGCGACACCCAGGCGCGGCGCGCCGACGTGCTGGCATTTTTCGGATCCTGAGCCACAGCAATAGTAAAATGCCAGCTTTTGCATTCCCCTGAACCCTGTGGCTGGAACGTTCCGTCGACTGCTCCCGCGCCTGGCCGCCCTGGCACTGGCTTGCTCGCTCGCCCTCCCGGCGCTGGCGGCGCCGCCGCGTTCGCTGCGCTTCGAGCAGCTGGACGTGCAGGACGGGCTGGCCCAGGAATCGGTGCTGTCGATCGTGCAGGACCGCCAGGGCTTTGTCTGGTTCGGCAGCCAGGCGGGCTTGAGCCGCTTCGACGGCTACAAGGTCACGGTCTACCGCAATATCGTCGGCGACCCGCGCAGCCTGGCCGAAAACTGGGTCGGCGTGCTGCACCTGGATCCGCGCGGCCGCATGTGGGTCGGCACCGACGGCGGCCTTGACCTGTTCGACCCCAGGACGCAAGCCTTCAGCCATTATCTGCCGCAGGAACCGGAAAAGCGCGGCAACGGCAACCGCCACATCAAGGCCATCGTCGACGACGGCTACGACGGTCTGTGGATCGGCACCGCCGACGGCTTGCAGCATTTCGACCCCGCCTCGGGTACTTTCACGATCTACCATCATGAGCGCGGCCGCGCCGGCAGCCTGGGGCACGACCAGGTCAATGCCCTGGCGCGCGACAAGCAGGGCAGGCTGTGGATCGCCACTTCGGCCGGGGTCGACATGCTGGAACCGGGGTCGCACGACTTTGTCCACTATCCGCTGCGGGCGGCCGGGGCGCGCGGCGCCCAGGCGCTGCTGGTGGACCGCGACCAGGCGCTGTGGGTCGGCACCCAGGACGGCATCGAACGCTGGACGCTGGAAGGCAAGTACCCGCAGCGGCGCATCCTGGGTCCGGCACAGGGCTTGCCGCAAGGGACGGTCAAACGCATCTACCAGGACCAGGATGGCACGCTGTGGGTGGGCAGCCAGACCGGCGGCCTGTTCCGCTGGCGTCCGGCCGACGACCGCTTCGTGCAATACCGCCACCAGCAGGGCGACCCGCACAGCATCGCGGACAACTATGTCTCCGCGCTGTACCGCGACAATGTCGGGACGCTGTGGGTGGGCACCTGGTATCGCGGCGTCAGCCGCGTGGACCTGGGCAGCGGCGGCTTCGCGCGCCTGGTCAAGGATCCGGGCCACCCGTCCAGCCTGACCGACAACAAGGTGCGCGCCATCCTCGATGCCGGCGACGGCAAGATCTGGGTCGGCAACAACGACGGGCTGAATTATTACGACCCGGTGGCCGGCAAGACCGCGCTCTACCGCTTTGGCGTTGGCGGCGACGGCCTCGATGGCCAGGTGACCGCGCTGCTGCAGGATCCCCGCCAGCGCCACGTGCTGTGGGTCGGTGGGCGCAACGGGGTGCGCCGCTTCGACGTGCGCACGCGCCGCTTCGGCCCGCAGATGCTGTCGCACGGCGACCCGGAGAATGATGTCATCCGTTTCCTGTACGGCGACCGCGACGGCATGATCTGGGCCTCGGCCCGCAACGGCCTGCACCGCATCGACCCGGACAGCAATGGCGTGCTGACCTTCCGCCACGATCCGACCGATATCCACAGCCTGGCCGACAGCGTGGTGCGTCCGGTGCTGGAGGACCGCCGCGGCAACCTGTGGGTCGGCACCTTCAATGGCCTGGACCTGCTGGACCGCAAGACGGGCCGTTTCACGCATTACCGCCACAACCCGAACGATACGGGCAGCCTGAGCCACAACGAGGTGCACTACCTGTACGAGGACGAGGATGGCGCCTTGTGGATCGGTACCGCGGCCGGCCTGAACCGGATGGAGCGGCGCGGCGACGGCAGCGTGCATTTCCGCCGCTTCCTGCGCAAGGATGGCCTGGCCGACGACGCCATCGCGGCCATCCTGCCGGACCGCGGCAAGTATCTGTGGCTGTCGACCAATACCGGCATTTCGCGCCTGGACATGAGCAACGGCCAGGTGCGCAACTATTCCGGCGTGGACGGCACCATCGAAGGCGCCTACTTCGACGGCTCGGCCCTGCGCGCGGCGGACGGCACCCTGTACTTCGGCGGTTTCAACGGCATCACGGCGTTCGACCCGCAGGAAGTGCATGAGAACAGCGCGGCGCCGACGGCCGTCATCACCGACTTCCAGATCTTTAACAAGTCGGTGCGGCCGGGACAGGGCGGCGCCAACAAGGGCGTGCTGCGGCAGGCCATCGAATACACGCGCGAGCTGTCGCTGCGCGAGGGCGATTCCGTCTTTTCGCTGGAATTCTCGGCCTTGCACTTCGCCGCGCCGCAGCGCAACCGCTTTGCCTACCAGTTGCTGGGCTTCGACAAGGATTGGGTGGTGACCGATGCCGGCAAGCGCTTCGCCACCTACACCAACCTCGACCCCGGCACTTACCAGTTCCGCGTCAAGGCCGCCAACAAGGACGGTATCTGGAACGACAATGCCGCCATGCTGTCGATCACCATCGCGCCGCCGTACTGGAAGACCTGGTGGTTCCGCCTGTGCGTACTGGGCGCCTTGCTGGGCGGGGCCTGGGCCGCCTACCACACGCGGGTGCGCGTGCTGCGCCGCCAGCAGCAGCGCCTGGAGCAGCAGGTGAGCCTGCGTACCGCCGAAGTGGAGCTGAAAAACCAGCTGCTGCAGGACCAGAAGCGCGAACTGGAGCAGCGCGACAAGCACCTGTCGCTGGCCAAGCAGCGCGCCGAGGAGGCGACGCGCCAAAAGTCCGAGTTCCTGGCCAATATGAGCCACGAGATGCGCACCCCGCTGGCCGGCGTGATCGGCATGCTGGGCTTCGCGCTGCGCGACAGCAGCCTGGCCGAACGCACGCGCGAACAGATCGAGCGCGGCCAGGGCAATGCCCAGTCGCTGCTGGCGATCATCAACGATTTGCTGGACTTCTCCAAGATCGAGGCCGGCAAGCTGCATATCGAATCGATCGACTTTGCGCTGGCGAGCATGGTGGAAAACGTGGTCAGCCTGTTCGCCGAGCAGACCATGTCCAATACCGTCGGTTTCGAAGTCGACTTCGCCGGGGATTTGCCGCAATTCGTGGTGGGCGACCCGACCCGGCTGCGCCAGGTGCTGGTGAACCTGGTGGGCAATGCCTTCAAGTTCACCGAACGGGGCAAGGTGTCGCTGCGGGTCGAGCGCGAAGGCGGCGGGCCGCAGGGCCACCGCATCCGCTTCACGGTCGAGGATACCGGCATCGGCATCCCGCCGGACGCCTTGCCGCGCCTGTTCCAGAAATTCGAGCAGGGCGACAGCACCACCACGCGCCGCTACGGCGGTACCGGCCTGGGACTGGCGATCAGCAGCCAGCTGGTGGAACTGATGGGTGGGCAGATCGAAGTGGTCAGCGCGCCGGGCGCCGGCTCCACCTTCGCCTTCACGGTCCCGCTGCGCGACGGGGTGGCGCCGCCGCTGGTGCCGCACGTGCCGCGCGAACCGCACACCCACCAGTTGCGCGTGCTGTGCGCGGAAGACTTCCCGACCAACCAGATCATCATCCGCATGATGCTGGAAGACCTGGGCCACAAGGTCGATATCGCCGGCAATGGCGTGCTGGCGCTGGCCGCCTGCGCCCAGCAGCGCTACGACCTGGTGCTGATGGACGGGCGCATGCCGGAGATGGACGGCTCCACCGCGACGCGCCTGATCCGCTCCGGCGGCCCGCGCGAGGCGCCGGTGCTGGATCCGCACCTGATGATCGTGGCGCTGACCGCCAACGCCAGCGACGAAGACCGCAGCCGCTACCTGGCGGCCGGCATGGACGACTTCCTGACCAAGCCGATCGACGAGGGCGCGCTGCATATGCAGCTCGAACGCGCCATCGAACGCCAGCTGGCGCGCGGCATCAAGCTGGCGCCGATGCGCGCCAAGGCCGAAGCGCGCCCCACGATGGCCGAACTTGATGATATGTTTGGCGTCTGCGATTTGCCGCCGCCGGAACCGCTGCCGGGCCTGGCCGGCCAGGCACTGAAGCTGCGCTTGCGCGACGCCTTTATCGCGGACTTGCCGGCGCGCCTGCGCGAGATGGACCAGGCCCTGTCGTCCGCCGATGCCGACGCGGCGGGCCGCCTGTTCCACGGCATGAAAGGCAGTGCCGCCTACCTCGACGAAGCCGAACTGCATGCCTTGTGCGGCGAGCTGGAGAGGGCGGCGGACCGCGCCATGTGGCCGGCGATCCGCGACAAGCTGCCGCGTTTGCGGCTGCTGCTGGAACACATCGTTTCGCCAACGCGGCATTGAATCACACAGCGAGGAAAGCATGAAGGTATTGGTAGTCGACGACGATGTGGTCTCGCGCATGGTGCTGATGCACCTGATCGACGGTTGCGGCAAGTTCGACATCATCGAGGCGGAAGACGGCGCCGACGCCTGGCAGCAGCTGGAGGATGGCCTGCGCCCGGGGATCGTGTTTTGCGACTTGCGCATGCCGCGCTTGTCGGGCATCGAGCTGCTGCAGCGCGTGCGCGCCCTGGGGGAGCTGGCGGAACTGCCGTTCGTGCTGGTGTCCTCCGCCACCGACAAGGAAACGGTGCAGCAAGCCACCCTGGCCGGCGCCACCGGCTATATCGTCAAGCCCTTCCAGTCCGACCAGGTACGCGCCCATCTCGGCGCCTTCCTCGACCAGGCCGCCCATGGCTACGAGCACCGCGCCGAGGATCCCGCCGACACGCTGCTGCGCCTGGGCATCGCTGCCGACCGCCTGCTGGTCTACCTGACCGGCTTCCAGAACCAGCTGACGGCCGCCAGCACCGAACTCGATGCCTTGCTGGCGCGCGATGAGCAGGCCGAGGCCCGCGTGCGCCTGGAACGCCTGCATACGGGCTGCACCACCCTGGGCCTGCATGGCGCCGCCGCCGCCCTCAAGCCGCTGCTGGTCGGCCCTGTCGGCAACGATGCCGTGCAAGCGGCCCTGACGGACGTGATCCGCGCCGTGCTGCACCAATCCTCCCTGGTCCGCCAAGGTTAGTGGGGGGCAGGCCCTTGGGCCTGGCCCAGGTTGACCGGTTTCAAGGCTTGCAGACAATATACTTTAAGTTTAAAGTAGTCTGCGCTGACTTCAACCGAACCTTACCCAGGGCGACCATGAACAGACCCACTGCAGCAGCACCGAGCGCGCATCTCGACCAGTTCGCGCGCCAGCACCTCCCGCCGGCCGACCAATGGCCGGACCTGGTATTCGACCTGCCCGAATTGCAGTACCCGGCGCGCCTGAACTGCGTGGCCGAACTGCTCGACAAGGCGGTCGCCGCCGGCCGCGGCGCCCGCCTGGCCCTGCGCGGCGACGGCATCAACTGGACCTATGCCGAGCTGCAGCAGCAAGTGGACCGCATCGTCAACGTGCTGCGCGGCCCGCTGGGGCTGGTGCCCGGCAACCGCGTGCTGCTGCGCGGCGCCAACCACCCGGTGATGGCTGCCGCCGTGCTGGCGGTGCTGAAGGCAGGGCTGATCGCCGTGCCCACCATGCCCCTGCTGCGTGCGCGCGAACTGGGCGTCATCATGGACAAGGCGCAGGTGCAGGCGGTGCTGTGCGCCCACGCGCTGCGCGAGGAAATCGAAGCGGCGCCGCAGCGCCCCGGGCGCACCCTGTGGTTCAATGTGCCCGCCGACGCCGCCGCGGGCGAGGCGGTGGCCGGGCGCTCGCTGGACGCGCTGATGGCAGCGCAGCCCCCCAGCGCTGCCGCCTGCGATACGGCCGCCGACGACATCTGCCTGATCAGCTTCACTTCCGGCACCACCGGCGTCCCCAAGGGCACCATGCACTTCCACCGCGACGTGCTGGCGATCTGCGACTGCTTCCCGCGCCATACGCTGAAGTGCGGCCAAGACGAC
This sequence comes from uncultured Duganella sp., assembly GCA_946482335.1. The sequence goes on along the minus strand of CAMLRG010000122.1, from coordinate 4,590 downwards.
CTGTTCATCGGCACGCCCCCGCTGGCTTTCACCTTCGGCCTGGGCGGCCTGTTGCTGTTCCCGCTGCGCGTGGGGGCCGCGGCCGTGCTGCTGGAAAAGCTGACGCCGGAGACCCTGCTGCAAGCCATCGAACGGTACCGCGCCACGATCTGCTTCACCGCGCCGACTTTCTACCGCCAGATGGCCGCACTGGCCGGCAACTATGCGCTTTCCAGCCTGAAGAAATCCGTCTCGGCCGGTGAAGCGCTGCCGGTGGCGACGCGCGAGGCATGGCAGCAGGCCACGGGCTTGCGCATGATCGACGGCATCGGCGCCACGGAAATGCTGCATATCTTCATCTCCGCATCCGGCGACGAGATCCGTCCCGGCGCCACCGGCAAACCGGTGCCCGGCTACCGCGCCTGCGTGCTGGACAACAATGGCCGGCCGCTGGGCCCGGGCGTGGTCGGGCGGCTGGCCGTGAAAGGCCCGACCGGCTGCCGCTACCTGGACGACCCGCGCCAGCGCGACTATGTGCTGGACGGCTGGAACCTGACCGGCGACGCCTACGAGATGGATGCCGACGGCTACTTCTTCTACCGTTCGCGCACCGACGACATGATCATTTCCGCCGGCTACAACATTGCCGGCCCCGAAGTCGAAGACGCCTTGCTGCGCCATCCCGCCGTGGCCGAATGCGGCGTGGTCGGCAAGCCGGACGAGGAGCGCGGGCAGATCGTGGAAGCACATGTGGTGCTGAAACCCGGCTTCGCGCCGTCGCCGGAGATGGCGGCGCAGCTGCAGGATTTCGTCAAGGAGCAGATCGCGCCATACAAATATCCGCGCGCCATCCGCTTCCTGCCGTCGCTGCCGCGCACCGAAACCGGCAAGCTGCAACGCTTCAAACTCCGTAGCACCTGAGGAAACGCATGAACATCGTCTGTATCGGCGGCGGACCCGCCGGCCTGTATTTCGCCCTGCTGATGAAAAAGCAGGACCCGTCGCACCGCCTTGTCGTGGTGGAGCGCAACCGGCCCTACGACACCTTCGGCTGGGGCGTGGTGTTTTCCGACCAGACGCTGGGCAACCTGGTGGCGGCCGACGAGAAGACTGCGCGCGAAATCCTGCAATCGTTCAACCACTGGGACGATATCGACGTATTCTTCAAGGGCCGGAAGGTCACCTCGGGCGGCCACGGCTTTTGCGGCATCGGCCGCAAGCGCTTGCTGAACATCCTGCAGCGGCGCTGCGAGGAACTGGGCGTCGAGCTGGTGTTCGAAACCGACGTGCAGGACGACCAGGAACTGGCTGCGCGCTACGATGCCGACCTGGTGATCGCCTCCGATGGGCTGAACTCGCGCGTGCGCTCGCGCTACGAAGCGACCTTCCAGCCCATGATCGAAGCGCGCCAGTGCCGCTTCGTCTGGCTCGGCACCACCAGGAAATTCGACGCCTTCACCTTCGACTTCCAGCAGACCGAGCACGGATGGTTCCAGGCCCATATTTACCAGTACGACGGCGACACCTCGACCTTCATCATCGAAACGCCGGAGACCGTATGGCGCGCTGCCGGCCTGGACGACATGACGCAGGAGGAAGCGTTGGCCTGGTGCGAGCAACTGTTCGCCGACCGGCTGCAAGGACACAAGCTGATGTCGAACGCTGCCCACCTGCGCGGCTCCAACGTGTGGATCAAGTTCCCGCGCATCGTGTGCCGCAAGTGGGTGCACTGGAACGGCGACACGCCGGTGGTGCTGATGGGCGATGCGGCGCACAGCGCGCATTTCTCGATCGGCTCCGGCACCAAACTGGCGCTGGAAGATGCGATCGAACTGGCGCGCTGCTTCGCCGCCTACGGCGACGCCCCGGCAGCGGCGCTGGCCGCCTATGAGGAAGTACGCGCGGTCGAAGTGCTGAAGATCCAGAGCGCGGCCCGCAACTCGATGGAATGGTTCGAAAACGTGCAGCGCTACACCGCCCTGGAAGCGCCGCAGTTCGCCTATTCGATGCTGACGCGCAGCCAGCGCCTGTCGCACGAAAACCTGCGCCTGCGCGACAAGGACTACGTGGCCGGCTTCGAGCGCTGGCTGGCCGAGCGCGCCTTCGCCCAGGCCGGTTTGCCGGCCCCGGCCTGGGCCTCGGCGCCCGGCACCCGCACCGTGCCGCCGATGTTCACGCCCTACAAGGTGCGCGGCCTGGTCCTGAAGAACCGCATCGTCGTGTCGCCGATGGCGCAATACAGCGCGCTCGACGGTTGCGTCGGCGACTGGCACCTGGCCCACCTGGGTGCGCGTGCCGCGGGCGGCGCTGCATTGGTGATGGCGGAGATGACATGCGTCTCGGCCGATGCCCGCATCACGCCATTTTGCCCCGGCATGTATGCGCCGGCGCACACCATGGCGTGGAAGCGCATCGTCGACTTCGTCCACAACAATACCGATGCGAAGATCGGCCTGCAGCTCGGGCATGCCGGCGCCAAAGGTTCCACCCGCGCCATGTGGGACGGCATCGACCTGCCGCTGGAGCAGGGCAACTGGCCGCTGGTGGCGGCGTCGCAGCAGCAATACCTGGCGGGTGTGTCGCAAGTGGCGCGCACCGCCAGCAGCGAGGACATGCGCCGCATCGAGGCCGATTTCGTACGCGCCACGCTGGCCGCCGAAGAAGCCGGCTTCGATTGGCTGGAATTGCATTGCGCGCACGGCTACCTGCTGTCTTCCTTCATTTCGCCACTGACCAATGTGCGCGGCGACGAGTACGGCGGCTCGCTGGAAAACCGTTGCCGCTTCCCCTTGCGCGTGTTCGCGGCGATGCGCGCGGCCTGGCCTGCGCACAAGCCGATGAGCGTGCGCATTTCGGCGCACGACTGGGTGGAAGGGGGCATCACGCCCGATGATGCGGTGCAGATCGCGCGCCTGTTCAAGCAAGCCGGGGCCGATATGATCGACTGTTCGTCGGGACAGGTCAGCAAGCTGGAGAAGCCCGTATTCGGGCGCATGTTCCAGACACCATTCGCCGACCGGGTGCGCAACGAAGCCGGTATCCCGACCATGGCGGTGGGCTCGATTTTCGAAGCCGACCACGCCAACGGCATCATCGCCGCAGGGCGCGCCGACCTGTGCGCAGTGGGGCGCCCGCATCTGGCCAATCCCTCGTGGACCCTGGGCGAGGCGGCCAAGCTGGGCTACACGCCGGTGAGCTGGCCGAAACAGTATGTGGCGGGCAAACAGCAACTCGAGCGCAATCTTGAGCGCGAACGCCAGCTGGCCGCCGCCAGCGCCGGGCTTACGCCGCAGCAAGTCGCGGCCAAATTGCTGGAGGGCTGAGGCATGCAATTGCTTGGCCATCACGCGTTCATCACCGGCGGCAGCCGCGGCATCGGGCTGGCTTGCGCCCGCGCGCTGCTCGAGCAAGGCGCCAGCGTGACCATCGCTGGCCGCGATGCCGCGGCGCTGGTACGCGCCGCCGGCCTGCTCGCGGCGCAAACGGGTAAGGCGGTGTCGGGCCCTGCGGGCCAGACACCGGAGTACCGGTTTGCGCCGCGTGTCGAAACGTGTGTGCTCGACGTCACCGACGAAGCAGCGGTGCACGCCGCCATCGCCGCCGCCGAGCAGCGAGGCCCGATCACCATCCTGATCAACAACGCCGGCCAGGCAGTCACCGCCCCATTCGCCAAGACCACCAGCCAGCACTGGCGTCAAATGCTCGACGTCAACCTGACCGGCGCCTTCCACTGCACCCAGGCCGTGCTGCCGCAAATGCTGGAAGAAGGTTGGGGCAGGATCGTCAACGTGGCCTCCACCGCCGGCCTGAAAGGCTACCGATACGTCAGCGCCTACGTCGCGGCCAAGCACGGCCTGGTCGGCCTCACGCGCGCCCTGGCGCTGGAGCTGGCCGGCAAGAACATCACCGTCAACGCGGTCTGCCCCGGCTACACCGAAACCGACATCGTGCAGGACGCCATCGCCAACATCATGCACAAGACTGGCCGCAGCGAAGCACAGGCCCGCGCCGAGTTGGCCGCCGCCAACCCCCAGCAGCGGCTGGTGCAAGTGGAAGAAGTGGCGAACGCGGTCGCATGGCTTTGCCAGCCTGCATCGGGCGCGATGACCGGCCAATCCATCGCCGTCGCCGGCGGTGAAGTCATGTAAGGAACAAGAACCATGCAATTGGACCTGGAAAGCCGCCTGACCAACGACCACCACCAGTCGTTGAAGCTGTGGCTGCGCATGCTGTCCTGCACCACCAAGATCGAAGCCGAGATCCGCAGCCGCCTGCGCGCCGAATTCGGCATCACGCTGCCGCGCTTCGACCTGATGGCGCAGCTGGAGCGTTACCCCGACGGCCTGCGCATGGGCGAGCTTTCCAAGCGCATGATGGTCACCGGCGGCAACGTCACCGGCATCACCGACCAGCTGGAACAGGAAAACCTGGTGGTGCGCGTGCCCGACCCGAAAGATGGCCGCGCCTTCAGCGTCAAACTCACGCCCGCCGGCCGCAAGGCGTTCGCCCAGATGGCCGAAGTCCATGAAAGCTGGGTTGCCGAACTGCTGCAAGACATTTCGCAAGATGACAAGGGACAGCTGATCGAACTGCTGTCGCAAATGAAGGGCC
>CAMLRG010000121.1 GCA_946482335.1 uncultured Duganella sp. | reverse complement strand
CAGGACGACGCCTTGCCGCCGCTGGTCTATACCGTACCGACCCCGCTGACGGCCGCGACACCGGCCATCCTGGCCCTGGCCGGGGCTACCCTCCCCGTGGGCAAAGCCGGCACGGCGGAGCTGTTGCAGCTGGCCGGGCACATCGTTGGTGCGGTGGCCTACCAAAGTGGTGCAACCGAAGTCAGCACCAGCGCCGGCGCCGCGCTTGAACTGGGCAGCGGTGTCTGCCAGGACCATGCCCATGTCTTCCTCGCCTGCTGCCAGGCGCATGGCATTCCGGCGCGCTATGTCTCGGGCTATATCGATCCCGGCGGCGGCAGCCATGCGGCGAGCCATGCCTGGGTCGATGCCTGGGCCACGGACAGCGGCTATGAAGGCTGGGTCAGCCTCGACGTGACCCATGCGCGGCTGATGGACGATGCCTATTGCCGGCTGGCCGTTGGCCGCGACTATGAAGCAGCCGCCCCGCTGCGCGGCGTGCGGCGCGGCGGCGGCACCGAAACCCTGTCGGTGCAGGTGCAGGTGCAGGTGCACTCGGGACAGCAATAGGCGGTGTAGAATCGGTTTTTCCGTCCATAGGCTTTCCCCATGACTTATTGTGTTGCCATGCGCCTCGATGCGGGGCTGGTTTTCCTGTCCGATTCGCGTACCAATGCCGGTGTCGACCAGGTCGGCGCCGTACGCAAGATGAGCGTGTTCGAAAACCCGGGCGAACGCATGATGGTGCTGATGACATCCGGTAACCTGTCGGTCTCGCAGTCGGTACGCCAGCTGGCGGGCGAACTGACCGGCAGCAACGGCTACACCGTGTGGGATGCCCCCAACCTGTTCGAAGCGGCGCGCGTGGTGGGCGAGGCCGTGCGCATCGTCCACGCGCGCGATGCGGAAGCGCTGGGCAAGTTCGGCATCGAGTTCAACATCAACCTGATTTTTGGCGGCCAGGTGAAGGGAGAACGCTGCCGCCTGTTCCACATCTATTCGGCCGGCAATTTCATCGAAGCGCAAGCCGAGAATCCTTATTTCCAGATCGGCGAGGCCAAGTATGGCAAGCCGATCATCGACCGCGTGATCACCCCCGCCAGTTCGCTCGATGCCGCGGCCAAATGCGCGCTGATCTCGATGGACTCGACCCTGCGTTCGAATGTCTCGGTCGGCCTGCCGCTGGACTTGCTGGTGTACCAGGCCGACAGCCTGGCCGTGACCCGCTTCGTCACGGTGGACGACAAGAACCAATACTTCCAGATGATCCGCAGTACCTGGGGCCAGCAATTGAAGGCGATTTTCGACGGCATCGACGCGCCCGAGTGGGAGGCGCTGGCGTCGCGTCCCTGCCAGCCGCTGCGCGCAGCGCTGCCCGCCGCGCGCACCGACGGCACCCCACCGGCGCCGCCGCAAAGCTTTGCCCAGCAATTCGGCGACGGCCAGCAATAAGCAGGACCGGCGCCGCCGGCGCCGGTTAGTGGTGGCGGTTGCCGCGCTCCTCGGCCCAGATCACGAACGTGAAGACGCGGTGTCCACCGCCCAGTTCGCGCTCGAAGACCTGGGTGCGGCCGCTGTTGGTGCTGCGCATCAGCTTGCCCCACTCGTCCGGCGCATTGCCGGCCGCCTCGGCGGGCGGGGTGCTGAAGACCGTGCCTGCCGCATCGGTATGGGCATAAATGGTCTTCAGCATGTCGTAATCGTGGGTGTTCGGATGTTCATTGTTTGGCGGGCCCAACGGGCTGCTGGTGTAATCCATGCAGGTGCCCAGGTTGGGATTGTCGAAGGCTTCATCCTGGTGGTCCAGGCCGAGCGTATGGCCAATTTCCTGGCACATCACCAGGTTGCGCCATTCCGGCTTGTTGTAGGTGGCCGTGGCGTAATAGGTGTCGTTCATTTTCACCACGCCCTGCGTGATGTGGTTGCCGCTGGCCCAGATCTGCGCGATGCCCAGCCAGCCATTGCGGCCATAGCTGTAATTGCATACTTCCACGCGGCCCAAGGTCGGCGAACATTTGCGCAAATTGCTCACGCTGCCCGGCACGGCCACCACATCGACCACGGTGGACTTGGTCCAGTCCGTGATCATGGCATTGAAGGACGATTGCCAGACGCTGCTGACGTTATTGCCTACCTTGAGGGTGAACGGGTTGGCCGTCCGGCCCCAGTGGTAATTGCCCCAGGCATGATCGGCCAGGGCGGCGGGTGGGATCGCCACTGCCGCCAGGATGGACGCACTGCCAAGGAACCGCAAAGTTCTATTGCGCATGAAGCCCTCCATTTTCAGGAATGTGGAAAGACCGCGCGGATCACGCGTCGGTCAATCGATAGTAGGCCTGCACAATTGAATTGTCGATAACGGCTCAGCTTGTTGTCGCGGTAACGCGACTCACCCGATAGACGTTCAAATTGCCAGTAAGGCTTCCGGCACAGTGGCCCCTGCCTGGCGGCTGGCTTGGGCAATGGTGCGGATTTCCTTTTTCAGGCCGGCGGTGTTGCCCGGCAGGCTGCGCACCATGTAGAAAGCCGGCGTATCGGTCTTGCTCACCATACGGATGGTATTCATGGCGGTGCGCGCCTCAGGCAAATCCTTCAACATCAGGTCGTACTGGGCGACCGCCTGCGCCAACGCGGCCAGGGCCGCTTCCAGCTGGGCCGCCGGCGCCTGGCCGCCGCCGGCCAGCGACTTGGCCGACACGGCCGCACCGCGTAATTGGGCTTCCAGCGTTTCTTCGACGGCACGCCGCGTCATCGTTTCGGACAATTGTGCGGCGCGTTCACCCATTGCGGCGGCATCCTGGTCCTGTCCCAGTGCCGCCAGCAATTGCTGGCTGCCCGTCAAGGCCAGGCGGCTGGCATCGATAAAACGCCGCATCATGTCCTTGCTCGGATCGCCCACACTGTCCATGCCGACAAAATTCGCGCCGCCATTGCCGTTCGACATGGTGCTGCGCTGGGCATGGGCCAATGGATGTGCCAGTGAGAACGCTACCGCCAGGACGAGCCAGACACGCATCTGAATTTTCTCCTTCTGTAAGATATAGTTAAAGTTATATTAACTCGATTTCTTGCTAGAATGCAATAACGCTTTTTTGAGACCGTCTGCCATGCCAGCTTTTGCCCCATTTACCTTATCCGCCCCGCGCCTGCAGTTGCGCTTCCTGTCCCCGGCCGACGTGCCCGCGCTGTACCGCATGTATTCCGATCCAGAGGCCATGCGCTATTGGAGCGGCGCGCCATGGGACGAAATGCAGCAAGCCGAGGACTATTTCGCCGCCGCCAGGGCGGGCTATGAGAGCGGCGAACTGCTGCGCATGGGCGTCGAAGTCGACGGGCAATTGGCCGGCATCATCAACCTGTACAGCTTCCACCGCCAGAACCGCCGCTGCGACATCGGCTATATGCTCGACCGCGCGTTCTGGGGCCAAGGCTATATGCAGGAAGCGATGGCCGCGCTGATCGATTACGCCTTCCGCGTGCTGCGCCTGCACCGTATCGAAGCCGACATCGACCCGCGCAATACCGCTTCGGCCAAGCTGCTGAAAAGCTTGCATTTCGTGCATGAAGGCCATCTGCGCGAACGCTGGATCGTCAACGGCGAGATCTGCGACACCGACTTTTTCGGCCTGCTGCGCTCGGACTGGAGCGCCGCGCGCTAGCCGTTCGTCGCCCGCCGCAGCAGGTCATCCGCCCCGCTTTGCAGTTCGTCGGATGCCCCTCCACTGTTGCAAGCGACAGCGGTACAGTTGCACCATCGAAACGCAAGGAGGACCCGATGAAAACCATTAACAAAAGCGCCAAGGAAACCGTGAAAGAAGTGTGGCAAGCTTTTGTCGGCATAGGCCGCCACTTCGTCCGCACGCTGGACCATATGTCGTGGCCGGGCATTGTTGCCATGTGCATCGTCATCGCCTTGTTCCTGACCATCCTGCCGCTGGCGATCACCCTGTTCATCGCCGTACTGGTCGTCAAGCTGGCCATCAATGCATTCGGAGGCAAGAAGCAACATGGGTAACCGCGCACGCAGCGTGCTCTCTTTCGTTGGCGAGGTCGGCGAAACCGCCAGCGCCATGTGGTGGAGCTTTTTCGACTGGCTGGCACAGGTGCCGTTGCGCCAGCTGGTCGTCACCTGGGTGCTGGCCTTCCTGCTGGCGTGCACGCCAGCCATCCACCCCGAGCAAGCTGCGTTCTTCGTGCTGTTGTCGGCCGGCCTGAAAATCCTGGCCGGCGGCAAGCGCAAGGCGGAAATCGAGGCGCGCAAGGCCGCCGCGCAAGCCGGCACCGAAAGCCTGGAACGCCGCCTGGTGGAAGCGCAAATGTCGGCCCTGCAGGCCCAGGTGGAGCCGCACTTCCTGTTCAATACCCTGGCCCTGATCGGCCAGCTGATCGAAACCGATCCGCCGGAAGCGGCCAAGATCCATACCCACCTGATCGAATACCTGCGCGCCACCCTGCCCCAGATGCGCTCGCGCGGCAACGGTACGCTGGGCCGCCAGATCCAGATGGCACGCTCCTACCTCGCCATCATGCAGGCGCGCATGAAGTCGCGCCTGGCCGTGTCGCTGGACGTGCCGCCAGAACTGGAAAGCGCCACCTTCCCGCCGATGATGCTGCAAATCCTGATCGAGAATTCGATCAAGCACGGCCTGGAACCCAAGGTGGAAGGCGGCCGCATCGACATCCGTGCCAGCGTCAACGGCAGCATGCTGCAAGTCGACGTGCAGGATGATGGCGTGGGCTTTAACGCCTACGCCGGCGATGGGGTCGGCCTGACCAATGTGCGCGAACGCCTCAAGCTGATGTACGGCACGCGCGCCCAGCTGCTGATCGAACAGCCGATGGGTGGCGGTTGCCGCGCCTCCATCTGCATCCCCTTCGCCCCCGATATTTTCGCCAAGCCATAACCATGACCGCCCAGCCCAAAGCCACCGCCATCATCGCCGACGATGAAGAACCGATGCGCGACATGCTGCGCAAGCGCCTGAACGAAGCCTGGCCGGAGCTGGACATCGTCGCGGAAGCGGCCAATGGCATCGAAGCCATTGCCCTCGCCGGCCAGCACCAGCCCGACATCGTCTTCCTCGACATCCGCATGCCGGGGCTGAGCGGCATCGAAGCGGCGCGCATGCTGTTCAACCGCTGCCACATCGTGTTCATCACCGCTTACGACCAGTATGCGATCGAAGCGTTCGAACAAGGCGCGCTCGATTACCTGCTCAAGCCGGTCAACCTGGACCGCCTGAAGACGACGTGCAGCCGGCTGCAAGCGCGCCTCGGCAAGACGCCGAACAATATCGAACGCCAGTTGAGCCAATTGCTGCAGCAAAGCGGCCGCAGCCCGGCCGTTGCCGCCGGTGCCCCGCACCAGGAATTCCTGCACTGGATCCAGGCGCAGGTCGGCAACAGTTTGCGCATGATCTCGACCAAGGAAGTGTTGTTCTTTCGCGCCGACGAAAAATATACGCGGGTGCAGACCGCGCAAGGCGAATTCCTGATCCGCAAGACGCTGAAGGAACTGGAAGATGAGCTGGACCCGAACGAATTCTGGCGCATCCACCGTTCCACCCTGGTGCGTGTCGATGCGATCAGCGAAGTGACGCGCGACTTGCGCGGGCGCCAGATGGTCCGCGTGCGCAACTCCAGCGAAGAACTCGAAGTCAGCCGCGGCAACACCCATTTATTCCAGCAAATGTAGGCCGCCAGCGCTCGCTTGCCCCCTGTACAGTGCTAGTCTATATTGTCCTGACTACGCTGCGTTTTCAGGGAGAGAACGATATGACGATTCCAAAAGCTACGCGCGCGACCATCATGCCTTGCCTGCGTTACCGGGACGCGCCCGCCGCTATCGACTGGCTATGCAAGACCCTGGGGTTCGAGGCTGCCTTGGTGGTGCCCAACGAAGATGGCACGATTGCCCATGCCCAGCTTTCCTATGGCAACGGCATGGTCATGCTCAGCTCAATTTTTGATACCGAATATGGCCGCTTGCTGAAGCAGCCGTCCCAGGTGGGCATGGCGGTGACGCAGAGCGCCTACCTGGTCGTCAACGATGCCGACGAAGTCCACGCACGCTGCGTGCAGGCCGGCGCCCCGATCGAGATGCCCCTGCAGGACGAGGATTATGGCGGGCGCGGTTTCACCTGCCGCGATCCGGAAGGACATGTGTGGAGCATCGGCACTTACGACCCTTGGGAGCATTGATGGGACGCACCGTACACTTTGAAATCCAGGCCAGCGAGCCGCAAGCCCTGATCGACTTCTACGGCAGGATGTTCGACTGGAGCTTTTCCAAATGGGAAGGCGGCGAGTATTGGCTGGTGGGCACCGGCGAAGTCGGCGCGCCCGGCATCAATGGCGGCTTGCTGCCGCGCCGCGGACCGCGTCCGGAAGAAGGGGCGGCCATCAACGCTTTCGTCTGCACTGTTGACGTGGCGGACCTGGACCAGTCGCTGTTGCTGCTGAAGGAACTCAAAGGCACCGTGGCCGTGCCGAAGATGCCGGTGCCGGGTGTGGGCTGGCTGGCCTACGCCAAGGACCCGGACGGCAATATCTTCGGCATGATGCAGACCGACGCCAGCGCATCGTTCGATGACGCCTAATGCGGCTTGAGCCTGGCGATCAGGCCGATCTGGTGGCCACGGTCCTTGAACAGTAGCGCAGCGTAGCGCAGGTAGCCCAGCAGGCCCAGGGCGCCGGCGAACATGACCTTGAGCGCCTTGGGGCGGGCGCCGACCGGGTCGGAATCATAGGGATCCCAGGTGGCGAACCGGACGACCTCGAAGCCTTCGCTGCGCAGCAATTCCTTGAGTTCCCACGGCGTGTATTCGTAGACGTGGCACATCACGTGCCGTGGTCCGAAATCCTGCGAGTACGGTTTGGAATCGTAGGCTGGCGCGTGCCCCAGCTGGCGCAGCATCTTGGCCCACGACGCGGCGTTCGGCGTGGCGATGAAGACGGCACCGCCCGGCTTCAGCACGCGCTTGATCTCTTTGACGAAAGCGCGCGGACTGCCGGCGACGTGCTCGATCACTTCCATCGCCGTGACGAGATTGAAGGTGGCATCCGGGTAGGGAAATTTGCCTTCGAAATCGAAGGCATCCAGATCCCATTGGTACACCTTGCCCTCGGGGTCGGTGTAGCTTGCCCTGTCGCGCGCCGACTCGTGACCATGCAATTCCAGGGGCGCGACATTGCCGCGCAAGTCGCAGCCTGCATGCTTGAGCAGAGAGCCGACATGCACGTCATGCCCGATATCGAGTGTATGCAGGCCTTTCAAGGGAAGTGCGCTGCTCAGGAAATCGACGCAACTGATGATACGTCGCCGGTTCCAGCGCACATAGTCCGGCGGGTTGCCGTGATCGAGTAGCTTGCCCAGTTCCAATGCGTAGTTGCCCATGCGACACTCCTTAAGGTCACACCACCAAGCGCTTCACCAATTGCAATAAAGTAAAGTAAGCGGGCCGTTTTGTCGAGGACTGTATCGCTCAGGCGAGCGCGGCCACCAAGGCGGGATCGGCGGCCTGGGTCGGGCGGATCCTGATCAGGTTGCGGTACAAAGGCGGCAGGTGGCCGCACAAGTCGTGCAGCGCCGGCTCAGGCATGCCTGGCCGCACGTACTGGAACTGCGCTGGATTGTTGTGGGGCAGCGCGCCTTCCATCGTCGAGCCGTAGGCGCCCAGTGCCATGAAACTCAGGGCGCTGTCGTCCGGGCCGACGGCGAAGACGAAGGTGCCGTCTTTGGGGTGCCCCAGGTAATGCCGTACTTCCGCCTGGGTCGCGGCATCGGCGCCCTCCATCAGCTTGTAGCGCAACTGGGCATAGGCACGCGTGCATTCCATGAACGCGGTACGGATGGCCGACTGTTGCTGGCGGCCGTGGCAGCACAACAACAGGTTGCCGAACGAATCCAGCAGCGCCACCGCATCGCCCTTGCCGCCTTGCGCCTTGTCGCGTGCCATGGCTTGCTGCAGATAAGGCGCCAGGCCGGCATCCGGCGCGCGCGGCGCGCAGCGGTAGGTCAGCGCGTCGGGGAAGGCGCGCTTCAGGGCGCGCACGATGAAGTGGTCGGCCGGCAGCGTGGCCGGGTCTTTCAAATCCTGCTGCGGCGGGTCGATATTGAACAAGTCCATCACATTGGCCGACGTGGCCTCGAACACCAGCGAGCATAAGGCTTGCGTCGGTTCCGCAATGGTCTTGCCGATGAAGAAGGGCTTCGGCGCGGCCCCTGCCCCGCGCCGCGCATACGACGAGCTGCCCAGCACGGCCGGATAGGCGAAAGTCTTTTCCGCCTGCGGCCGCAAGGCTGCCGGCAGCGAGGGGAAGAAGGCGGAACCGTTGTAGTTGATGCCGGCCTTGGCGTCCGGCGCGGCGACCACCACATTGAAGCCCGCCGCGAGGATGGCGCCGGTGCACATGCAGCATGGGTCGAGCGAGGTCACGATGGTGATTTCCTCGGGCGGCGGCAAATCGCGGCCTTTGGCGCGCTCGGCGAAGTACCAGTCGATGAGCTGGCGTTCGCCGTGCGCGGTGGGGTCGTAGATCAGGCCAAGCTTGATGACGTTGTTGTGCAGCGCCTTGAGCACGGTGCCGCTGGCGTCGAGCATGACGCCGCCGACACCGAACGTGCCCTGCGTCTTGGCTGCAATCGCTTCGGACGCCGCGATTGCGACGGCTGTTTGTACGTCGATGGCCTTCTTCACGCTTTACATCTCTACTTCTTCAAATCCCAGCCGCCGAAGGCTTCCGGCAGCAGTTCGGCTGCCGTGGTTGCGCGGACGTCGCCTTTCAGGTTGGCCAGCACCACGGGCAGCTGGTTGCCGCCCAACTCCAGCGTGACCTGGCGGCAGGCGCCGCAGGGTGCGATGGGGTTGTCGGTGTCGCCCACCACGGCCAGCTTGTCGAAATCGCCCGGCTGGTAGCCCTGGGCGATGGCGCTGAAGAAGGCGGTGCGTTCGGCGCAGTTGCACAGCCCGTAGCTGGCGTTTTCCACGTTACAGCCGTGGAAGATTTTTCCGTCTTTCGTCAGCAGCGCGGCGCCGACCTTGAAGTTGGAGTATGGGGTGTAAGCTTTCAGGCGCGCGGCCTTGGCTTCTTCGATCAGTTTTTCGTTGTTCATGTGCACTCCAGAACCGGTAAACCAGTGTCTGGCCCGCGGGGTCAGACACTGCCTGCTCGCCGGCCAGTGAAGTGTAAGAACCAGCGGGGCAGACACAGGTTTTACGGATTTAAGACCAAAACTACGGTACACAATCGGATTCGCCGTCGGCGCCGCATCCGCGATCGTGTACGCCGCCTGCACTTCCCGCACCGCCTGCTCCGCCGCAGCCTGGGTCCGCGCATGCACCATCGCCAGCGGCTGCCCCGCCTGGACCGGCTGCCCCAATTCCACCAGATCGGTCAAACCTACAGCAAAGTCGATCGCATCGGTCGGACGCTTGCGCCCCCCGCCCAGCGACACCACCGCCAGCCCGATATCGCGGCACACGGTAGCCGCCGCGTAACCCGCGCGCGGCGCAGGCACCGGCACCACGATCGGCGCCCGCTCCAGGTGCTTGTCCATATTCTCCGCCAGGTCGGCCGGCCCGCCCAGCGCCTTGACCATGCGCGAGAAGCGCTCCGCCGCCTCGCCCGAGTCCAGCGCATGCTGCAGCCTGGCCCGCGCATCGGCCTCGTCGGCCGCCAGCTTGCCCAGCACCAGCATCTCGGCGCACAGCGCCATGGTGACTTCATGCAGGCGCGCCGGACGGAACTTGCCGGTCAGGTAATCGATCGCACCGCGCACTTCCAGCGCATTGCCGGCCCACGGCGACAGCGATTCGTTCATGTCGGTCAGCAGGGCCGAAGTCAGCGTACCGGCGCCATTGCCCACCTTGACGATGGACTCTGCCAGCTCCACCGACTTCTCGTAAGTCGGCATGAAGGCGCCCGAGCCCACCTTGACGTCCATCGCCAGCACGTCCAGGCCGGCGGCCAGCTTCTTCGACAGGATGGAGCCGGTGATCATGGCCACCGATTCCACGGTCGCGGTGACGTCGCGGATCGAATAGAAGCGCTTGTCCGACGGCGCCAGGCTCGAAGTCTGGCCGATGATGGCGACACCGACGTCTTTCACCACCTCACGGAATTTGTCGTTGCTTGGGACAGTGGAGTAGCCGGGGATGGAATCGAACTTGTCCAGCGTGCCGCCGGTGTGGCCCAGGCCACGGCCGGAGATCATCGGGACGAAGCCGCCGCAGGCTGCAATCATCGGGCCGAGCATCAGGGATACCACGTCGCCTACGCCGCCGGTGGAGTGCTTGTCCATCACCGGACCGGGCAGGTTGAGGGATTTCCACTCCAGCACTTCGCCGGAATCGCGCATGGCCAGGGTGAACGCGACGCGCTCGTCCATCGTCATGTCGTTGAAGAAGACGGCCATCGCCAATGCGGCGATCTGGCCTTCGCTGACGCTGTTGTCGGTGATGCCTTTGACGAAGAATTGGATTTCTTCTTTGCTCAGCACGCCGCCGTCGCGTTTTTTACGGATGATTTCCTGGGGGAGGAACATTTTTTTATCTCTTTCTTTTTACTTCCAAACCGGTAAACCGGTGTCTGACCCGCAGGGTCAGACACCGACCTGCCGGTTTTCAGACGCCGTACGGAATCCAGATATTCTTGACCTGCGAAGCATGCGCCAACACCACACGGCCACCCGCCTGCGCAGTCGAGAACCAGTCACGGCCCTTCGAGCCACCGGTCCAGGTCCGCTTCAGCGACCCCGCCGACAGCTTCTCCACTTCCGCGCAGCCGGCGGCCGAACCGTCGTGACGCCAGATCGCATCCACATCCGAGTGCGACGCCAGGGTGCGCGCCAGTTCGTCCGCCGAGCCGGTGACGATATTCACCACGCCACCCGGCAGGTCCGACGTATCGAACACTTGGTACAAGTCGGTCGCCGACAGCGGGAACGCTTCCGACGGCACGGCCACCACGCGGTTGCCAACGGCAATCGCCGGCGCCACCAGCGAGATAAAGCCGAGCAGCGGGTTCTCGTTCGGGCACACGATGCCGATCACGCCGATCGCTTCGTTCAGCGCCACAGTGATGCCATGCATCGGCGGCTGGTGCGCCAGGCCGTCGTACTTGTCAGCCCACGCCGCCCAGTAGAACAGGCGCTCGATGGAAGCCTGCACTTCCTTCTCCGCGTTCTTGGTGCCGGTCTGCGCCGCGATACGCTCGGCGAATTCGGCGCCGCGCGCAGCCAGGTTTTCGGCGACGTAGTACAGCACTTGCGCGCGGTTGTGCGCGGTAGCCTTGGTCCAGCCGGTAGCCTTGTGCGCCGCTTCCACCGCGTTACGGATGTCTTTGCGGTTGCCCTCGCCCACTTCGCCGAGGAACTTGCCGTCGGCGCCGTGGATGGCGCGCGAATAGGCGCCGTCCGGGCGGGTCTGCTTGCCGCCGATGTACAGCTTGGCGGTGCGGTCGATCGCGAACGGGTCGGTCGAAGGCGTGAACTCGGAGTCAGGCTTGGCAGGCTTCTTGAACGATGGCGCGGCCGGACGTGCATCTTCCGACACCGGCACCAGGTATTCGAACATGCCTTCGCGGCCGCCTTCGCGGCCATAGCCGGATTCCTTGTAGCCGCCGAAACCGCAGGCAGCATCGAACTGGTTGGCGGTATTGATCCACACCACGCCGGCCTTGATCTGCGGCGCCATGTCCAGCGCCAGCGAAATGTTCTCGGTCCACACGCAGGAAGCCAGGCCGTACACGGTATTGTTCGCCAGCTGCACCGCTTCGGCCGGGGTGCGGAAGCTCATCGCCACCAGCACCGGGCCGAAGATTTCCGCCTGCGCCACGGCGGCGGAAGTCGACGCGCCAGTGATCAGGGTTGGCGGGAACCAGGAACCGGCAGCAGGCAGTTCGCAGCCGGCGGGCTGGTACACTTCGCATCCCTCGGCGCGGGCGGAATCCACCAGGCCGGCGATGCGTTGGCGCTGGATCGGATCGACCAGTGCGCCGATATCCATCGACTTGTCCAGCGGGGAGCCCAGGCGCAGGTTATCCATGCGCGCCTTCAGCTTTTTCAGGAAACGTTCCTGCACCGACTCCTGCACCAGCAGGCGCGACCCCGCGCAGCAAACCTGGCCCTGGTTGAACCAGATCGAATCGACCAGGCCTTCCACCGCGGCGTCCAGGTCGGCGTCTTCGAAGACGATGAACGGCGACTTGCCGCCCAGTTCCAGCGACAGCTTCTTGCCGGTGCCGGCGGTGGCTTCGCGGATCAGGCGCCCCACTTCGGTGGAACCGGTGAAGGCCAGCTTGTCGATGCCCTGGTGGCCGACGATGGCTTCACCGGTGCGGCCGTCGCCGGTCACGATGTTGACGACGCCGGCCGGCACGCCAGCCTGCACGCAGATGTCGGCGAACAGCATGGCGGTCAGCGGCGTGAATTCAGCCGGCTTGAACACGATGGTGTTGCCCGCCGCCAGCGCGGGAGCGATCTTCCAGGCCAACATCAGCAGCGGGAAGTTCCACGGCACGATCTGGCCGACCACGCCCACCGCACGGTGGCCCGGGAATTCTTCATCCAGCAGTTGCGCCCAGCCGGCATGGTAGTAGAAGTGGCGCGCCACCAGCGGCAGGTCGGCGTCGCGCGTTTCGCGGATGGTCTTGCCGTTGTCCAGGGTTTCCAGCACGGCGAACAGGCGCGCATGCTTTTGCATCAGGCGCGCGATGGCGTACAGCACCTTGGCGCGGCCATGGCCGCCCAGTGCCTGCCAGCCCGGCAACGCCTTGCGCGCCGCGGTGACCGCACGCGCCACGTCGACGGCGGTGGCCTGGGTCAGTTCGGCCAGTTGCGAACCATCGGCCGGGTTGTAGCAGGCGAAGGTTTCGCCCGGCTCGGTCCACTGGTTGTCGATGAACAGGCCAAATTTGCGGGAGCGCTGCTCCAGCCACGCTTGCGCTTCTTTCTGGCTTTCTGGTGCAGGGCCGTAGTCCATGGTGTTGAGGATCTCGTTAATAGTTGGCATGGCGGTGTCTTCTTATGGTTGCGCGTGGCGATGGGCGGCGGAGTAGGCGCCGGTCACGTGGTGCTCCAGCTGGCGCTCGATATCGGTCAGCAGGCTGGAGGCGCCGATGCGGAACAGGTGCGGCTCCAGCCACTCGTTGCCCAGTTCTTCCTTCATCACGGTCATGTACTGCAGCGCGGCCTTGGCGGTGCCCACGCCGCCTGCCGGCTTGTAGCCCACCTTGAAGCCGGTGCGCTCGTAGTATTCGCGGATCGCGCGCACCATCACCAGCGATACCGGGATGGTGGCGTTGACGCCTTCCTTGCCGGTCGAGGTCTTGATGAAGTCCGCGCCGGCCATCATGCACACCCACGATGCCTTCGCCACGTTCTCCAGCGTCACCAGGTCGCCGGTGGCCAGGATGGCCTTGACGTGCGCTTCGCCGCAAGCCTTGCGGTAAGCCAGCATTTCATCGTACAGCGCCTGCCAGTTGCCCGTCAGGACGTGCTGGCGGGTGATGACGATGTCGATCTCTTTCGCCCCTGCGGCGACCGACAGCTCGACTTCGCGCACCTTGGTTTCCATGCTGGTCAGGCCGGCCGGGAAGCCGGTCGACACGGCGGCGATCGGCAGGCGGCCCTTCAGCACCTTGTCGGCGTGCTGGATCATTTCGTGGTACACGCAGACGGCACCGGTCATGAGATTACGTTCCTGCAGGCCCAGGGCCTCGACCAGGTCCTGGCGCAGCGGACGCATGGCCTTCATGCACAGTCGCTCGACGCGGCCCGGCGTGTCGTCGCCGGCCAGGGTGGTCAGGTCGATCAGTTCGATCGCCTTCACCAGCCAGGCCGCCTGGTACTCTTTCTTCACGGTGCGGCGGTTCGCCAGCGATGCGGCGCGGCGGTCCGCGGCGGCCTTGTTCACGTGGATGTGATTCAGCCAGCCCAGGTCGAGGCCGATGGCCTCGTTGCGCTTGAAGTCATTGGTCATCTTCATATTAAGTTGGTTCCGTTGGAAAGAGGTTTCACGCCCAGGTGATGCGCGATGGTCTGGCCGATGTCGGAGAAGGTCTCGGAAATGCCGAGCGACTTGGGCTTCACGTTCGGGCCGAAGAACAGCACGGGAATATGTTCGCGGGTATGGTCGGAGCCCGGTGCGGTCGGGTCGCAGCCGTGGTCGGCGGTGATCACGCACAGGTCGCCATCTTTCAGCTTGGCGATGAATTCCGGCAGGCGCGCATCCAGTTCGTGCAGCGCGTTGGAGTAACCGGCGACGTCGCGGCGGTGGCCGAAGTGCATGTCGAAGTCGACGAAATTGACGAAGGTCAGCGACTTGTCGCCCGCTTCCGCCTCCGCTTCCAGCAGCTTGTCGAACAGTGCCATATTGTCGGCACCTTTCAGCACGCGGCTCACGCCTTGCGCGGCGTAGATATCGCTGATCTTGCCCAGCGCGATCACTTCGCCGCCCTCGTTCTTCACGTGGTCCAGCAAGGTCGGGGCGCTGGGCGGCACGGCGTAATCGTGGCGGTTGGCGGTGCGCTTGTAGTCGCCGTTCGCACCCAGGAATGGACGCGCGATGATGCGGCCGATATTGTATGGCTTGACCAGCTCATAGGCCTTCTCGCACATATCGTACAGGCGCTCCAGGCCGAAGTGCTCCTCGTGGCAGGCGATCTGCAGCACGGAGTCGGCCGAGGTGTACAGGATAGGTTTGCCGGTCGCGACATGCTCGTCGCCCAGTTCGGCGATGATCGTGGTGCCGGAGGCGTGGCAGTTGCCGAGGAAACCCGGCACGCCGGTCAGGGCCTGCAGCTTGTCGGTCAGCTCTTTCGGGAACGATGGCACTTCCTTCGGGAAGTAGCCCCAGTCGAACAGCACCGGCACGCCGGCGATTTCCCAGTGGCCGGACTGGGTGTCCTTGCCGGTGGATTGCTCGCGGGCCGCGCCGTAGGCGCCGGTGAAGCCGTCGCGCATAGCGAAGCCGGCCGCCCATTCGCCGCTCGCGGTGTGCGCGGCTGCGGCGAGGCCCAGTTTTTCCATGGTGGGGAGGGACATCGGCTTGCCTTCCTTGGCAGCCCATGCGGCGATGTGGCCGAAAGTATTGCAGGCCTGGTCGCCGTATTTGTGGGCGTCGGGCGTTGCGCCGAGGCCGAAGGAGTCTAACAGGAGGATGAAGGCGCGGGACATTTTTGCCTCTCAATTCAAAACCATAAAAGCGGTGTCTGACCCGCAGGGTCAGACACCTGTGTGCCTCAGCCGCGGGCAGAGGATATAACGGTGCCTGACCCTGCGGGTCAGGCACCGGTTTACCGGTTTTAAGCCTTAGGCGTCTTCGCCACGTTCTCCAGGAACGCCAGGATCAGCTTGATCAGCGATTCCGCCCCGACAGCAGCATACTTCAGGGTCTGTTCATGCGACAGCGGGAACGGCGACAGCCCTTCAGCCAGGTTGGTGATGACCGAAACCCCCACCACCTTCAGCCCGCAATGGCGTGCCGACACCACTTCCGGCACCACCGACATGCCCACCACATCCGCACCCAGCGTCTTGAACGCACGGATCTCGGCCGGCGTCTCGAAGTTCGGCCCCGGATAAGCGATGTACACACCCTCATGCAGGGTGATCGCCTTGTCCGCTGCAGTCGCCTGCAGCAGCTTGCGCAGATCCGCATCGTAAGCATTGGCCATCGAGAAGAAGCGCGGACCGAAGCGCTCATCGTTCGGACCCACCATCGGCGTGCCGGGCAGGAAGTTGATATGGTCGTTCAAGGCCACCAGCGAACCCGCGTCCACCTCGGTGCGCAGCGAGCCCGCCGCATTGGTCACGAACAGCATCTCGCAGCCCAACAGCTTGATGGTGCGCACCGCGGAAGTCATCACCGCCGGGCCATAGCCCTCGTAGAAGTGGCCGCGGCCCTTCAGGCACACCACCTGCACGCCCGCTAGCGTGCCCAGCACCAGTTGCCCGGCGTGGCCATGCACGGTCGAAATCGGGAAGCCTGGCAGCTCATCGAAACTGATCGACACGGCATCGGTCATCTGTTCGGCCAGCACGCCCAGGCCGGAGCCCAGGATCATCGCCACGCGTGGCTGGAAATTGGCCGGCATGCGGGCACGGATAATGGCGGCAGCCTGGAAAGGAGTATTGGAAGACATGGGGTTCCTCGATTTTTATATCTTTAGGTGAGCTGGCCAGAACAGGCCCAAGAACGTACCACGACACTATGCATCATTGCCTATATGTATGGCAAATACCATTTTTCTTTACTATTTATATGCACACGATATAAATCTGAGTTTATTATAGGTGCACTGTCCATTTGACACATTGTGGACAAATGTTTAGCATCGCAAACAAATGTTTACAGCGAGCTTTTCGTGACCGATCTTTCCCGCAAGGAGCAGCTATACCAGCTGATCCGCGCCAATCCCTTTATCTCCCAGCAAGAGCTGGCGGAGCAACTGACCTTGTCGCGCTCCGCCGTCGCCGGCCACATCGCCACCCTGATCCGCGAACGCAAACTGCTCGGTCGCGCCTATGTGCTGCGCAATGAGCGCACCGTCCTGTGCATCGGCGCTGCCTGCCTCGACCGCAAGCTGCGCCCCCACGCGCCACTGCAGATGGCCACCTCCAACCCT
>CAMLRG010000120.1 GCA_946482335.1 uncultured Duganella sp. | reverse complement strand
GGTGCAGGGCGCCGAGCCGCTGTTCTTCCTCGACTACTTCGCCTGCGGCAAGCTGAACGTGGCCACCGCCACCGACGTCATCAAGGGCATCGCCAAGGGTTGCGAAATCTCCGGCTGCGCCCTGATCGGCGGCGAAACCGCTGAAATGCCGTCCATGTACCCGGACGGCGAATACGACCTGGCCGGCTTCGCCGTCGGCGCGGTGGAAAAATCCAAGCTGATCGACGGCTCCAGGATCCAGCCGGGCGACGTGGTGCTGGGCCTGGCCTCCTCGGGCGCCCACTCCAACGGTTACTCCCTGGTGCGCAAGATCATCGAAGTGGCCAAGCCCGACCTGGAAGCCGACTTCCACGGCCGCAAGCTGGCCGACGTCCTGATGGAACCGACCCGCATCTACGTCAAGCCGCTGCTGGCGCTGATGGAATCGATGGAAGTCAAAGGCCTGGTGCACATCACCGGCGGCGGCCTGGTCGAAAACATCCCGCGCGTGCTGGCCGACAACCTGACCGCCGAACTCGATGGCAAGTCCTGGACCATGCCGCCGCTGTTCAAATGGCTGCAGCAGCACGGCGGCGTGGCCGACGCCGAAATGCACCGCGTGTTCAACTGCGGCATCGGCATGACCGTGATCGTCTCCGCTGACAACGCCGACACAGCGGTGGCCCAGCTGAGCGCCGCCGGCGAAACCGTGACCCGCATCGGCAAGATCCGCGCCCGCGCGGAAGGCGAGCACCAGACCATCGTCGTCTAAGCGCCCCCGCGCCTGCAGGCAAAGACGGAGCCCCCGCGGCTCCGTTTTCTTTTTTGGCAACATTTGTCCACATGGGGGTCAGGAACCCGAGTGGACAAATGTTGATATTTCTCAAGCACGATTGAATCGGAATTGAGAATCATTCGCGTTTACGTTAGGATGCGCTTCCTTTCAACCAATACGTAAACCGATGAATGCGCGACTAAAACAGATCGCCGCTGACCCTACCCAGCTAAACGCCAGGCAGCGTGGTTTGCAGCGCACTCTCCAAGCCCTGTTCCGTGAACGACTGCTGGAACCGGACCACCTGATCCACGATATCCACACCAGCTGGCTGCCCCTGTGGGGCCAGCGCGCCATGCTGCGCATCGACGGCATGCGCCTTGGCCGCATCGGCAACCTGCAGCTGGACGGCGCCATCACCCTGGTGCAACCGGGCAGGCCGCCGCAGGTCCTGGCGACGCCCGCCGCCCTGCTGGCGGGCATTGCCGCCTCGCTGCCGGAACCGTCCGCCGCCGAAGACTTGCACCGCCTGTCGGTCGAGCTGGAAAACAGCACGGCCAACGACGCCCTGTGCCTGGCCTACCGCGATGGCTGGGCGGCGCGCCTGTCGTCCAGCCTGCACCGGCGCCATCCGCTATTCCTGGCCGCGCTGCGCGATGCCGGCCATGCCAACGTGCCGCTGTTGCTGGAACAGTGGGGCACCCTGGGCCACCCCTGGCACCCCAACTACAAGACCAAGCTTGGCCTCAGCGCCCAGGATGTCATGGCGCTGTCGCCCGAGTTCGAAGCCCAGCTGCAAGTGCCCCTGGCCGCCCTGCGCGCCGACAAGGCCCATGTGGCCTTTGCCGACGATGGCGAGGATTACCGCAGTTGGTTCGGCCGCACCTACCCGCAAGCCTGGCAGTCCTGGCTCGCCGCCTTGCAAGCGCGCGGCCTGGCGCACCAAGGATGGCTGCCGCTCCCGGCGCACCCCTACCAGGCGGCGCAGCAGTTGCCGCAACTGTTCGCGGCTGAAATCGCGGCGGGGGACCTGTTGCTGCTGGACGCGGCCATGCCGGCCACGCCCACCATGTCCTTCCGCAGCGTGGTGCCCTACGGCTCGGCCCTGCTGCCCCACCTCAAGCTGCCGGTCTCGCTGCGCCTGACCAGCGTGCAGCGCACGGTGTCGCCCAAATCGGCCGTGATGGGACCGCGCGTATCGCGACTGCTGTCCGCCATCATCGCCAGCGAAGGCGGCTTCGGCGGCACGCTGGCCATCGTGCCGGAACAGTGCGGCATCCACCTGCTGGATGCGGACGATGACCGTGCCCGCCATCTCGCCGCCCTGTACCGCGCCAATCCGGCCGCCTGCGTCGCGCCGGGCATGCTGGCGATGCCGGTCGGCGCGCTGTTTGCGGAATCCCCGTTCAGCGGCCGTCCGCTGGTGACCGAGGCCGTCGCGCTTTGCAGCAGCGACGATGCCGCCGGCGCCCGGGAATTCTTCCGCCAGTACGCCGGCACCGCGCTGCGCGCCGTACTGTCGGCCTACCTGCTGTACGGCGTGGCATTCGAGGCCCACCAGCAAAACAGTTTCATCGTGCTCGACCAGCAATTCCGCCCGGCCCAGTTGCTGGTGCGCGATTTCGGCGACATCCGCATCCACCGCCCGACGCTGGAACGCAGCGGCCATACGCTGCAGGCCCACCGGCCCGGCCACACCCTGTTCGACGATGCCGGTACCGTGCGCGACAAGCTGCTGCATGCGGTGCTGCTTTGCCATATCTCGGAAATGGCCCTGCTGCTGGCGCGCAGCTACGACTGCGAAGAGGATGTGTTCTGGCGCATCTTCGCCGGCACGGCGCACGAGGTGTTCGATGGGTTGCGCATCCACGCCGACCCTGCCCGCTGGGCGCAGGAGCGCGCGGCCCTGCTGGAAGGCGACTGGCCCGCCAAATCCTTCCTGCGCATGCGCCTGAGCGACAGCTCCGACGATGCACTGGGCAGCATGCCGAACCCCTTGCGCGAGGTGTTGCGCTGATGGGAGCTTTGCGCTGGCTGTTTGCCATCCAGCTGTTGTCGATGGGGGCGATGGAAATGAGCGGCCCGTTCTGGCCGCTGCAATTGCGCGCCCTCGGCGATGCGCCGGGTGGCCTGGCCGTGGCCAGTGCCATTGCCTATGCCGGGCCACTGGTAACCGCGATGCTGTTCACGCCCTTGTGGGGGCGTATCGGCGACCGCGTCGGCCACAAGCCGATGCTGTTGCGGGCCTTGCTGGCACTGGCCGCGACCCAGCTCTGGCTGGGCCTTACCACCAGTGCGGCCGTCGTGCTGGCGGTGCGCTTGCTGCAAGGCGCACTGGCGGGCTTCATCGCCGCCGCGCAAGCCTACGGCGCGGGGATCGTGCCCCGTGCGGAGCGGGGCGCCTTGATGGCACGGCTCCAGGTCGCCACGGCGCTCGGTTCGCTGCTTGGTCCGCTGGCTGGCGGATTGCTGTTTTCCAGCGTCGGTTTCGACATGGTGAATGTGGCGGCCGCCGCCATCTGCCTGGCCTGCGCGGCCTGCGCCGCCATCGTCCTGCCGGCAGTGCAACGCGCGCCCTCGGCCGGTCCCAGCCCGGCGCCCGCGCCGGCCCAAACCGGCGAGCCGGCGCCGCTGCCTTCGCCGCTCCCATCGTCGCTCTCATCGCCGCTGCCGCCGCGCTCCCCCGCAGGCCATGGCTTGCGCGGCGTGGTCGCTGGACTGCTGGCCGGCATTGTCCTGGTCCAGGCCGGCAAGATGATGCCGCAAGCTTTCTTCAGCCTGTATGCCGAGCAGGTGCTGCACGCCGCGCCCTGGCTGACGGGGTTATGCTACGGCGCCACTGCCGTCGGCCTGTGCCTGTTCGCCCCCTTCTGGGCGAAGCAGTTCAAGGACAAGCCCCAGCACTGGATCGTCCAGCGGATCGGATGGATCTGCTGGGCATGCGCCGCCATCGTCGCGGTCCAGGCGGTAGGGCGCAACATCGTGCTGGTGCTGGCCGCGAGGCTGGCGTGGGGCGCCGCGATGGCCGCGCTGCTGCCGGTGTTCTACGGCCTGCTGTCGCAAGCGGTGGACGACGACAGGCAGGGCAGCATCCTGGGCGCCGGCAACAGCGCCGCCAAAGCCGGTGCGCTGCTGGGCGCCGCAGCGGGCGGCCTGGCCCTGGCCTGGCTGCCGCTCGAGCACATCTTCTGGAGCGTGGCAGCGTTGTACATTGCCGCCGCCCTCGGCATGCGCGGCTGGCGCTGGCAGCCGGCCGCCCAGCCTATTTCCGCGTGAATTCCATGATCCAGTTGGTGTGCCAGCTGGTGCCGTCATCCCAGGAATAGGCCTGCTCCCAGCGCGCCTGGCGCCCGCCGCTCTGGGTCCAGGTGAAACGCACCCGCGCCGTGCGTCCCTGGTAGACTTCTTCGCCTTCGAAGCGGCCGACGCCGTCGCCATCGAAGCGGCCCACCACCGGCGGCAGCAAATGGCCGGTGGCCGGGTCGAGCCCGCCGTCGCGGTTGGTCAGCCAGTAAATGCTCCAGCGCCCGGTGAGCGGATCGAATACCCGCAGCGTCATCGCCACGAAGCCGGGCCGCCAGTCGCCGTGCGGGCGGTACTCGTCGTAATTGCCGATGCCGGCCGGCAGCGCGTGCACCAGGTTGCTGGCGCTGAAGGTCTCCCAGGGGCTGTCCGGATTGGCGTAGTCGGTCTGGCGCCGGTTCAGCACTGCCCAGTCCCCGTGCAGGAAGTCGAAGGCATGCCGCGCCTGTTCGTTGTCTGACGAAGTGGGCGCAGCAGCAAGCGACCCGCCGGCAGCCCCCGCACCACCGCTTGCCGCCAGGGCCAGCGCCCCGATCAATTTTTTCATGGCCGCCTCCGTTGTGAAAGAGCCGCCATGCTAGAGCGCCAACAGGAGAGAACCTGCCCTATATGCGGCCGGTATCGAGATCCGATACTGCGTGGGTTTCGCTAGGGCCGCATGCCGGCGCGGCGCGATGATCGCATCCTGATCAATCAAAAGGAGCCGTCATGCTGACCACCATATTCGCCGTATTCGCCGGATGCTTTGCGCTTGAACGTCTGCGCCCTGGCTGGAAACTGCCCCATGTCCGCACCTGGCCGGTGCGCGTGCTGGCCATCAACGCCGTGCAGCTGGGCGTCGTCTTGCTGGCCGGGATCAGCTGGGAGCGCTGGGCTTCGCAAGTCTCGGTTCTGCACCTATCCGACCATTTGGGACCTGTGGCTGGCGGCATGCTGGCCTATTTCGCCGCCACCTTCGTTTTTTACTGGTGGCACCGTGCGCGGCATGAGTCAGACGTGCTGTGGCGCCTGTTCCATCAGATCCACCACAGCCCCCAGCGCATCGAAGTGATTACCTCGTTCTACAAACACCCGGGTGAAATGATCGTCAACTCGATCATCGGCAGCCTGCTGGTGTACGCGCTGCTCGGCCTGTCGCCGGAAGCCGGGGCGGTGTACACCCTTTGTACCGCGCTGGGAGAATTCTTCTACCACACAAGTGTCACTACGCCGCGCTGGGTGGGCTGGTTCTTCCAGCGGCCCGAGATGCACCGCATCCACCACCAACACGGCCGCCACAAGAACAACTACGGCGACATTGTGTGGTGGGATATGCTGTTCGGTACTTACCAAAACCCTGAAAAATTTGAATCCACGTGCGGCTTCGACGCCGACAAGGAGGAGCAGCTGGTGGACATGCTGGCCTACCGCGATGTGCATAAGGGCGGGTAAGAACTTGCAGGTTCGAACCCGCACTTGCGCGGCATGCCGCAATCATTCACCGCTTGAGGATCTTCGGCACCGGCGCCGGGCGCAGGCGGTAAGCGTCCGGCATGCCGGAGCCGAGCAGGGGGCGCAGGTACAGGCGGAAGGCGTCGGTTACGCCGGTGCCTTTCTCGTCGATGAATACGTCTTCCATGGTGCGGGTCTTGCCCGCCACCGCCTCCAGCGGCAGCAGCTCGTAGTCGACCGAATAGAAACCGGTGCGCTTGATCGCCACCGAGCCGTCGCGGTCGCCCCACATGGCAAACTGCACCGCCTTTTCGCCGACTTCGCGCGCCTCGCGCTGGTCCACGTCCGACACGCAGCCGATGAAAGAGCGCTGCAGGTAGCCGAAGGTATCGCCGCGCACGCGCTTGATCCCGAGCTTCTCCTTGATCTCATCGCACAGCAGGTCGGCCAGCGCGCCAGTGCCCGACAACTGCACATTGCCGTGCGCATCGCGCTCCACTTCCTTCGCCAGCAAGGTGGCAATCGGCTCGCCGGATGCATCGTGGATGCCTTCCGATGCCGCCACCACGCAGCGCCCATGGCGCGCGTAAGTCTCCTTCACATCGGCCAGGAATTGTTCGATCGAGAACACGCGTTCCGGCAGGTAGATCAGGTGCGGCCCGTCATCGGGAAATTTCTTGCCGAGAGCCGAAGCGGCGGTCAGGAAGCCGGCATGGCGCCCCATGACCACGCCCACATACACGCCCGGCAGTGAAGCGTTGTCCAGGTTGGCGCCGGCGAAGGCTTGCGCCACGAAGCGCGCCGCCGAAGGGAAACCCGGCGTATGGTCATTGCCCACCAGGTCATTGTCGATGGTCTTGGGGATGTGGATGGCGCGTAGGGGATATCCCGCAGCGCGCGCCTGCTCGGCCACGATACGCACCGTGTCGGAAGAATCGTTGCCGCCAATGTAGAAGAAATGCTCGATCTCGTGCGCCTTGAGCACCTTGAAGATCTCTTCGCAGTACTTCAAGTCCGGCTTGTCGCGCGTGGAACCCAGTGCCGAGGAGGGCGTGGCCGCGACCAGCTCCAGGTTGTGGCTGGTCTCCTGGGTCAGGTCGACGAAATCCTCGTTGATGATGCCGCGCACCCCATGCAATGCACCATAGATGCGCGTCACGTTGCGGAAGCGGCGCGCCTCCAGCACGACGCCGGCCAGCGACTGGTTGATCACGGCGGTGGGACCGCCCCCTTGTGCGACCAGGATTTTGCCAGACGACATCGCGCTTCCTCCTTCAAGTGAGTGATGGACGAGCCGTCAGCTTACTCCGTTTTCGCTCCCGCGCCGATATGCTTGTCGAGAAATTCCCGACCCGGCCCGCTTGCGGCAGCCAGGCAGCGCACCAGGTGCTTAATCATTCCGGGCGGCCCCAATGTGCCTGGACAGGAACTGCTCGACCCTGGTCCAGAAGTCGATCCGGTTTTTGGGGTTGTTCCAGCCGTGGCCTTCCTCCGGGTATTCGATCCATTCCACCTCCTGGTTGACCTTGCGCACCGCGTCGCGGAAGCGGGTGCCGTGCACCAGCGGCACGCGCCAGTCCTGGCCGCCGTAGGCCAGCAGCAGCGGACGCGTGATGCGGTGCGCCTGCTCGATCGGCGAAGTGGCCTTGAGCTGCTCGGCATCCTTTTCCAGGTCGCCGATCATCTCCGGCATGCTGTAGCGTTTGGCTTCCTCCGAGACATCGGAGATGTACAGCCAGTGGCCGGTGTACATCAGGCGGATATCGGTCACGCCGGCGAAGTCTACGCCGCAGCGGAACAGGCCCGGGTCGTTCACCAGGCCCATCAAGGTGGCGTAGCCGCCGTAGCTGCCGCCCAGGATGCACACGCGCTGCGGGTCGGCATAGCCCTTGTCCACCGCCCACTTGACGGCATCGGCGATGTCGTCCTGCATTTTCAAGCCCCACTGCTTCCAGCCGGCGCGGAAGTGTTTTTGGCCGAAGCCGGTGCTGCCGCGGAACTCGGGCGCCAGCACCACGTAGCCGCGCGAGGCCAGGAATTGCACGTCGGGCGACCAGCCCCATTGGCTGCCGCGCGTGTAAGGGCCGCCGTGCACCATCACCACCATGGGCAGCTTCCTGCCCTCGCCCTGTAGCGGCACGGTCAGCATGGCCGGCACCTGCAAGCCGTCGCGCGCGGTGTAGCGCACCTGTTCCTGTACGCCCATGGCGGCGGGTCTGATGTCCGGATAGGTCTTGCCGACGTGCTGCAGCGACCTGGTGCTGCGCTTGTAGATGAAGTAGACGGTTGGCTGCACGTCCGAGAAGGATCGCACCAGCACATTGTCCGCCTGCGGGTCGGCCGGCAGGCCCACCATATTGACCAGGTTGGGCAGGCGCTTGTCGATCTCCTCCTGCATGGCCTTCAGTTCGGGGTCGAGCCACACCGTGCCTTCCCCGTCGCGCACATAGTGCACGCCCAGCAGCTTGCCCGCGCGGATCACCAGCCTGCCCTGGAAATCGTAGCCGTCCAGGTTGACGATGGGCTGCTCGTCCAGCTTGCCGGTCGCAGTGTCGTAGCGGTACAGCGCCGACATGTCGCGGCCGTGCGTGGCGACGACGTACAAGGTGCTGCCCGGCCCGAAGGCCAGCACATGCATGGCATGGGGGCCGCCGTTCAAGCCGTTGAAGGTGGCGAGCTGGCGCCAGCTGGCATCGGCCTGGCGCAGGTAGAGCGTGACCGTGGCCTTGGCATAGGTATGGGCCAGGCCCGGCTTGCCGTTCTGGTCCAGCAGCCAGCCTTTGGCGTCGCCGGGCGCCGGGACGGTTTCGCTGCGGCCGGTCAGCGTGTTCAGGCGCAGCAGGTTGATGCGATTCAGTTCGCCCGGCCCGCTGTAGTCGTGGTCGGCCACATAAATGTATTCCGAATCCTGGCTGCCATCCTGGCCCAGCATGAAGGTATGCCAGGGCAGCATGGTGACGGGATCGCCATTGGTGATGAAGGCCTTGCCGCGCCGCGCGGCCAGCTGGCGGAACTTGCTGCCGTCGCGGTTGACCGCGTACAGGCCCGGGCCGAAGCGGCTGTCGCCTTTGGCTGCGCGTTTGTCGGCGGTATCGAATACCAGGCGGTTGTCGTTGACCCAGCGTACGTGGTTGACGTCGGTATCGGCAAAGTGCGCCACCGTTTCAGCCTTGTTGGCGGCCAGGTCGACCACGGCCAGCATGCTGCGGCCGCCTTTCCTGGCGATCTTGGCGGCCAGGTAGTTGCCGCTCGGCGAAAGCACCGCACCGCTGAAGGAAGGGTTTTCGAAGAAGGCTTCAACCGGCGGCGGGGCGGCCGGGTCGGCCGGCGCGGCCTGGGTGGTGGACGACGCCGGCGCGGCGGTCAGCGCGAAGGCGAGGGCGAAGAGGGAGGATAGTAGCTTCATGCGCGGAAGTTACCAGATCCATGCCCCGCAAAGGCTCACACATTGTCACAGCGTCTATTCCGGCGTGCGGATATGGCGCACCAGGGACAGCGTGCGGGCGCCGGGCGCGGGCGTCAGCAGGCTGACCGCCACCAGCGCCGCCATGCCGACCGGGACGCCGAACACGCCGGCCGAATTGGCGGCGATGCCGAACCACTGGCCGCTGACGCTGCCGCCCAGCACCGGGCTGCTATGCAGCATGTAATACAGGCAGGTGAAGAAGCCCGCCACCATGCCGGCCATCGCCCCCTGGTGGTTGGCGCGCCGCCAGAATACGCCGGCCACCAGGGCCGGGAACAGCGTCGAGGCGGCCAGCGAGAACGCCGCCCCCACCAGCGACAGGATGTCGCCCGGTTTGGTCGATGCGGCGTAGGCCGCGATGAAGGCCACCGCCAGCAGCAGCAGTTTGGAAATCGTCACCCGCTTCTGGGTCGATGCGGTCGGGTCGACGATCTTGTAGTACACGTCATGCGACAGCGCATTGGAGATCGCCAGCAGCAAGCCGTCGGCGGTGGACAGCGCGGCCGCCAGCCCGCCTGCCGCCACCAGGCCGGACACCACGTAAGGCAGGCCGGCAATCTCGGGGGTGGCCAGCACCAGCACGTCGCCATCGATCAGGATTTCCGCCAGCTGCACGATGCCGTCGGCGTTGATGTCGCTGATCGACAGCAGCGGGCTGGCCTTGTCCACATTGGCCCAGTAGGAGACCCAGGTCGGCAGATGGGCGAAGTCGCTGCCCACCAGGAAGGTATAGATATCGTATTTGACCAGCACCGCCAGCGCCGGGATGGTCAGGTACACCAGCAGGATGAAGAACAGGGTCCAGAACACCGAGCTGCGCGTTTCCTGCACCGAGGGTGTGGTGTAGGAGCGCATCAGGATATGGGGCAGCGCTGCGGTGCCGACCATCAGGCAAAACACCAGCGCCAGGAAGTTGTTGCGCTTCTGGTCCGATTGCGCGCGGTCGGCGCCGGGGAAGGGTTCGGCATGCTTGGCCGGCACCCGCCCGCGCGCCAGGTTGGCGTTGCGCTGCGCCGTCCATACGGCCTTGGCATCCTCGACGGTCCTGGGATAATCGGCCAGCGCCCGCTCGGCCGCGCGGATCTCCAGCAGCGAACCGTTGCGCAGCTTGACCATGTCCAGGTTGTGCTGGGCTTCCACCCGGCCCGAGTCCCAGGAGGCGGGCAAGCCGTTCAGCCGCACGCCGAAATCCTCGGCCCGCTGCAGGAACACTTCGCGCACCTCGGCTTCCTTTTCGTCATGCGCCAGCTGCGCTTCGCGCGCGCTGAGCTTGGGCAGCAGCTTGCCGTAGGCCACCTGCGGCACCGGGTTGCCGCCATGCTTGACCGCCAGCCACATGGCCGGCATCAGGAAGGCCACCAGGATGATGATGTACTGCGCCACCTGGGTCCAGGTGATGGCGCGCATGCCGCCCAGGAAGGAGCACACCAGGATCGAGGCCAGGCCGAGGAAGATGCCGACGGAGAAATCGACGCCGGTGAAGCGCGAAGCGATCAGGCCCACCGCGTAGATCTGCGCCACCACATAGGTGAAGGAAATGATGATGGTCGCGCCGGCGGCCAGCAGCCGCACGCTGCGCCCCTGCATGGCGCCGCCGTAGCGCGCCGCGAAGAAGTCGGGGATGGTGTACTGGCCGAATTTGCGCAGGTAAGGGCCGATCAGCAGCGCCACCAGACAATAGCCGCCGGTCCAGCCCATGATGTAGGCCAGGCCGTCGAAGCCGTGCAGGTAAAGCCCGCCCGCCAGCGAAATGAAGGAGGCGGCGGAAATCCAGTCGGCCGCGGTCGCCATGCCGTTGAACAGCGAGGGCACGCGCCGCCCCGCCACGTAATACTCGGCCACGTTCGAAGTGCGGCTGATCACGCCGATGGCCGCATACAGGATGATGGTGGCGAACATGAACAGGTAGCCGATCCACAGGCGCGGCATGCCTTCCTTTTCCAGCATCGCCAGCGCGAGCAGGAACATGGCGAAGCAGCCGGTGAAGATCAGGTAGTAGCGCTGCAGCTTGCGGAAGAAGGCTGTCCTCATGGGGCACCTTCATTGCGGTAGCGCTGTTCCAGCGCGCGCATGCGCCAGGCGTAAAAGGCGATGATCGCCAGGTAGATCAGGGAGGCGCCCTGCGCCGCCAGGTAGAACGACAGCGGCCAGCCGAAAATCGTCAACCCGCTCAATTCGCGCGCGAAGAAAACGATGCAGAACGTCGCCAGCACCCACGCGGCCAGCAGCCAGCCGGTCATGCGGCGCACCCTGCGCCAGTGGCGCTCGAGCTTATCCAAAATGCGGTACCTCGTCGTTGTCGGGAGGCGTGTCCGGCACGCGCAGCGGGAAGCTGACGCGGAACAGGCAACCCGGAAGTTTGGGGTCGGTGGCGCGCGGGTTGGCGAACAGGTCCACCTCCGCGCCGTGCTGCTGCGCCACCTCGCGCACGATGGCCAGGCCCAGGCCGGAACCTTCGGTATTGCTGCCGAGGATGCGGTAGAAGCGTTCGAACACGTGGTCGCGTTCCGCCGCCGGGATGCCGGGGCCATTGTCCTCCACCTCCAGCATGGCCAGTTCGTCGGTGCGGCGCACGCGCACCGTGACGGCGCCGCCGCGCGGCGTGTAGCGCAGCGCGTTGTCGATCAGGTTGGACAGCATTTCGCGCAGCATGACCGCATTGCCGGCGATCGGCACTTCCTGTGCCGCCGGTTCGTAACCGAGGTCGATGCCGGCGGTGAATGACGCCTGCACCCAGTCGTGCACGGTGCCGCGCGCCACTTCGCCCAGCTCCAGCGGCTGCATCGCCGTGCCGGCTTGCGGCTGGTTTTCCGCGCGCGCCAGGGCCAGCAGCTGGTTGACCAGGCGCGTGGCGGCTTGCGACGATTTGGCCAACTGCTCCAGCGAGCGGTGCACCTCGCCCTGGTCGGTCTGGCGCAGCGCCAGTTCCGATTGGGTGCGCATGCCCGCCAGCGGGGTTTTCATCTGGTGCGCGGCGTCGGCGATGAAACGCTTCTGCATATCGATCGACAGCTTCAGGCGCTCCAGCATGTCATTGAGCGATTTGACCAGCGGCGTGATTTCCTCCGGCACCTGGCGCGGCGGGATCGGGCTCAGGTCGTCCGACGGCCGCGCCCGGATGCGCTCCTGCAGTTCGCGCAGCGGCAGCAGCCCGCGCGACAGCGCGAACCACACCAGGGCCAGTACGATGGGCAGGATGATGAACTGGGGCAGGATCACGCCCTTGATGATCTCGTTGGCCAGCTTGGCACGCTTTTCCAGCGTTTCGCCCACCTGCACCAGGACCAGGCGCGGCGGCAGGGTCTTGTCCTCCTCCAGGTTGACCCAGGTCCAGGCGATGCGGATCGGCGTGCCGTGCAGGGTGGCGTTACGGAACAGCACCGTACCGGCGCGGTGATCCTGCTGTTCCGGGTCTTGCCTGGGCGGCGCCGGCAAGTCGCGGTCGCCGTCCACATGGGCGCCGAAGGGGCTGCTCACCTGGTAATAGATATTGTCCACGTCGTCGGCGCGCAGGATGTCGCGCGCCGGGCCGGGCAGGCGTGCGATGCTGCCGTCCACCTCGCGCACTTGCTGCGTCAGCACGGTCACATTGTCTTCCAGCGCATGGTCGAAGGGCTGGTTGGCGATCGATTTGGCCACCAGGTAGGTGATGGCGATGCTCATCGGCCACAGCAGCAGCAGGGGCGCCAGCATCCAGTCGAGGATCTCGCCGAACAGCGAGTGCTGG
The DNA here is from genome assembly GCA_946482335.1 of uncultured Duganella sp. Next base: position 4,126 of record CAMLRG010000120.1, on the reverse strand, counting down.
ATCTCGTTCTCTTCGGCGGCCTGGGTATGGTCCCATTCGGCGGCCTGCTGCTCGCCGTTCACCTGGCAGGCGGCGCGGGCGGGTTGAACTTCTCGAGGCAGTAGCCCAGGCCGCGCACGGTGGCGATGCGGATGCCGCCCACTTCAATCTTCTTGCGCAGGCGGTGCACGTAGACCTCGATGGCATTGTTGCTCACTTCCTCGCCCCATTCGCACAGGTGGTCGACCAGCTGCTCCTTCGACACCAGGCGCCCGGTGCGCGCCAGCAGGATTTCCAGCAAGCCCAGCTCGCGCGCCGACAAGTCCAGCATCTGCTCATTGATATAGGCGCTGCGGCCGACCTGGTCGTAGGTGAGGGGGCCATGTTTGACCACGGTGGAGCCGCCGCCCTGCCCGCGCCGGGTCAGGGCGCGCACCCGCGCTTCCAGCTCCGACAGGGCGAAGGGTTTGGCCATATAGTCGTCGGCACCCAGGTCGAGCCCGTTGACGCGCTGCTCGACCGAATCGGCGGCGGTCAGGATCAGGACCGGCAGCAGGGAATTGCGCCCGCGCAGGCGGCGCAGCACTTCCAGGCCGGACATTTTCGGCAAGCCCAGGTCCAGGATCAGCAAGTCGAATTCCTGGGTCGACAGGGCGGTGTCGGCTTCCTGCCCGTTTTTTACGCAATCGATCGCATAGCCGGACTGGCGCAGCGAGCGCGTCAGGCCGTCCGCGAGGACGCTGTCATCTTCTGCTAATAGGATACGCATAAGGTAACTGTACTCCAGCTATTTGAGTTTTCGCAAAGTTTGCAAAAAAGGGCTTGTCAAAAGCACTGGTTTTTTATACAGTACGCCTGTACACCGTAGTGACCCAACTCATTTAGCCGACTTAGCGCGAAAGAACATCATGGACGACAAAAAAGCTGTAATACCTGCATCGGAAAAAGCCAAGGCCCTGGCCGCGGCGCTGGCCCAGATTGAAAAGCAGTTTGGTAAAGGCTCCGTGATGCGCATGGACGCATCCGCCCCGATCGAGGAAGTGCAGACTGTCTCCACCGGCTCGCTGGGCCTGGATATCGCGCTGGGCGTCGGCGGCCTGCCGCGCGGCCGCGTGGTGGAAATCTACGGTCCGGAATCCTCCGGTAAAACCACCCTGACCCTGCAGGCGATCGCCGAAATGCAGAAAATGGGCGGCACCTGCGCCTTCATCGACGCGGAACACGCGCTGGACGTGGTGTACGCGCAAAAGCTGGGCGTCAACCTGCACGAACTGCTGATCTCGCAGCCGGACACCGGCGAACAAGCGCTGGAAATTTGCGATGCGCTGGTGCGCTCCGGTTCGGTCGACCTGATCGTGGTCGACTCGGTCGCCGCGCTGACCCCGAAGGCCGAGATCGAAGGCGATATGGGCGATTCGCTGCCGGGCCTGCAGGCACGCCTGATGTCCCAGGCGCTGCGCAAGCTGACCGGCACCATCAACCGCACCAACACCCTGGTGATCTTCATTAACCAGATCCGCATGAAGATCGGCGTGATGTTCGGCTCGCCGGAAACCACCACCGGCGGCAATGCGCTGAAGTTCTACGCCTCCGTGCGCCTGGACATCCGCCGCACCGGCTCGATCAAGTCGGGCGACGAAGTGATCGGCAACGAGACCAAGGTCAAGGTGGTCAAGAACAAGATTGCGCCACCGTTCAAGGAAGCCCACTTCGACATCCTGTATGGCGAAGGTACGTCGCGCGAAGGCGAGATCATCGACCTGGGCGTGGAAGCCAAGATCGTCGAGAAGTCGGGCTCCTGGTACAGCTACGGCGGCGAGCGCATCGGCCAGGGCAAGGACAATGCCCGCCAGTTCCTGAAAGAGCGCCCGGCACTGGCGCGCGAAATCGAGAACAAGGTGCGTGCGGCATTGGGCGTGCGCGAACTGCCGGCCGTCAGCGACGATGGCGACGAAGCGCCGAAGCTGCGGGCTGTCGACTAAAACCGGCAGTGCGGTGTCTGACCCGCAGGGGCAGACACCGATACGCGGCCGCCGCCTGTCTGGTGTCAGACCCTGCGGGTCTGACACCGCCCTGCCGGTGTAAAAGCATGCCCCTCCCCAAGCCCTCGCTAAAAGCCCGTGCACTGCGCCTGCTCAGCCAGCGCGAGCACTCCCGCCTCGAACTCACCCGCAAGCTTGAACGCCACGCGGAAGAGGGCGACGACCTCGAATCCCTGCTCAACTTCCTCGAGCAAAACAAATGGCTCTCCGAAGAGCGCTTCTCCGAAAACCTGGTGCACCGCCGCGCCGCCCGTTACGGCAATAGCCGTATCGTGGCCGAGCTGCAACACCACGGCATCGGCGGCGAGATGCTGGCCGACGTCAAGGAAAGCCTGAAACAGGACGAGACCGAACGCTGCTGCGAAGTGTGGCGCCGCAAATTCGGCGAAGTGGCAAGCGACCCCGAAGGCCGCCAGAAGCAGTTGCGCTTCCTGATGTCGCGCGGCTTTTCGCAGAAAGCCATCCGCACCGCGATGAAGGGTAGCATGCCCGATGAGGATTTCGATATCACTCCCGGCGATATCTGAAATTAGCCGCGGCTGTACCGGTGTGCTACACTTTTGTAGTTTTATGCAGCACCGCGGGTGCGGTGGTTGTCCGTAGAAGCTGCGGCGTACTGATTAGCTGCTTATAATTTTGGCCACGTTTTGTGGCATCGGTCTTATGTCCTTGTCAAATCCTGTCTCCCGACGAGCGCTGCGGCATACGCGCGCCATAGACATCCAGGCGTTCGCGCGCGAGGATGGCCTGTGGGATCTTGACGCTCACATCACGGACATCAAATCCTTCGACACCATGCTGGCATCCGGCCCGCGCAAGGGCAACGAAGCCCTGCACGACCTCTGGTTGCGTGTGACTGTCGACAAGCAGCTGACCATTGTCGACGCCGAAGCAAGTTCGGACGCCGTTCCCTATCCTAGCCATTGCAACACGATCGGCCCCGCCTATAAAGCCTTGATTGGACTGAACCTGATGAAGGGTTTCCGCCACGCGGTCAAGGAAAGGCTGGCTGGTGTACAAGGCTGTACCCACCTGACGGAATTGGCCCAGGTGCTGCCGACGGCAGCCCTGCAAGCGTTTGCCAATGACGTCTGGCCGGTGAACGAGCGCTCCAGCACTGCGACAGAGAAACCGTTCCAGCTCGACAAGTGCCACGCCCTCAGGACCGATGGCGGGGCAGTTGCCGAGTTTTACCCGCGCTGGTACGTCAACAAGACGGACGCAGCCTAGGTGCTGTACAAAATACTACTACTTAACTTACAGGTATTCGAAAGAAGGGAAAGCCAGCATGAAAATCCATGAGTATCAAGGCAAAGAAATCCTCCGGAAGTTTGGAGTGACCGTACCGCGCGGCATTCCGTGCATGACCGTGGAAGAGGCAGTGAAGGCTGCTGAAACCCTGGGCGGCCCGGTGTGGGTCGTGAAGGCACAGATCCATGCTGGTGGCCGTGGTAAAGGCGGCGGCGTGAAAGTGGCCAAGACCATGGAACAGGTGAAAGAGTATGCCGACCAGATCATGGGCATGCAGCTGGTGACCCACCAGACCGGCGCGGACGGCCAGAAAGTGCGCCGCCTGCTGATCGAAGAAGGCGCCGACATCAAGAAGGAACTGTACGTTTCCCTGGTGACCGACCGCGTCACCCAGCGCGTAGTCCTGATGGCTTCCTCCGAAGGCGGCATGGACATCGAAGAAGTCGCTGAAAAGCACCCGGAGCTGATCCACAACGTGGTGATCGACCCAGCCGTCGGCCTGACCGATGCTGAAGCCGCCGACGTGGCCCGCAAGATCGGCGTGCCGGATGGTTCCGTGGCCGACGCTGTGGCCAACCTGCAAGGCCTGTACAAAGCCTACTGGGAAACCGACGCTTCCCTGGCCGAAATCAACCCGCTGATCCTGACCGGTTCCGGCAAGGTGATCGCCCTGGACGCCAAGTTCAACTTCGACGCCAACGCCCTGTTCCGTCATCCGGAAATCGTCGCCTACCGCGACCTGGATGAAGAAGATCCAGCCGAAGTCGAAGCCTCCAAGTTCGACCTGGCCTACATCTCCCTCGACGGCAACATCGGCTGCCTGGTGAACGGCGCCGGCCTGGCCATGGCCACCA
>CAMLRG010000119.1 GCA_946482335.1 uncultured Duganella sp. | reverse complement strand
ACCCTGGCCGTGCTGGTGTACGTGGTGATCGGCGGTTTCCTGGCCGTGGCCTGGACCGACTTCATCCAGATGATCGTGCTGGTGGTGGGCTTGAGCATCATCGCCATCTTCTCGGCCGACCTGGCCGGCGGCACCGGCAAGGTGTTCGCCATGGCGGCGGACAAGGAATTGTGGAACTTCCTGCCGCAGGCCACCTTCACCGATATCGCCTTCTTCGTCGGCGCGGCCGTGACCATGATGCTGGGCTCGATTCCGCAGCAGGATGTGTTCCAGCGTGTGATGTCGGCCAAGGATGCGCCGACCGCCCGCACCGGCGCCATGATCGGCGGCGCCAGCTACATCATCTTTGCCGCGGTGCCGATGTTCATCGTCGCCTGCGCGGTGATCGTGCTGGGCGAGGGCGGCCTGGAGATGGCGAAGAACGACTACCAGCGCCTGCTGCCGACTTTCGTGCTGACCAAGATGCCGCTGGTGATGCAGATCCTGTTCTTCGGCGCGCTGCTGTCGGCGATCAAGTCGACTTCGTCGGCGACGCTGCTGGCGCCGTCGACCAGCTTTACCGAGAATATCCTGAAGAACCTGCGTCCGGGCATGAGCGACAGACAGCAGCTGCTGGCCATGCGCATCACGATCGTAGTGTTCGCGGCAACCGTCCTGGCATACGCGATCGCGATGCGCGGCACCTCGATTTATGAGCTGGTGTCGACGGCTTACCAGGTGACCCTGGTGGGGGCGTTTGTGCCGCTGCTGATGGGGCTGTACTGGAAGCGGGCTACCACCCAGGGGGCGATCTTCTCGGTGGGCGCGGGGATTGCGGTGTGGGTCATGTTCTTCCCGCAGATTACTTCGTGGGGCGAGGCGTTTCCCGGGCAGCTGGCGGGGCTGGTGGCGGCGTTCGCGGGGATGGTTGTGGGCTCGCTGATGCCGCAAATCCTGGAGAATCGGCAGGAAGCGGTGGTGCATGCCTGAATTAAACCGGTAAAGCGGGGTCAGTCCCGAAGGGCCTGACCCCTCGACGGTACAACGGCCGCGTCGCATTCCCGGGGTGTCAGGCCCTTCGGGCCTGACACCGTACTACCGGTTTAGTCCTTGAGCTTCCGCGCAATATCCAGCGCGAAATAGGTCAGCACCCCATCCGCCCCGGCCCGCTTGAACGCCATCATCGACTCCATCATCACCTTATCGTGATCGAGCCAGCCGTTCAGCGCGGCGGCCTTCAGCATCGCGTACTCCCCCGACACCTGGTAAGCATAGGTCGGCACCTTGAACTCATCCTTCACCCGGCGCACGATATCCAGGTAAGGCATGCCCGGCTTGACCATCACCATGTCGGCGCCCTCGGCGATATCCAGCGCCACTTCCCGCAAGGCTTCATTGGTATTGGCCGGGTCCATCTGGTAAGTGAACTTGTCCGCCTTGCCCAGCGCCGCCGCCGAACCGACCGCATCGCGGAACGGGCCATAGAACGCCGACGCATACTTGGCCGAGTAGGCCATGATGCGCGTATGGATCAGGCCCTGTTCTTCCAGCGCCTTGCGCATCACGCCGATGCGCCCATCCATCATGTCGGACGGGCCGACGATGTCCACCCCGGCTTCCGCCTGGGTCAGCGCCTGGCGCACCAGCATCTCGGTGGTCTCGTCATTCAGGATCGAACCCTTGTCGTCGACCGTGCCATCCTGTCCATGGCTGGTGTACGGATCCAGCGCCACGTCGGTCATGATGCCCAGCTCGGGGAAGTTCTTCTTCAGCTCACGCACCGCGCGCGGGATCAAGCCTTCCGGATTGGTCGCCTCGACGCCGTCATTGGTCTTCAGCGCCGGATCGATGTTCGGGAACAGCGACAGCACCGGAATGCCCAGCCGCACGCACTCCTCGGCCACCTTCATCAAGAGGTCGACCGAAATGCGGTCCACGCCCGGCATGGTGGTCACGGGCTCGCGGCGGTTCGCGCCTTCCAGCACGAAGACCGGATAGATCAGGTCGGCCGTGGTGATGGTGTTTTCGCGCATCAGGGCGCGCGAGAACGGGTCGCGGCGCATGCGGCGCATGCGGATGGCGGGGAAATCAGGAGTGATCATTCGTCGTCGCTTTCATCGGATGTGGGCGCTTCGGCATCGGTGCTGAGGCCGGCCAATGCTTCGATCTTGGCCGTCGCTTCCTCAATGCCGATGCGCTTCAGCGCGGAAAACAGTTGCACGGTGAAGGGGAAGCCTTCGCCATCTTCATCGACGTAGCTGTCGAGCTTGGCGCGCGCCTGGCGCAGCACGTTGATGGATTCGTTGCGGTTGAGCTTGTCCGCCTTGGTCAGGATGCAGTGGATCGGCTTGCCGGTCGGGGCGAACCATTCGATCATTTGCTGGTCGAGGTCGGTGAACGGGCGGCGCGCGTCCATCATCAGCACCAGGGCTGCCAATTGTTCGCGCTGCTGCACGTAATCGCCCAGCAGGCGTTGCCAGTGGTTCTTGGCGTCGCCCGACACTTCGGCATAGCCGTAGCCCGGCAAGTCGGCAATCAGGCACTGGATTTCCTCGACCTTGACCGGGTCGTGGCGATGCATCGCGACGTGGGCGCCGCCCACCGAAAAGAAATTGATGTGCTGGGTGCGGCCAGGGGTTTTGGAGGCAAAAGCCAAGCCTTTCTGGTTGCAAAGGATATTGATCGCGGTCGATTTGCCCGCGTTGGAGCGGCCCGCGAAGGCGATCTCTGGCACCGTTGTGCGCGGCAGGTCGCGCAAATGGTTAACGGTGGTGAAAAAGCGGGCTTGCCAGAGTTTAGACATGTGAAAGCAACAAAAAGGGGGCAATAAAGCAGGAAAGCTATTGTACAATAAGGGGTTACGAATTGTTGTCATGCGCCATATTGCCTATTTATGAGGCAATTCGCCGGAAACGAATTCTTTACCACTAATTATTTACTTGTCTCAGGGTGTCTGAATGAATCGTGCGTTTTCGCCATTTGTAAAATCCTTGTTCGTTGCAATGCTGGCCGTTTCCGGTGTGGCCTCCGCCGCCGAAGCCCACGCACCAGCCGCTGCCAAGGTTGATCCAGCCAAAGGCGCAACCCTGTACGCTGAAGGTGATAACGCGCGCGGCATCGCAGCTTGCGTGTCCTGCCACGGCGCCAAGGGTGCTTCCACCATCACCGTGAACCCGAAGCTGGGTGGCCAGGGCGAAGCCTACGTCTACAAGCAGCTGGTGGCCTTCACCGACGCATCCCGTCCAGGCACCGTGATGACGGCCTTCGCCAAGGCGCTGACGGACGAAGAAAAGAAGAACATCGCCGCTTACCTGGCTTCCGAGCCGACCAAGGCTGGCGCTGCCAAGAACAAGGACACCATCGAACTGGGCAAGAAGATTTACCGTGGCGGCATCGCTGAAAACCGCGTGCCAGCCTGTGCTTCCTGCCACGGCCCGGCCGGCGCCGGCATGCCTTCCGCCTACCCGCGCGTCGGCGGCCAGCACCAGGATTACACTATCGCCACCCTGAAGGCCTTCAAGGCCGGCACCCGCAAGTCCAGCCCGGAAATGGAAGCCATCGCTTACCGCATGTCCGACAAGGAAATCGAAGCGGTCGCCGACTACATGGCCGGCTTGAAGTAATTGCAATGCGCCGCCCGATGCAGGGCGGCACTGGACATGAAAAGGGCGGCCGCGCAAGCAGGCTGCCCTTTTTGTTGTTATTCTCCTGACTTTTTTCCTGAGTAATGAGCGACGCCCCAAGCACTTCCGGAATCCAGCTGCGCAATCGGCGTGGCGCCGTGGCCGAGACTGTCGAGCTGCTGTCTTCGATGCGGTTTGCCATCGCCATGCTGGTCATTATTTCGCTCGCCGCCGTGATCGGCACCATCATGCAGCAGAACAAGCCGATGGGCGATTACATCAACCAGTTCGGCCCGTTCTGGTTCGAAGTGTTCGGCAAGCTGGGGCTGTACGCGATTTATTCGACCTGGTGGTTCGTTTCCCTGGTGGGCTTGCTGGTGGTGTCGACCACGCTGTGCATCGTGCACAATACGCCGAAAATGCTGAAGGATATGCGCAGCTGGCGTGAAAAGGTGCGCGAGCAATCGCTCAACAACTTCCACCACAAGAACCACTGGAGCTCGCCGCTGGCGCGCACCGAACTGGCGGCACAAGTGATGCAGCGCCTGGGCCATGCGGGTTATGCCACCAAGGCCATCGAGAAGGATGGCGCGACCCTGGTGGCGGCCAGGCGCGGGGCCGGCAACAAATTCGGCTATATCTTTGCGCACAGCTCCATCGTCATCATCCTGGTGGGCGGCATGCTCGATTCCGACCTGCCGATCCGCTTCCAGCAATGGCTGCTGGGTAAGACCGCCTTCGGCGGCACCGGCCTGATCGCCGATATCCCGGCCCAGCACCGCCTGGGTGTGCACAACCCGACTTACCGCGGCAATATCGCGCTGCCGGAAGGCACGGCCGGCAATACCGCCATCCTGCCACGCCCCGATGGCGTGCTGCTGCAGGACTTGCCGTTCACGATCCAGCTCAAGAAATTCGATATCGACTTCTATAGCACCGGCATGCCGAAGCTGTTCGCCAGCCATGTGACGGTGCGTTCCAACGACACCGGCAAGACAGTCGACGCAGTGGTGGAAGTGAACAAGCCGCTGATCTTTGAAGGCGTCGCGATCTACCAGTCTTCCTTCGAAGATGGCGGCAGCAAACTGAAACTGCTTGGCCACCCGATGAAGGGCACCGGCACCACCACCTTCAACATGGAAGGCGAGGTCAATGGCTCCACCAAACTGAATGATGAATATACGGTGGAGTGGAGCGATTTCCGCCCCTTCAACGTGGAGAATATCAGCGGCCAGGATGCGCGCGCCGTGACCAAGGGCGAGAGCCTGAACGAATCGTTTGCCCGCAGCCTGGACAAGCAACTGGGCTCGGCCGCCAAGACCGCCCATAACAAGGACTTGAAGAACGTCGGCCCGTCGGTGCAGTACAAGCTGCGCGACAAGACCGGCCAGGCGCGCGAATACCAGAACTATATGCAGCCGGTGACCATCGAGGGCGATACCGTGTTCCTGGCCGGCGTGCGCGCCAGCCCGGCCGACCCGTTCAGCTACCTGCGCATCCCGGCCGACGACGAGCACAGCGTGCGCGAGTGGATGCGCCTGCGCGCCGCCCTGCAGGACCCGGCCCTGCGCCAACAGGCCGCCGAACGCTACGCCGCGCGCGCCATGCCGCAGTCGAAGGCCGGCGATGCCTTGCGCTCGCAGCTGGAAGCCTCGGCGCTGAAGGGCCTGGAAATCTTTGCCGGCGACGACAAGGGTGCCGGCTTCTTCGCCATCAGCCGCTTCCTGGAGAAGGTGCCGCAGGCCGAACAGACCAAGGCTGCCGAGATCTTCCTCAAGATCCTGAACGGTACCATGTGGGAACTGTGGCAGGCTGCGCGCGGCAAGGACGGCAAGCCCGCCGCCGCGATGGATGAAAAGCATGGCCGCTTCCTGCAGCTGGCCACCAATGCCTTGTCGGACAGCTTCTTCTACGGCGCACCGGTCTACCTGCAACTGGACGAGTTCACCGAGATCAAGGCATCGGTATTCCAGGTGACGCGTTCGCCGGGCAAGACCATCGTGTACCTTGGCTGCCTGCTGCTGGTGCTGGGCGTATTCGCGATGTTCTACGTCCGCGAGCGCCGGGTCTGGGTGTGGATCAAGGATGGCGCCGATGGCACCGCTGGTGCCGAGGCCCTGATGGCCATGAGCACCCAGCGCAAGACGCTGGACTTCGAGAAGGAATTCACGGAATTGAAGGAAAAACTGCCGCAATCGGCGTAAGCTGTTGCCAGGTTTGGGAGAAAGCATATGGAAGCAACACAAATCTATGCCCAGCAGCCGGGCTATTTCAAGCGCTTGGGCGCCTTCGACTGGCTGTTTGCCCTGGCCCTGGGCGCGGGCGCGCTGTACGCGTTCAGCCGCTTCGGCGCCTATATGGACATCTACGAAAAGGTCATCCTGCTGGCCTCGGCGCCCTGTTTCGCCGCGCTGGGCTGGTACTGGAAGCCGCTGCGCTGGCTGATGCCGCTATCGTTCGCGCTGGCATTGGCGGCGGTCGGCCTGTATGGCGGCCAGCTGGCGGCGGCGGATACGCGCTTCTTCCTCAAGTACATGCTGTCGAGCCAGTCCGCGATCCTGTGGATGAGCACCCTGTTCTTCCTGTCCACCCTGTTCTACTGGGGCGGCCTGTTCACCCGTTCGGCGCTGGGTGGCGCCCTGGGTTCCAAACTGTGCTGGGCGGCCGTAGTGCTGGGCGTGACCGGCATGCTGGTGCGCTGGTACGAGTCCTACCTGATCGGCGCCGACGTCGGCCACATCCCGATCTCGAACCTGTACGAAGTGTTCATCCTGTTCTCGCTGATTACGGCGATGTTCTACCTGTACTACGAAGAGCACTATGCCACCCGCGCCCTGGGCCCCTTCGTACTACTGGTGATCTCGGCTGCCGTCGGCTTCCTGCTGTGGTACACGGTGGCGCGCGGCGCCTCGGAAATCCAGCCGCTGGTGCCAGCCCTGCAAAGCTGGTGGATGAAGATCCACGTGCCGGCCAATTTCATCGGCTATGGCACCTTCGCCCTGGCGTCGATGGTGGCCTGGGCTTACCTGCTCAAGTATGAAGAATCGCGCACCCTGTGGCTGGCGCTGGTGGTGGCGCCGCTTGCCATCGTGGCGGCGTCCTGGCTGGTCGGCTTCATCGGCGGCGCACAGGAGTCGACCATGGCCGCGCTGGGCCAGATGAGCAGCAAGGTCGGCGCCCTGGTGGTCTTGTTCGCCGTGGTCAACCTGGTGCGCGGCAAGTTCGTCGACCGCCTGCCAAGCGGCGAAGTGCTGGAAGACGTGATGTACAAGGCGATTTCGATCGGCTTCGCCTTCTTCACCATCGCCACCATCCTGGGCGCCCTGTGGGCGGCGGAAGCCTGGGGCGGTTACTGGTCGTGGGATCCGAAAGAAACCTGGGCCCTGATCGTCTGGCTGAACTATGCCGCCTGGCTCCACATGCGCCTCATGTCCGGCCTGCGCGGCAAGGCCGCCGCCTGGTGGGCCGTGGTCGGCCTGGTGGTCACCACCTTCGCCTTCCTCGGCGTGAACATGTTCCTGTCCGGCCTGCATTCCTACGGCAAGCTTTAATATCGGCTTCAGCAAACTGGTGTAAGGTTTAGCTATTACCTTGCACCAGTCCTGGAGCTGACCATGCTGATCCTTCCTTCCGAAATCACACCGCGCGAAGTGTTCGAGTCGCGCCGCAAGTTCATCAAGCTGGCGGCGGCGGGCGCCATCCTCGGCCCCGAGCTGGCCCAGGCACAGGGTGGCGGGCTCGCCAAACTGCCGGCCAAGCGCAATGCCGCTTTCGCCGTGATGGAAAAGCAGACGGACTACAAGGACGCCACCAGCTACAACAACTTCTACGAGTTCGGCACCGACAAGTCGGATCCGGCCGAGAACGCGCATTCGCTGCGCACGCGTCCCTGGACGGTGCAGATCGAAGGCGAGGTGAAAAAGCCGATGACGCTCGACATCGACAGCCTGCTCAAGCTGGCGCCGCTGGAAGAGCGCATCTACCGCCTGCGTTGCGTGGAAGGCTGGTCGATGGTGATCCCGTGGATCGGCTATTCCTTCTCGGAGTTGATCAAGAAGGTCGAACCGACCGGCAATGCCAAGTTCGTCGAATTCGTCACCCTGGCCGACCGCAAGCAGATGCCGGGCATCGGCAGCCGCGTGCTGGACTGGCCATACGTGGAAGGCTTGCGCATCGACGAAGCCAACCATCCGCTGGCCCTGCTGACGCTGGGCATGTATGGCGAAGTGCTGCCGAACCAGAACGGGGCGCCGGTGCGCATGGTGGTGCCGTGGAAGTACGGCTTCAAGTCGGCCAAGTCCATCGTGAAGATCCGCTTCGTGCGCGACATGCCGCGCACTTCCTGGAACAAGTCGGCGCCCAACGAGTACGGCTTTTATTCGAACGTGAATCCCGAGGTCGACCATCCGCGCTGGTCGCAGGCCACGGAGCGCCGCATCGGCGAGGATGGCTTCTTCACGCGCAAGCGCAAGACGCTGATGTTCAACGGTTACAGCGACGTCGCTTCGCTGTATTCCGGCATGGATCTGAAAAAGTTCTACTGATGGCATTCACCCCGTCGCCGCGCCAGCTGATGGCGATCAAGGCCACCGCCTTCGTGCTGGCGCTGGTGCCGTTTTTTGCCCTGGTTTATCTGGTGGCGACCGACCAGCTGGTGGAGCCGCTGCAGTACATTACGCGCAATACGGGGTCGTGGACGTTGTACTTCCTGTGCATCACGCTGGCGGTGACGCCGCTGCGCAGGCTGTCGGGCTGGAACTGGGTGCTCAAGCTGCGGCGCATGATGGGCTTGTATGCCTTTTTCTATGCGCTGCTGCACTTCACCACCTTCCTGTGGTTCGACCATTTCTTCGACGTGCAGGAGATGCTGAAGGATGTCGCCAAGCGGCCGTTCATTACCGTCGGCTTTACCGCCTTCGTGCTGCTGGTGCCGCTGGCGGTGACCAGCACCAATGCCATGGTGCGGCGCCTGGGAGGCAAGCGCTGGCAGATGCTGCATAAGCTGGTATATGTGATCGCCCCGCTGGGCATCCTGCACTTCTGGTGGATGCGGGCGGGGAAGCATGATTTCGATAAGCCGATCCTGTTTGGCGTGATCGTGCTTGTGCTGCTGGGGGTGCGGGCTTGGTGGGGACGTGCTGTGAAACCGGTAAACCGGAGTCAGACCCAAGGGTCAGACCCCCTATGAACTGACCGGGTCAGCGAAGCACCGACTCCAGCGCAAACAGGTCAGCCGGATTCTCGCGCTGCCGCACCACGTGCACCTTGTCGCCGTCAACCATCAGCTCCACTGCGCGGCCGCGGGTATTGTAGTTCGATGCCATGGTCATGCCGTAGGCCCCGGCAGTCTTCATCACCAGCAGGTCGCCAGGCCCGACGTTGAGTTCGCGGTCGCGCGCCAGCCAGTCGCCCGACTCGCAGATCGGCCCCACCACGTCGAACATGGCGCTGGCGGCATCGCTCTTCACCACCGGCTGCATATCCATCCACGCCTGGTACATCGCCGGACGCGCCATATCGTTCATGGCCGCATCGACGATGCAGAAATTCTTTTCCTCGCCATGCTTGATGAACTCCACGCGGGTCAGCAGCACGCCGGCATTGCCGACGATGGAGCGGCCCGGTTCGAAGATCACCTTGATCGGCACGCCGCCATGCTTTTCGGTGCGCCAGGCATCGATGCGCTTGAAGATGCGTGCGACGTAATCGCCAACCGCCACCGGGGCGCCATCGCCATAATCGATACCCAGGCCGCCACCCATGTCCAGGTGGTGCAGGTGGATGCCTTCGGCACCCAGGGCGTCGATCAATTCGATGAGGCGGTCCAGGGCTTCCAGCAGCGGCTGGTCGTCCAGCAACTGGGAGCCGATATGGCAGTCAATGCCGGACACGTCCAGGTGCGGCAGCTTGGCGGCGGCGCGGTAAGTTTCCAGCGCATCGTCGAAGGCAACGCCGAACTTGCTGGCCTTCAGGCCGGTGGCGATGTAGGGATGGGTCTTGGGATCCACGTTCGGGTTCACGCGCAGCGACACGCGCGCCTTTTTGCCCATGGCGCCGGCCACTTCGTTCAGGCGGTGCAGTTCGGGGATCGACTCGACGTTGAAGCACAGGATGTCGTGGTCCAGGGCCAGGCGCATTTCTTCCACGCTCTTGCCGACGCCCGAGAAGATCACCTTCTTCGGGTCGCCGCCGGCGGCAATCACGCGCAGCAGTTCGCCGCCCGACACGATGTCGAAACCGGCGCCGCGACGTGCCAGCAAATCCAGGATGGCGAGGTTGGAGTTGGCCTTCATCGCATAGCACACCAGCGCGTCGCGGCCGGCGCAGGCGTTGGCGTAGGCGTCGAAGTTCTCGGTCAGCTGGGATTTGGAATAAACGTAGGCGGGGGTGCCGTGGGTTTCTGCGATGGCATTGAGCGCGACGCCTTCGGCGTGCAGCACGCCATTCTGGTATTCGAAGTGGGACATAAGCTTACTGTTGGGATGCTGGTGGGGTGGACGGAACCGGAGCCGATGGCGGTGCCACGCCCGGCTTGCCCGTGGTAACAGGCTTGGCGGGTGGCTTTGGCAGGTACAGGGGGCCGGTTTGGCCACATCCGGCCAGCAGGGCTGCCGTTGCAACGGCAGCAAGTGCGATTCGGGACTTCACGATTAAAATAGGGGCTTGATAGGAATCTTGGAGTGTAGCATGACCGAATCGGAATTTTTGGACCTGGCCGAGGCAACCCTGGACGCGATCGAGGCTGCGCTGGACCGCTTGTGCGAGCAGGATATGGTGGATGTGGAGTGCAGCCGCAGCGGAAACGTGCTGGAGATCGAGTTCGTCGGCAACGGGTCCAAGGTGATCATCAACTCGCAGGCGCCGATGCAGGAATTGTGGGTGGCGGCGCGCTCGGGCGGCTTCCACTACCGCCAGGTCGATGGCAAGTGGGTCGATACCCGGCGCGGGACGGAACTGTTTGAGGCGCTGTCGGAGATTGTGACGGAGCAGGGCGGGGCGCCGGTGGTGGTGGCGCCTTGAAAACCGGTAAACCGGGGTCAGATCCCAGGGTCTGACCCCGTCTGCGCTACTGTCCTCGGCTCCGGCATGCCGGTTTCAGAACAGCTCGTTCTTCACCGCGTCCTTCTGCTTTTCCTCCGCCGGGGTGCCGCGGGTATTGCCTTCCAGGCTATCGATCCCCACGCCCGGCGGATTCTCCGCGTAGTAATACTCCCCATCCTGGGCGATGATGCCTTCCGGCACCGGACGTTCCTCAATCGGAATATTTTTCAGCGCCTTCGCCATGTACCCGATCCAGATCGGCAAGGCCACGCCGCCGCCGGTTTCCTTGTTGCCCAGGTTCTTGGGCTGGTCGAAGCCGATCCAGGCTACGCCCACCAGTTTGGCCTGGTAGCCGGCAAACCAGGCATCGATGGAATCGTTGGTGGTACCGGTCTTGCCCGCGATATCCGGACGCTTCAGCGACAGGGCGCGCGTCGCGGTACCGAAGCGCACCACGTCCTTCATCATCGAATCCATCAGGAAGGCGTTGCGCTCGTCGATCACACGGTTCTTTTCGTCGCCGGCGCGGTCCGGGTTGGCTTGCGACAGCACCTTGCCGTTGGCGTCGGTGACCCTGGCGATCAGGTAGGGCGAGACCTTGTAGCCGCCGTTGGCAAATACCGAGTAAGCCCCCGCCATCTGCATCGGCGTCACGCCGCCGGCGCCCAGGGCCAGGGTCAGGTAAGGCGGGTTGCGCTCGGGGTCGAAGCCGAAGCGCGTGGTGTATTCCTGGCCATACTTGGCACCGATGCGGTGCAGGATGCGGATCGATACCATGTTCTTCGATTTGGTCAGGCCGCGCCGCATGCTCATCGGGCCTTCGTATTTGCCGTCGTAATTCTTCGGTTCCCAGGCCTGGCCGCCGGTCTGGCCCGCATCGAAGGAGATCGGGGCGTCGTTGATCATGGTCGCCGGCGACAGGCCGCGCTCCAGCGAGGCTGAATAGATGAAAGGCTTGAAGGAGGAGCCGGGCTGGCGCCAGGCCTGGGTCACGTGGTTGAACTTGTTGCGGTTGTAGTCGAAACCGCCCACCATGGCCTTGATCGCCCCGTCCTCGGTGCTGGCCGAAATGAAGGCCGATTCCACTTCAGGCATCTGGGTGATCTGCCAATCCTTCCCTTCCTGCATGACGCGGATCACGGCGCCGCGGCGGATGCGCTTGTTCGGCGGGTTTTTATCCGACAGCCAGTTCTTGCCCATGGCCAGGCCGGCGCCGCTGATGCTGATCTCTTCGCCCGAGGCGGTCACCGCCACCACCTTGTCCGCGCTGGTTTGCAACACCATGGCGGCCACGATATCGTCGCTGTCAGGGTGTTCGGCCAGTTCGGTCTCGATGATTTCGTCGGCCTCCGCCTTGTTCGAGGGCAGGTCGACGTAGGCCTCCGGTCCCCGATAGGGATGGCGGCGCTCGTACTCCATCACGCCGCGGCGCAGCGCCAGGTAGGCGGCGTCCTGGTCGGCCTTGGTGATGGTGGTGAAGACGTTCAGGCCGCGCGTATAGGTCTCTTCCTTGAATTGCTCGTACACCAGCTGGCGCGCCATTTCCGCAACATATTCGGCATGCACCCCGAATTCGCTGCTGTCCGTTTTCACTTTTAACTGTTCATTCTTCGCCGCTTCGTACTGTGCGGGCGTAATATAGCCAAGCGTGGCCATGCGCTGCAGGATGTATTGCTGGCGCACCTTGGCGCGCTTCGGATTGACCACCGGGTTATAGGCCGAGGGCGCTTTGGGCAAGCCGGCCAGCATGGCCGCTTCGGCCACGCTAATGTCTTTCAGATTCTTGCCGAAGTAGATTTGGGCGGCCGATGAAAAGCCGTAGGCCCGCTGCCCCAGGTAGATCTGGTTCATATAGACCTCCAGAATCTGGTCCTTGGTCAGGTTCTGTTCGATCTTCCAGGCCAGCAGTGCCTCGTAGGCCTTGCGCTTGAACGTTTGCTCGCTCGAAAGGAAGAAGTTGCGCGCTACCTGTTGCGTGATGGTGGACGCCCCTTGGCGGGCGCCGCCGGTGGCATTGTGCAGGGCGGCGCGCAGGATGCCCCAGTAGTCGACGCCGCCGTGCTCGTAGAAGTTGCTGTCTTCGATGGCCAGCACGGCCTTCTTCATGACGTCGGGGATGTCCTTGATGTGCACCAGGTTGCGGCGTTCTTCGCCGAACTCGCCGATCAGCACATTGTCGGCCGAGTAAATACGCAGCGGCATTTTCGGACGGTAGTCGGTGATGGTGTCCAGCGACGGCAGGTTGGGGTAGGCCAGCGCCAGGCCGAACACCACCAGCAGCACGCCGGCCAGGAGCAGGCCCAGCAGGGAAAGCAGGGCCATCAGCAGGAAGCCCTTGGGCGATTTGCGGGCCGGGGCCTCGTGGTTGTTTGCAGTCATATGCAGCTTCAGTTGGATTTATCCGAAGCATTATAAATGAGCCCTCCGGGCCCAGCGCGCACGTGACAATCGGAAATATTTACCATGAGCAACAAAACAACTTCGTTGGTAGCGTTGCCATGAATTGCAAGATTTGGTGTGGCAATTCGCTGACAAGTGCACAGGAGAAATACCTTTACATTGCTCCGGCAATGTTGCTAGCATCTAATGTACTGTCTCATGTTTGCCGTCTAAACACGGGTTTTTAAACGAATTTGGATATGTAAATGTCTATGGAGTTATCAGGAGTGCATCCATGCCAGTGGACCTGAAAGCCCTGTTTGGCGGCGCGCAAGCGCCCCTCGTCGGCCTCGATATCAGCACCTCCAGCGTGCGCCTGGTGGAATTGGCCGATGGCGGCAAGGATGGCATGCGCCTGGAGCGCTGCGCGTCCGAGCCGCTGCCGCGCGGCGCCGTGGCCGACGGCAATATCGAAAATATGGAGCAAGTGGTGGAAGCGGTGCGCCGCCTGGTCAAGAAGAGCGGCACGCGCGCCAAGCACGTGGCGCTAGGCATGCCGCCGGCCTCCGTCATCACCAAGAAGATCGTGCTGCCGGCCGGCATGACCGAAGAACAGCTGGAAGTGCAGGTCGAGTCGGAAGCGGCCCAGTACATCCCGTTTGCGCTCGACGAGGTGAGCCTGGACTTCGACGTGATCGGCCCCGTCGCCAACTCCACCGAAGACCTCGAAGTCATGCTGGCTGCGGCCCGCCGCGAGAAGGTGGAGGACCGCGTGGCGATCGTCGAGATGGCCGGCATGAAGGCGTCGGTGATGGATATCGAATCCTATGCCGCGCGCGCCGCGCTGGACCGCATCACGGCGCAATTGCCCGACGCCGGCGCCGGCCAGGTGATCGCGCTGTTCCAGATCGGCGCGGTATCGACCCAGATCTCCGTCATGCTCGATGGCGCCACCGTGTACGAGCGCGAGCAGCCCTTCGGCGGCAACTCGCTGACCCAGGATATCGTGCGCAGCTACGGCCTGGCCTTCGAGGAGGCCGAAGCGCGCA
This sequence comes from uncultured Duganella sp., assembly GCA_946482335.1. The sequence continues at coordinate 3,143 of CAMLRG010000119.1, read as the reverse complement.
AGAAGGCCGGCGACCTGCCGGAGAATTACCAGGCCGACGTGCTCGCACCGTGGCTGGAAGGCGCCGCGCTGGAAGTGACGCGCGCCATCCAGTTCTTCTTTACGTCCACGCCATTTACCAAGATCGACCAGATCTTCCTGGCCGGCGGCTGCGCCGTGTTGCCGGGACTGCTGGAAATTATCGCCAGCCGCACCCGCATCTCCAGCGCCGTCATCTCGCCCTTCAAGGGCATGCAGCTGGCATCGGGCGTGCGTGAACAGGCGCTGCGCAGCGATGCGCCGGCCTACCTGGTCGCCTGCGGCCTTGCCATGCGGAGGTTCGGCTGATGATACGCATAAACCTGCTCCCGCACCGGGAGCAAAAACGCAAGCTGCGCAAGAACGCCTTCTATGCCTTGCTGGGCGCGGGCTTCGCCATCGGCGTCGCGATCGTCGCGATCGTCGGCGGCTACAATGCGCGCGCCTTGTCGATCCAGGAACAGCGCCAGGAAGTGCTGAGGGCCGCCATCAAGGAACTGGACAAGAAGATCGCCGAGATCTCCACCTTGCGCGAGGAAATCGATGCGCTGAAAGCGCGCCAGCAGGCGGTGGAAGACTTGCAGGCCGACCGCAACCAGCCGGTGTACCTGATGGACGAACTGGTCAAGCAGACCCCGCCGGGCGTGTTCCTGAAGTCGGTGCGCCAGGAAGCGCAGAAGGTCACCCTGACCGGCAGCGCGCAATCGCAGGAACGCGTGTCCGAACTGCTGCGCAACCTGTCCAGCAATTCGCCATGGCTGGAGCGCCCGGACCTGGTGGAAGTCAAGGCCGGCACGCTGGGCAAGGACAAGAACCGCCATATCGTCGAATTCCAGCTGTCGGTCATCATCAAGCGTCCGCGCGACAAGGACGAAAACCCGGACGGCAAGCCGGGCGCCAAGCCAGGCGCCAAGGCCGATACCGCTGCCAAGTCCTGAGAGCTAAGCCATGGCAACTGATTTGAAACAATTAGGGGAATCGCTCAGCGCCCAGTTCCGCAACCTGAACGGCCTGCATCCCGGCTTGTGGCCCATCGTGCCGCGCGTGCTGTGCGCGCTGGGCGTGGCAGGGCTGGCCGTGCTGGCCGGCTATTTCCTGTACTGGCAGGGCCAGTACGAGCGGCTGCAGGAAGGCGAGCAAAAGGAAGCCAAGCTGCGGACGGAATTCACGAGCAAGGTCGGGCAGGCGGTCAACCTGGACGAGCTCAGGCGCCAGAAGGAGCAGGTCGACAAGTACGTGGTCCAGATGGAAAAGCAGCTGCCGGGCAAGGCGGAAATGGCGGCCCTGCTGTCGGACATCAACAATGCCGGCACGGGCCGCGGCCTGTCGTTCGAACTGTTCAAGCCGAACCGGGTCGACGTCAAGGAATACTATGCCGAGCAGCCGATCGAATTGCGCGTGAACGGCAGTTACCACGACCTGGGCGCCTTTGCCGGCGACCTGGCGGGCATGGCCCGTATCGTCACGCTGAACAATATATCGCTCGACACCAGGGGCAGGGACAACAAGGAATTGCCGGCCGGGACCTTGCAGCTGAATGCCACGGCGAAGACCTTCCGCTACCTCGACCCTGAAGAAGTGGCCGAGCAGCGCAAGGCGGTCGCCGACAAGAAGAAGAAGGACAAGAAGGGAGGGAAGAAATGAAGAAGCTGGCCCCCCTGGCTTGCGTCCTGCTGTTGAGCGCATGCGGCGACAGCGACGTGCAGCAAGTGCGTACCTGGATGAAGGATGTCGAGGCACAGACCCGGCCCACGGTCAAGCCGTTGCCGGAACCGAAGACGTTCACGCCCTTTGCCTATGCCGCCGGCGACGTGCTGGACCCGTTCAATGCCAGCAAGCTGCTGACCGAACTGGCCAAGAGCCGTCCGGGCGGCGCCCAGGCACCGGACCAGAACCGGCGCAAGGAATTCCTCGAAAGCTTCCCGCTCGACGCCATGAAGATGGTCGGCACCATGGAGAAAAGCAAGGTGGTGTACGGCCTGGTGCAGATCGACCGCACCGTCTACCAGGTGAAGAAGGGACAGTACGTGGGACAGAATTATGGATTGATCACCGCCGTGACCGAAGATGGCATCGCGGTGCGCGAAATTGTTCAGGATGCGGCCGGCGACTGGGTCGAGCGCATGTCGAAGCTGGAACTGCAGGAAAGTAAGGAGAGCTCCAAATGATCGCCATCAGAACCCTGAAGCGCCTGTGCCGCCAGGCGAGCGTCGTGCTGGCGCTGGCAGGCAGCGCAGCCGTGGCGCAGGCCCAGCAAGGCAACGCGATCGAATCGATCACGGCCAACCAGCAGGGCAGCAATGTGATCGTGAAGATCCAGATGAGGGAAGCGCCGCAGAAGCTGCCGATCGGCTTTGCCATCACCAACCCGGCCCGCATCGCGCTCGATTTCGGCCAGACGGTCAATGCCACCGGCAAGACCAGCCAGGAACTCAACCTGGGCGACCTGGCCAGCGTCAACGTGGTGCAGGCCGGCGAGCGCTCGCGCCTGGTGTTCAACCTCAAGCGCACCCTCAACTACGCCACCGCGATCGACGGCAAGAGCGTGATCCTGACCATCGACGCCTCCGGCGGCGTGGCCCAGGCGGTCGACGCGCGCGGCCTGCCCGTGGCGGCGGCCGTGGCGGCCGCGCCGGTGGGCAAGCAACAGCTGCGCGATATCGATTTCCGCCGCGGCACCAACGGCGAAGGCCGCGTGGTGATCGACCTGCCGAACAACCAGGTTGCCGTCGACGTGCGCCAGACCGCCAGCGGCGTGGTGGTGGACTTCCTCAAGACCGGCCTGCCGGAAACCCTGCGCCGCCGCCTGGACGTGACCGATTTCGGCACCCCGGTGACCCGCGTCACCACCGTGCCGCAAGGCGACAATGTGCGCATGACCGTGGAGGCGAGCGGCCTGTGGGAGCAGAGCGTGTACCAGAGCGACACCCAGCTGGTGGTGGACGTCAAGCCGATCAAGGAAGACCCGAACAAGCTGGTGCAGGGCACCCAGGGCTACCGCGGCGAGAAGCTGTCGTTCAACTTCCAGAACGTGGAAGTGCGCGCTGCGCTGCAAGCCATTGCCGACATCTCTGGCCTGAACATCATCACCAGCGACAGCGTGGGCGGCAACCTGACCCTGCGCCT
>CAMLRG010000118.1 GCA_946482335.1 uncultured Duganella sp. | reverse complement strand
CGTGCGAGCGGAACAGCGGCGAGAAGGCGCCGAACTGGAACCAGCGCAGGTTCAGTTCCTGCCATTCCTTCTCGTCGGCCGGGTCCATCTTGCCGGCACCGGTGCTGCGGTTCTCCTGGGCCGAACCGACGTCGCCGAACTGGTAGCGGGTTTCCTGCGCATAGCCGCCAATATCGTGGGTCCAGTTCGGGACGCCGGACATCGACATGTTCACGCCGGAGGCAATCTGGTCGTACAGGTTGTTCCAGCGGCCCACCACGTCGCCGCTCCACACGGCGGTGGCATTGCGCTGGATGCCGGCGAAGCCGGAGCGCGACAGGATGAACTGGCGCTTGTCGGGCTGGTCGCGCTTCAGGCCATCGTACATGCCCTGCGTATGCATCAGGCTATAAGGGTTGAAGGTGACTTCGCCTGCGCCGTAGATGGTCGGGCCGATCAGCTTCTTGAAGTCTTCAGGACGGGTGTTGGACAACACATCGGGTTCCGTATTGTCCATCCACCAGGCGTCGAAGCCCAGGTCCACCAGCTTGTGCTTCATCTGGCGGTAGTAGATTTCGCGGGCTTCCGGCGCATAAGGGCTGTAATGGCTGTTCTTGTAGCCGGGGCCGACCCAGTCCAAGGCGCCGTTCTCCACGTTCTTGGTCCACATGTGGCCTTTGGACGCTAACTCCTTGTAGTTGTCCGTGGTGTCGTAGAACTTGCCCCAGATGGAAAGCATGATGCGCGCGTTCTGGCGGTGCACTTCGTCGACCATGCCTTTCGGATCAGGGAAACGGACCTTGTCGAAGTCGTGCGAGCCCCAGGCGTTCTCCGGCCAGTAGAACCAGTCCTGCACGATATTGTCCAGCGGCCATTTGCGCTTGCGGTATTCGTTCAGCGTGTCCAGCAGCTGCTGCTGGGTCTCATAGCGCTGGCGCGACTGCCAGAAACCGTAGGCCCACTTCGGCATCATCGGCGCCTGGCCGGTCAGGTGGCGGTAACCAGCGATGACCTTGTCCATATCGGTGCCGCGGATCACGTAGTAATCGATGCCCTGCGCGATTTCGGACGACAGCGTGAGCGAATGGCGCTCGGCCGCCGGCAGCGGGTCGTTATGGGTCATGGTGACCATGCCGCCGGAAGGCTTCCACTCCAGGTGCAGCTTGACCGGCTTGTTCTTCTCGAATTTCACTTCGAAGTTGTGGTACCACGGGTTCCAGTCCTGGCGCCACACGTCCATCACCTGCTTGCCGTCGACGGTCAGGGTGGCGTAGTCGGACGAGTAGAGCTGCATCTTGTGCACGCCCGGCTTGTCCGAGGCCATGGTGCCTTCCCACACGACCTTGACGTTCTTGAGGCTCTTCAGCGGGCCCAATTCCTTGGGCCAGTTCTCCGCCACGTCCTTCAGGTACTGGTAGGCGATGTCCGATTCCTGGCGCGTCAGGACCAGCTTTCCGTCCACGTAGTAGCGCGCAGTCAGGCCGCCCGCTTTGCCGTCCGCATCGACCAATTTCAGGTCGCGCTTCAGCGGGCCGTAGGGGCGTGGGTTGCCGAAACGGGAGATGGCGTTGTTGTCCCACAGGACGCCGTAATTCTTGTCCGAGACCACGAAGGGCACGGCGGCGATCATATTGTGCTGGGCCAGCAGCACGTCTTCGCCGTTCAGGTTCATCTGGGCGTTCTGGTGCTGGCCCAGGCCGTAAAAGGCGTCTTTCGTGCCGTGGTTGAAGCCCTGCTTGATGGCCACGAACGGCTTGCCGCCGACGTCAATCGGCTCAATGGATTCGCTTGCCTGGCTGAGGAAAGGCTTGCCGCCTGCATCCGAGAACTGCAATGCGCCGGTGGCCAGCGACACGGCGGCGGCAATCCTGTTGGCCTTCAAGGTAACGGTGTCGCCCTTGCGGCTGACAGTGAAGGCGCAGCTGCATGGCTTGGCCACGGTCATCAGCGATGGGGTGAGCGCTTTTCCGCCCTGGTCCAGCTTGAGCACGTGGATGATGTTATCGTCCATCAGCTCCAGCCGGATTTCCTTTGCCGCACCACGGTCCGGCTTGACCACCAGGCCGCTCGCAGTCTGTTCGAAGGTACCGGCATTGGCACTGCCGGTGGCCGCCAGGGCGAGCAACATCGCTGCCCGCATCGCTTTCAATTGCATTTTGTCTCCTGTCAGTAAGTTCCGATACGGACCTTGAGCACGACCGGGTTGCCGGTCAGGTTCAGGCCATAATCCGTCTGGTCGCCGTTCCAGTTGCGTTCCATGACCCACTTGCCGGCGGCGTTGAAATAGCCTTCCTCGACACGTGCGTACATGGAGCGCTTGTTGTCGCCGCTGATTTTCACGCGGGCGTGCTGGCCGACGACGATGAATTCATTATCCGCAATCTGGGCGATCGCCACGCCGCCATTGGGCGACTCGGTATTGGCCGGCAAATCCTTCAGGTTCGGGTAGAATTGCTTCTCCCCCATCTGCCATTCGCGGAACGAGACGGTCGCCTTCCAGCCCTTCATTTCAATCGTCTGCGGACTGCGGTCTTCGCTTTCGGCGATGCCGTAGGTGCGGCCTTCAAAAGCCCATTTCGCCCATTGCCGCGCCATGGGGCGGAAAACCTTGTACACCTTGCCGAACGGTTCGGCCATGCGCTTGTCCGTCAGCTTGGAGCCCAGCGGGAAATTGCTGTAGTCCGCATAATCGAGGCCGAATGGCGCGAAGCCGATGCCGCCGCGGCCGAGCACCAGGTAGGCATAGCGCGCATAGTTTTCGGCATTGCCGATTTCCGGCACCATCAGGGCATTGTCCGGGCGCTGGAACTTTTCCAGCGTGGCGGTGACCTTGTTCCACTCGGGCAGGTAAATGTCCGGTGCCGCAAAGTCGATGTGGGGCGCGGCAGCCTTGTAGATGTCGATCACATCGAAGGTGGGACCGCCGCTGGCGAAATTGCCCTTCCATGGCGCCATCGGTTCGATCGGGTCGCGCAGCGCATTGTTCACGTACATCGGCAGATCGTAGACGGCGCGGCCGGCTTTGGCGATCTCCTCGATGTAGCTTGCCACAGCCCAGGCGTGGAAATACTCCTCCGCATAGGGGCCATAGACTTCGCTCCAGGTGCCCGAAGCGGCGCCGGGCACTGGCGACTTCTTGCGCGCCAGCACGGCTGCCGGTACCGGCTGCGAGAACGCCGCCTGCGCCTTGGCCCCGTAATCCCGTACCAGGCCGTAGGTGCCGACTTCATTTTCGACCTGCACCATGATCACGGTCTGTTGCTTTTCGTCGATCTTCCTGATGTGATTCATCAGGGCGACGAAGGCCTTGCGGTCGGCCTTCAGGGTTTCCTCGCCAAATGGGGACAGGCAGTAAATGTCCTTGCCCTCCTTGTCCACCATGCGCGGGAAGCGCTGGTTGTTGAACTTTACCCATTCGGGCGAATAGCTGGCACTGGTGTTCTTCCAGGTACCGAACCATAACAGCACCAGGCGCACCTTGTTCTGGCGCGCCTCCTTGACCAGCGTATCGACGAAACTGAAGTCGAAGCGCCCTTCCGTGGGTTCGATCTGCTCCCACGCGACCGGCATTTCGACGGTATTGGCGCCCGCGTCCGCGGTCGCCGCCCATAAGGGCTTGAGCGCCGCCGGGTAGTTGCTGGAATTGTGGGCCTGCCCGCCCAGCATCAGGAAGGGCGCGCCATCGACCATCAGGGCATGGCGCCCATCCTTGGTGACCAGGCGCGGCAGCTCGCCAGCCAGGCCGCTGGCGGCCAGGCTGGCAATGCTGACGGAGAGCAGGATGCGGCGAAAAGTCTGCTTCATCAATCAAAAGCCTCAGAAGGAGTAGCGCATCTTCACGGAATAGCGCGGGCCGGAGACGAACCATGCGCGGCCCATCATACCAATATGCTGCTGCATCAGCTGGCGGTACTTGGCGTCGGTCAGGTTGGTGCCTTCAATCCCGATCGACGTCTTCTCGTTCAGCTGGTAGAACAGCGATGCATCCAGCGTGCCGTAGGAATCGGCCCAGGTCGGCAGCGCCCAGCGCACATTGCGGTTGCCAAAGTCCGGGCTGTCCGGATTGGTATTGGTGCCGTCGCCGCCATTGGTGCCGTTCACGTTCACCGCCTGCAGGTTTTTGGAACGCCAGCTGTAAGCCATGCGGGCCGACCATGGGCCCTTGTCGTACAGCAGGGCGATGTTGTAGGCGTTCTTCGACAGCAGCGGCAGCGGCAGGTCGCTGAAGGTCTGGCCATTGGTGTCGCAGCCGTTCATGTTCGTGTTCAGGTTGGCCGACTGGCCGGAGCCGCCGCAGAACGGCGAGAACACGGGGCTGTACAGCTTCTGCTTGCTGTCCACATAGGTGTAGTTGGCTTGCAGGCCGATGCCGGACATCCAGCCTGGCAGCTTGTCGAAATACTGCTGGTAAGCCAGTTCGATACCGCTGGCGCGGCCGCGGGCACCATTGATCGGGCCGGTCACGGCAAAGTTCTGCAGGTTGCCCGCCACATCCGGCAGCTGGAAGGTGAACATCTGGTTGATGATCACATCCTTCAGCCGCTTGTTGAACACGGCCACGGTGAAGGAGCCGACCGGCGAGAAGTACCATTCGGCCGTCAGGTCGGTCTGCTTCGAGGTGATGGGCCGCAACATCGGGTTGCCCTGCGCATCGCCCGACTGGTTCACGCTGTTGATGCGGGTGACCGTGCCGTTGGTGGTGATATCGGCGGTTTGCGACAGCGTGGTGTAGGCCTGCAGCTGGGAGAAGTCGGGACGCGACATGGCGCCGGCAAAGGCCAGGCGGAATTGCAGCGTGTCGCTGGCCTTCATGCGCAGGTTCAGGCTGGGCAGCACGTTGCGGTAGCTGTTGTCGAAGTCCTGGGCTTGCTTGAAGGCCGGGATGTTGGCGATCGGCACGCCGGTCACCGTGTTCCCGCTCGGGATATTGAAGTTCGGCGTGAAGGCGGTATAGCCGTGGGCGGTCATGTTGGTCTTCACGTAGCGCACGCCGAAGTTGCCGTCGACCGGATATTTCAGGTCGTCAAAGCCGAAACGCACCTGGGTGTAGAAGGACCTGGTCTTCTCGGACTGGTCGTTGGTGCCGACCGGGTCGGTGCCGAAGCTTGCCGGCCTCCAGGGACCGCAGCTCGCCGTGTCGCCGCCATGCGCTTCGGCGCACAGGATGTCGTGGTACTTGTGCAGGGCCGCGTAGCTGTCCGGATAGCCGGTCGCCATCGCCACCGTCGGGAACACCAGCGACGGCACCTGCATATTCTTGTTGAAGAAATTGTTGAAGGTGTGCAGTTCGGTATTGCCGCTGAAGCGCGGATCGCCCAGGTAGGCCAGTTGGCTGATATCCCAGCCAACCTGCCAGGGCTGCGTGATCGCGGCCCAGTTGTAGCTTGGGTTGGAGTTCATCGTCACCGAATCCTTGTTGGACAGGCGGACGCCGAAGCGCAAGTCCTTCAGGAACGAGTGGTCTTCGAAATCATAGATCGCATCGCCTTTCCAGGACTTGCCGGTGGCCTTGGCGCGGTCCAGGTGCTCCATGGTGAAGGCCCAATAGTAGTTCTTCGGGTCGGCCAGGTGCGCCAGGTCGGCCTGGTCGAAAATCAGGCGCGGCACGTTGCCGGTCAGGTCGATCTTCTCCTTGGCCATCTGCACGCCGGTCGCCACGGTGGAATCGAAGCTGCCGGTCTTGGCCTTGATGTGCTGCAGGTCGGACTTCAGGGTCCAGCGATCGGCCGGGCGCCAGGTGACGTTCCATGCGATATCGGTGGTATCGGACTTGCGGTTGGAGGTACGGGTATCGCCGCCGAAATTGATGCCGCCGTCGGCCGGATCGGTCATGGTGCCGGTCAGCAGGTTGCCGTTCGGGCCGTAGGTGGCGTCGGAGCTGACCTGGATGTTGTATGGGCTGGCCTGGGAGAAGATCGCCCGCTCGTCCCACTGCATCTGGTACTTGGACTTGAAATAGGTCAGGTGCGACTTCAGCTTGGAATCGCGCTGCCATTGCAGGGCGCCATAATAGCCTTCACGCTTGCGGTCGAATTCCAGGGTACGCCACTGCGCGCCCTTCGGCACCCACACGGTCTTGCCGTTGACGACGCCGGTGCGCGGATAGTAAGGCTCGACCTGGAACGCGTCGGTGCGGGTGGCGCTTTCGGAATACGCCAGGTCCACCAGGACACCGAACTCACCGGCCGGCGTCTTCCAGCGGTTGGACGCCAGCACGGAGCCGCCCGGCTTCTTCATGCCGCCCAGCTCATTGTAGGTATAGTCGGCGCTCAGGGCCACCTTGGCGCCCTTGTAGTCGAACGGCAGCGCGGTGCGCAGGTTGACCAGGCCGCCGATCGAGCCTTCGATCTGTTCGGCCGACGGGTTCTTGTACACATCCACCCCGGCCATCAGCTCGGGCGGGACGTCTTCGAAATTCAGCGAACGGCCGCCGTTGGCGGAGAAGGAATCGCGGCCATTCAGTTCGGAGCGCACATAGGTCAGGCCGCGCACGGTCACGCCGGAGCCTTCCACCGAGTAGTGCTCGGGGTCGTTCTTGGCCATGGTGCGGTCGATCGCCACGCCCACCACGCGCTGCAGCACTTCGGTCACCGAGCGGTCCGGCAGCTTGCCGATGTCTTCGGCGACGATGGAATCGACGATTTCATCGGAATTGCGCTTGATGGCCTGGGCCGATTGCAGCGCCGCGCGCTGGCCGGTCACCACCACCACTGGCGACGGGGACGCTTCGGCGCCGGCTGCCTGGCCCTGGGCCATGGCGGTGCTGGCGGCCAGCAGGGCGAATTGTGCTGCAGCAACGGCAATGGCCGTCTTCCTGAACTGATGCTGGTCCATTGTTGAGTCTCCTTGGTTTTTTTGTCGCTACCTGCGTGGCTTCCCAGGTCGTAGTCACAGTTTGCTTACCCATATTTGCTTGCGCAATTATGAAATTCACCAAAGCTGAAAACGTTTTCAGATAAACCCGGGCATTTGGCCGCGCAAGGGCCGCCTTTTGTGTGGTTTCTACAACATCGGCATCATGGCTTGCGTTCGGATGGGATGCCATAAACGATGCCGCGGCCGGCGGTGCTCATGTAGACCACGCCGAACCGGTTCATGTCGCCCACCACGAACTGGCCGTCCCCCGGCCCGCCGTACTGGTGGGCGTCGTCATTGATGCGTAGCCATGTCACGCCGCCGTCGAGCGAACGGTGCAAGCCGCGCACCCCGCCGACGCTGCCCCATATATAGACCGCCGGGTAATCGGCGCCGGGCGCCGCCTTGCCGAAACCGACTGCCGCGCAATAGGCGACGCCGGCGACCGGCGCAAAGCTGGCACCGGCGTCGCGCGAACGCGCCAAGCCGCCGCCGTAAAGCGGCACCCAGATGTCCCCTTCCCTGCCCGGTGCCGCCCTGATCACGCGCGAGCCACCCGCCGGCAGGCGGGCGCGGGCAGCGAACGAGCTGCCGCCATCCGTGCTGACCCGCAGCACGCCGTTGTCGTAGGCATAGAACATGTTCGCCGCCACCGGGTCGGCGACGGGGCGCAGGTTCGCCGCCTCGAGGCCGCGCACAGGCGTCCAGCTTGCGCCGGCGTCGGTGCTGCGATAGACCGTGCTGCTGCCGCGCGGCGCGTGCAGGATGGCGGCGCCGTCGGCCGACAGGGCGACCTGTCCCTGTTCGCCCTTGACGCTGCGCGCTGCGTTCCAGTGCGCGCCGCCGTCGGTGGTGGAGTAGATTGTCTTACCGGCGCGTACCATGGCGCCGGGCTTGGCGCCGGCCACGGCCAGGCCGAAGGTGGTGCCCATCTGCGGCATGTGGATCGGCGAGTAGCGCGCGGGATCCGCATGCAGGAAGCCATCGATGTCGCCGATCGCCGACACCAGCGGGCCGCCCGGCACGCTGACGGCATTCAGCGGCACCGTTTCTTCCAGGCCGCGCACATGGAACGACCAGCGGGCCGGCGTGGCGTCGATATCGGCGGTATGGAATATGCCATTGCCCGACGTGACCCAGGCCGCCTTCGGATCGAAGGGATCGAGTTCGAGCGTACTCGCCCAGTGGATGCCGTGCCCCTTCATCCATGACGCACCCTGCAGGTCTTTCGCAAAGCCGCGTGCCACGACGTCGGTCCAGCTTTCGCCGCCATCATCGGAGACGAACAGGCGGTCTCCTTTGCCATCGCCCTGCGGCAGGTAAGTGCTGATGGTGGACACGGCCAGGCGCCGTGGATTGCCCCGGGCGACGCTGATGCCGCTGAACGCCGACCGGATCCCGCCAGGCGTCACCTCTTTCCAGCGGCCGGTGCCGATGGCATATTGCCAGACCTGGCCCTGGTCCATGGGTTCGGGCTGCTTGTTGCTGGGGTGCGGGCCGGCGCCGTTGGCGTAAGTGATGTACAGCTTGCCCTCCCCGTCGAACGCGGCACGCTGCGGCATCAGCGCGGCGGGCGCCCCGGCAACCGGGGCGAACGTGGCGCCGCCATCGTCGCTGCGGTAAAGGTTGGGCCCCACCGCACCAAAACGCGATACGCCGACCAGCAGGCGGCGCGCCAGGCCATCGTGCACGCTGGCCGGATCGGGCAGCACGAAACTGATGCCGGCGCCATTCGGTGTGGTCGTCACGGCCAGGCCGGGCATGTGCTGCCAGGTGGCGCCGGCGTCGGTGCTCTTGAACAGGCCGTTCCAGCGCGTGCCGGCATACAGCACGTCGCCATTGCCCGGGTCGACCGCCAGGCGCTCGCCATTGTTGCGGCCCATGCCATTGCCGTGCGTTTTGAACTGGTGCGTGGTTTCCGTCACCGCCCAGGTCTTGCCATAGTCGCGCGAGCGCAGGACCGCGCTGCGGCCACCCTGCAGGTAGCTGATGCCCGCCAACAGGTAGACCTTGCCGGCGTCGCGCGGGTCGATGGCCAGCGAATCGATGCCGAGCAAGCCGGTGTCGGCGTCGGACAGCCAATCCAGCAATGGCACCCAGCGCGCGGCCGCCTTGTCCCAGCGGTAGGCGCCGCCCACGTCGGTGCGGGCATACACCACCCCTGGCTCGCTGCGGCTCGGGATCACGGCCGATACGAAACCGCCGCCGCCAATGGCGACACTGTCCCAAACATAGCGCGCGGAAGGCATGGCGGCAGCGCCCGCGGAGGCGGCCGGCTGCGGCGCTGCTGCGGCGGCGACCGGCAGGGCCATTACCAGCGCCAATGCGGCCGCCCATGCCGGCATGCCGCGAGAAATCGTTTTCATTCGGGCGCGCGCGTCAGGCGCCATACCAGCCGGCGTCGACGAAATAGTCGCGCCCGGTGCACAGCGAAGCGCTGTCGGAAGCCAGGAACAGCGCCAGCGACGCGACGTCCTCGACTTCCACGCGCCGCGGCAGGCATTGGCCGGCCAGGATGCGCCGTTCCTCTTCCGGGTTATGCCACAGCCGCTCCTGGCGCGGCGTGCGCACCGCGCCCGGCACGATGCAGTTGACGCGGATGCCATCCTGCCCCAGGTCGCGCGCCAACCCACGGGTCAGCCCTTCGATGCCCGCTTTCGCGGCCATGTAGAGGCTCAGCTTGGGCAGCGCCAGATGCCAGGAAATCGAACCGAGATTCAGGATCACGCCCCTGCCCTGTTCGCGCATGCCCGGCGCCACGGCCTGGGCGCAAAAGAACTGGTGGCGCAGGTTGACCGCGACCCGCTGGTCCCAGTAATCGCCGGTGACGCCATCGACTTGGTGACGGTCGTCGTTGGCAGCGTTATTGATCAGCACATCGACCTGGCCGCCCTCCCTTACGATCTGCGCGAATGCCGACTGCAGCGCGTCGAGGTCGGTCAGGTCGCAGCGGACGAATTGCGGCGCGGGGCCGCCGCGGTCCACCAGCGGATGTTCGTCGACGATGTCGAGGTAATACACGCGCGCCCCTTGCAGCGCAAACGCATCCACCATCGCCGCGCCGATGCCGCTGCCGCCGCCCGTGATGACCACGCAGCGGTCTTTCAGGTCGGGATAGCTTGCGTAAGGCCTCATGTATTGTCTCCTTGCATAAAAGTCGCTGTGCATTCTGCAATGCACAGCAACCCGCGGCAATTACAAAAATGACCAAAGCGGATACCGATAATGCCGAAGCTGCGCGACAAATCGCGACAATTTATTACATGTCGGAAACTTTTACATCGCTCCAGCAATTGTTTTTGACGTAAGCCTTAACTCATTGAAAACACTCAATTTGTTGTCGATGGCACAACAATTGCTTTATTGCAGGTTCCGATTATTTCTAGGTAAATAATATGAACCTGAAACTGAAACTGAAAGCATCTTCCCTCTTCACCGCTATGCTGCTTGCCGCCAGTGGCGCCGCGCAGGCGGGACCGATCCAGCAATGGGCCAGCACCGTGATTGGCTTCAGCAGCGAGTGGCAATCCTCAAGCTGGGATGCCGACCAGGCGCTGCATGCGCCGGACCGCTTCACCTATGGCGACATTGCCGGCGCCTGGGCACCGAACGGCAGGGAGATCGGCAACCAATGGATTTCCGTTGGCTTTGCCAGCGCCGTGTATTCCACCGGTGCCATGATCCGCGAAGTGTCGGGCAATGGTTTCGTCTACCAGGTCGATGCCATCGACACCGCCGGCCAGCTGCACACCTTGTGGACCGGCATCGACAACAGCGCTGCCAAGCAGGTCGTCAATTTTGCGTTGACCTGGGACGAGACCGCGTTCCGGGTCAAGGGATTGAAGGTGTACGTCAACACCAACCGCGATGGGGACGAGTATGAAGAGATCGACGCCATCCAGCTGACCGGTAACCTGGAGTCGTCGAATCCGGCCCAGGTCCCCGAGCCGGCATCGCTTGGCCTGCTGGGCCTGGGACTGGCGGGCCTGGCCGCGCTCCGCCGCAAGAAGCGCTAACCGGTCATCCGCCCGCGCTGGCGGCAACGGCCTGGGGCGGGACCCAGTTCTGCACCAGCGCCCGTTCGAATTCCAGCGCGGGCAAAGGCCGGGAGAACAGGTAACCCTGGACTTCGTCGCAGCCCGAATCCTTGAGGAAGGCCAGTTGTTCGACCGTTTCCACGCCCTCGGCAATCACCTTGTGCTTCAATTGCTGGGCAATGCTGATGATGGTGCTGGCGATGGCGCAATCGTTGGTGTCGACCGGGATGCCGGTGGTGAAGGAGCGGTCGATCTTCAGCGTATCGATCGGGAAGCGCTTCAGGTAGGACAGGCTGGAATAGCCGGTGCCGAAGTCGTCCAGCGAGAGCGTGATGCCGTGCGCCGTCAGGCGGTCCATGATGCCGATCACGCGGTCGATATTGTGCATCAGGGTCGATTCGGTGATTTCCAGCTCCAGCCAGGAAGGCTCGAGGCCGTAGCGCTGCAGCGTTTCCATCACGCGGCCCGGCAGCGCCGACGTGAATTCGCGCGCCGACACGTTCACCGCCAGCCGCACCGGCGGCAGGCCCTTCTCTTTCCACGCCTGCGCCTGGGCGCAGGCAGCTTCCAGCACCCACTCGCCGACCTGCACCACCAGGCCGGTGGCTTCGGCCAGCGGGATGAATTCTGCCGGCGGCACCAGCCCGCGCTCGGGGTGCTTCCAGCGCACCAGGGCTTCGGCGCCGATGATCCGGCCGCTGCTGATTTCAAACTTGGGCTGGTAGTGCAGCAGCAACTGCCCATTGCCCAGCGCCTGGCGCAAGCCCGATTCGATACGCATGCGTTCCTGCATGCCCTTGTTCATGTCCTGGCTGTAGAAGGCGATATGTTCGCCATCGGTGGAACTGTTCTGCTTGGCGCGGTACATCGCAATATCGGCCAGGCGCAGCAGGGTTTCCGCGTCATTGCCGTCCTGCGGGTAGACGCTGATGCCGATCGAAGCGCTGACGCGCAAGTCGTGGCCGTCGATCAGGAAAGGTTCGTTCAGCGCCGACAGCAGCTTGTTGGCCACCATGCTCGCTTCGTAGTGCTGGTTGATGTCGAACAGGCCGACCGCAAACTCGTCGCCGGACAGGCGCGCCACCACATCCTGGTCGCGCAGCGCCAGGCGGAAGCGCTGCGACACTTCGCGCAGCAAGGCGTCGCCCACGCCGCGGCCCAGGGTGTCGTTGATCAGCTTGAAGCGGTTCAAGTCGATGAACATCACGCAGCCGTGCGCCTTGTTGCGCTGGGCCACGGTCAAGGCCTGGTCGACCAGTTTGGTCAACAGCGAACGGTTGGGCAGGTTGGTCAACGCATCGTAATAGGCCAGGTGGTGGATGCGTTCCTCGGCCTGCTTGCGTTCGGTGATGTCGGTCAGGTAGGCGATCAGGCCGATCGAGCGGTCTTCCATATCGCATAGCGGCGACAGCGACAGGCTGGCCCAGAACACTTCGCCATTCTTTTTCCTGCGCCGCACTTCCATCAGGCGGCCGCCCTGCTCCAGGAAGGCGTCGCCAAACGTTTCATCTTCATCCTCGTACAGGAAGATGATGTTGCGGCCCACCGCTTCCACCGCCGAATAGCCGAACAGGCGCTCGGCGCCCTTGTTCCAGCTGGTGATGAAGCCGTTCAGATCCATCGTCAGCACCGACTCGTGGATCTGGTCCAGGATCTGCGACTGGTGCTGCAGGCGGGCCTCCACCTGCACGTAGGCGTGGGTGGTGCGCTGCGCCACCGAATGCACCTGCAGCACGCTGCCGGCCAGGCTGGCCAGGCTGGCCAGGTGCTGGCGCGTGGTTTCCGGGTAATGCTCAAGGCCCGACACTTCGAAGCGGCCGAAGTAATGGTCGTCGAACTGGATCAGTTGCGACAAGCCTTGCTCCCAGCCCGGCAGGCCGGAGGCCGGCGTCATGTCGCGCGGCACGAAACGGCCGTGCGGACTGCCGGTGACGTCGCGCGCGATGCGGCCCAGCTCCTCCACCAGCGCCGGGCCGCGCAGGCGCAGCACCGCGTCGCACACGGCGGCGCTGCTGGTGAGGAAGTCGGAGACCGGGTGGGCGTGCATGTCAGACGTTCCTGCTGACTTGCAGCGCCCAGTGGTAAGCCTGCAGCAGGCTGCGCCAATAGGTTTCGTTGTCGATGCCGACGTCGCGCAGCGCGCTCGCTTGCGGCGCGTGCATTTCCACCAGCGTCAGCATTTCGCCCAGCGGGCCGCTGCGGTCCAGCAGGGCAGCCACCACGTCCAGGTCCAGGTTCAGGGCGGCCACGATATCCGTCATCGGCATGGCCAGCAGCACATCCAGCAGCGAGAACACGCCCACCAGGAAAGCCTGGTCCTGCGCATCGCGCTCGCCGTCGCGCAGCTTGCACAAGGCTTCCATTTGCGCGGCGCGCAAGGCGGCCAGCGGCAACAGCGCGTTGGCCGGGCCATCCACCTGCTGGCGCGCATACAGCAACAGCTGCAGCCAGCGCTGCAACTGGCGCCGCCCGAGCAGGTTGATGGCCTGGCCGAAGTTGTGGATCGGGTTGCTGTTCGGGGCAAAGGCGGCCGAATTCACCAGCTTGAGCAACTGGTAGGACAGCGCCGGATCCTGCTTGAGCAGGGTTTCCAGCTCGCGCGAGTCGGCATCCTGTGCCAGCAGGCCTAGCAGCGCCAGCAAACGCTTGCGGGTGGTGCCGTCGCCCTGTTCCGCATCGGGCTCCTGGGTGCGCGGCATGTCGTCGCAGAACAGGGTGAAGCCCGCCTTGCGGCATGCGGTGGCGCGCCCATCGTCGGCCGCATGGGAGACGTTGCGCGCCAGGTGCGGGCCGGGCAGCGTCAGCATCGCCAATGCGCTGGGCAGGGTTTGGGCGCTATCGACATCCAGGCCGCGGATGCCGGCTTGCGCGGCGCCGATGCCGGCGTCGCCGTCCGCCATCAGGCGCAGGCCGCGCTCGGCCAGCTGCTTGCAGCGCCGTTGCACGGCGGCGTCGGCCAGGCTCTCGGCCGGCACGGTGCATACCATGCGCGCCAGCGGCAAACTATCGAGTTGCGCGGGCTCCAGGGCGAGCGGCGCGGCCAGGGGAATGTAGTAGTCGAGCGCACCCAGTTCGTCGGATTCAGGGCAGCAGAGAAGCGCTTGCAGCGCCGGTACCGGGACGGCGCCGGGCAGTTGAAACGCCAGTCCGACCCACTGGCTGTGGGCATTCAGGACAGGCTTGATTCCCACCAGCGGAAACGAATTTGGATCGGACGCAAACATCGGAATCTCGGTGTGGTAATGCCAACAATGGTAAATGGTCTATTGATGTAAAGCAACCATTGTGCGCGCGCTGACACACCTGTGTTACAAGACTTGTGGAATATAACAGAAATTGCCCAAAAGTCAGGTTCCGCGCCGTAGAGGACGCAATCGAATTGCCGGTTTGTGCCCGCTATGAGACAGTGGTGACTAATTTAACAAGATTCACTTGTTAAATTGTGCGTGCTGAACTGCAAACTTGATCAATTCTGCCTGGCCTTCGATACCCAGCTTGCGCTTGATGTTGAGGCGGTGGGTTTCCACGGTGCGCACGCTGAGGTCGAGCTGGCGCGCGATCGCCTTGTTCGATTCGCCATTGGCCAGGTGGCGCAGCACTTCCGCCTCGCGCGCGGTGAGCTGGTTGTCCTGCGCCATCGGCTTGGCCAGCTGCTGCGCCAGGTTGGCGCTGTAGTAGATGCCGCCCGCCATCACGGTCTCGATGGCGATCACGATGTCCTTGCCCGGCGCGTCCTTCAGCACATAGCCGCGCGCCCCGGCCTGGATGGCTTGCGTCACGTATTCCAGCTTGTCGTGCATCGACAGGATCAGCACCGCAATGTGCGGGAATTGCTGCTTGAACTGGGCGGTGGCTTCGATGCCGTTGGTGCCGCGCATATTGATGTCCATCAGGACCAGGTCGGGATGGTGCTGGCGCGCCGCCTCCAGCGCCTCGGCCGCACTGCCGGCCTCCCCCACCACTTCAAACTGCGCCATCGCTTCCAGCCGCGCGCGCAAGCCGTCGCGCACCAGGGGATGGTCGTCCACCAGCAGGATCCTCGTCATGTGCTTCCCTTATTGTCTACGCGCGCCAGCACCACCGTGCCGGACTGCGAGGATTCGATGCGGAACTGGCCGCCGATCGCCTCCATGCGCTCCATCATATTCCGTAACCCGATGCCGCGCTTCGGATGGCCGGCGATGCCTTCGGCATCGAAGCCGCCGCCATTGTCGGCGATGCGCAGCGTGACGCCATCGGCGTCCCCTTGCAGGCCGATGGTAATGCGGCTGGCGCCCGCATGGCGTTCGATATTGGTCAAGGCTTCCTGCGCAATGCGGAACAGCACAGTGTTCGCCACGTCGGACAGGCGGTCGGTGCATCCAGCGGCGGCGAAGGCCACGTCGGCGCCGGTGTGGTCGCGGAATTCGGCCGCCAGGTGGTCCAGCGCCGCGGCCAGGCCCAGGTCGTCCAGGATTGCGGGGCGCAGGTTGTGCGAGATGCGGCGCACTTCGCCCAGCACGTTGTTCAACTGCTCCGCCGTGTGCTCGAAGGCTGCCTTGGCCTTGTCCTGCTGCGGGGGGTTGCCGAGGCGGATGATGCCGGCCTCGATCTGCAGCTTGATCGACACCAGCCATTGGCTGATGCCGTCGTGCAGGTCGCGCGACAGGCGCGCCCGCTCCTCTTCCTGCGATTCGACCACACGCTGCGCCAGTACCTTGAGCTTGGCGTCGGCCACGCGGTATTCGCGGATATTCAGGGCCAGGCCGGACACGCCGACCGCCACCAGGGCCATCGCCGCGATGGCGGCCATCCACAGCAGGGTATTACGGATATTGCCGCGCTGCTGGGCATCCACCTTGGCCAGCGCGGCATCCACGTCATCGAGATAGATGCCGGTGCCCAGCATCCAGCCCCACTCCGGCAACGGGATCACATAACCGAGCTTGGGCGCCTGCTTGTGGGTGGAAGGCTTGACCCAGTTGTAGCGCTCCAGGCCGCCCCCTTCGCGCGCCCGCGCCAGCAGGCGCTGGATGGTCGGGTTGCCATCCTGGTCCTTCATCATGAACAGGTTCTGCCCCACCAGCTCCGGCTGGCGCGGGTGCATCAGCGAATTACCCTGCATATCGTAGACGAAGAAATAACCATCGTCGCCGAAACTCAGGGTCGACAGGATGCGCTTCGCTTCGTCCAGCGTGGCCTGGTCCTTGCGGCCGGATTTGACCAGGTGGGAGATCGAATGCGTGGCCAGCGTCACGTAGTGTTTGAGCTCGGCCTCCTTGCTGGCCAGGTAGGCCTGCTGGATGGTGTCGCGCTGCTGCTGGCCGAGCGTCACCGCCTGATAGCGCACCGCGATGGCGATCGCACACAGGGCCAGGATCAGGGGCGCAATGGCCAGGAACAGGAACTTCTGCCGCAGCTTCATGCCCGCGATTGTAAGCCCGGCACCGGCGCCCTGTCCTACGTAGTTCTACGGACGGCGTTTGCGTAGTGGTGCGCTTGTGACAGATATTCAATTCCTGAATACTGGCCATTCATCCTTGGAGGAGACCCCGATGAATCCCGTTATGAAGAAACTGGGCTGGGCCGGCATGTCGCTGCTGGGCGCCGGCGCCCTGGGCGTGATCGCCCTCAAGCGCGGCGAGCCTGTCAGCGCCATCTGGCTGGTGATCGCAGCCGTCTGCGTGTACCTGATCGCTTACCGCTTCTACAGCCTGTACATTGCCAAAAACGTCATGGGGCTGGAGGCGGACCGCCTGACCCCGGCCCACAAGTACAACGATGGCCTGGACTACGTGCCGACCAACAAGAACGTCCTGTTCGGCCACCACTTCGCCGCCATCGCCGGCGCCGGCCCGCTGGTCGGCCCCGTGCTGGCCGCGCAGATGGGCTACCTGCCCGGCATGCTGTGGATCCTGGCCGGCGTGGTGTTCGCCGGCGCCGTGCAGGACTTCATGGTGCTGTTCATTTCCACCCGCCGCGACGGCCGTTCGCTGGGTGACCTGATCAAGTCGGAAATGGGCGCCATCCCCGGCAATATCGCGCTGTTCGGCACCTTCATGATCATGGTGATCATCCTGGCCGTGCTGGCCCTGATCGTGGTCAAGGCGCTGGCGCACTCGCCATGGGGTTCCTTCACCGTGATGGCCACCATCCCGATCGCGCTGTTCATGGGCGTGTATTCGCGCTACTTCCGCGTCGGCCGCGTCGGCGAAGTGTCGCTGATCGGCTTCGTGCTGCTGATGCTGGCCATCTTCGGCGGCCAGTGGGTGCAGGAAAACCCGGCCCTGGCGCCGATGTTCACCTTCACCGGCACCGAACTGACCTGGATGCTGATCGGCTACGGCTTCATCGCCTCCGTGCTGCCGGTGTGGC
>CAMLRG010000117.1 GCA_946482335.1 uncultured Duganella sp. | reverse complement strand
CTACAGGCAGGTCAACCTGCTGGACGAGAAGTGGGACATCCGTCCCGGCTTCGACGTGATTTTCTGCCGTAACGTGATGATTTACTTCGACAAGGCGACCCAGCGCAAGATCCTGCAGCGCTTCGTGCCCCTGATGAAACCGGACGCCCTGCTGTTTGCCGGGCATTCCGAGAATTTCCTTTACGTGTCGGACGCTTTGAAGTTGCGCGGCAAGACTGTCTACGAGCTCGATGAGCGCAAGAGGGCATGACATGGAAAAAGAACACTTCGCCACCAACGTCTATTACGACCGGACGTTCGACTGCGACGCGGCCAAGATCCTGCCGGGCGAGTACTACTACACCAACCGGGACATGCTGATCGTCACCGTGCTCGGCTCTTGCGTGTCGGCCTGCATCCGCGACCGGGCCACCGGCCTGGGCGGCATGAACCACTTCATGCTGCCCGATGGCGGCGCCGATGTCGGCAGCCCGGTGTCGGCGTCGGCACGCTACGGCACGTATGCGATGGAAGTGTTGATCAACGATTTGCTGAAAGCCGGCGCGCGGCGCGAAAACCTGGAAGCCAAGGTGTTCGGCGGCGGTGCCGTGCTGAAGGGCTTCACCGCGATCAATGTCGGCGAGCGTAACGCGGCCTTCGTGCAAACCTTCCTGAAGAATGAAAAGATCCGCATCGTGGCGGAAGACCTGGAGGATATCTACCCGCGCAAGGTGTACTTCTTCCCGCGCACCGGCAAGGTGCTGGTCAAGAAACTGATGCAAACCCATAACGACACCCTGGCGCAGCGTGAAAGCGATTACGCCAACCGCCTCAAGGCCAAGCCGGTGGCGGGCGAGGTCGAGCTGTTCTGATTCAACAGTAAACGAGTTAGGTAACAACAATGAACAAGATCAAAGTCCTGATTTGCGACGACTCGGCGCTGATCCGCAGCGTGATGAGCGAAATCATCAAGAGCCAGCCGGACATGGAAGTGGTGGGCGTGGCGCCCGACCCGCTGGTGGCGCGCGAACTCATCAAGCAAACCAACCCGGACGTGCTGACGCTGGACGTGGAAATGCCGAAGATGGATGGCCTCGACTTCCTGGAACGCCTGATGCGCCTGCGGCCGATGCCGGTGGTGATGGTGTCGTCGCTGACCGAACGCGGCTCGGAAATCACGCTGCGCGCGCTGGAACTGGGCGCGGTCGATTTCGTCACCAAGCCCAAGATTTCGATCCAGGCCGGCATGCGCGAGTATGCCGAGCTGATCGCCGACAAGATCCGCGCCGCCTCCAAGGCCCGCGTGCGGGCGCGCACCCTGCCGGCCGCCGGCACTGCCGGCGAGGCGGGCACGCCGCTGCCGCAGTTGCGCAACCCGCTGATGTCTTCGGAAAAACTGATCATTGTCGGCGCCTCCACCGGCGGCACTGAAGCCATCCGCGAATTCCTGATGCAAATGCCGTCCGATTGCCCCGGCATCCTGATCACCCAGCACATGCCGGAAGGCTTTACCAAATCCTTTGCCAAGCGCCTCGATTCCCTGTGCAGGATTTCTGTGATGGAAGCGCAAGGCAATGAGCGCGTACTGCCGGGCCACGCCTACATTGCGCCGGGCCACTCGCACCTGCTGCTGGCCCGCTCCGGCGCCAACTATATGACCAAGCTCGACCAGGGCGAGCCGGTCAACCGCCACCGGCCCTCCGTCGATGTGCTGTTCCGTTCGGCGGCCCAGCATGCCGGCAAGAACGCGGTCGGCGTGATCCTGACCGGCATGGGCAAGGATGGCGCGGCAGGCATGTTGGAGATGAAGAACGCCGGGGCGTATAATTTTGCGCAGGATGAAGCCAGCTGCGTGGTGTTCGGCATGCCGCGCGAGGCGATTGCCGTCGGCGCCACGCACGAGGTTGGTGCGTTGCAGGCGCTGCCCGGCATGGTATTGGGTTATCTTGCCCAACATGGTTCGCGTGCATTGCGAGTTTGATACGAGGCTCCTCGAGAAGTTCGCCTTGGAGCAACGAAAATGCTATCCTACAACTTGCTGGGAACACCACTTTAATTAATAACCGCGTAAGTAGAAACAACGGAGCAATTCATGGCTGATCCAAAGATGAAATTTTTGGTTGTGGACGATTTCTCGACGATGCGCCGCATCGTGCGAAATCTCTTGAAGGAACTGGGTTATGCCAACGTGGACGAGGCAGAAGACGGCGTGATGGCGCTGGCCAAACTGCGCGCGGAGCAATTCGACTTCGTGGTGTCCGACTGGAATATGCCGAATATGGATGGCCTGACCATGCTGCAGAACATCCGTGCCGACCCCGCGCTGGCCAAGCTGCCGGTGCTGATGGTGACCGCCGAAGCCAAAAAGGAAAACATCATCGCGGCTGCGCAAGCGGGCGCCAACGGCTATGTGGTGAAGCCGTTCACCGCCGCCACCCTGGACGAAAAGCTGAACAAGATCTTCGAAAAGCTCGGCGCTTGAGCGCGGCGCCTGAATCCGCCGGGCTGGCCGCGATGGCGGACAGCCCGAGCGCACCGAGCGGTGGCAGCCATGGCCACCGTTGCGTCATCCTGAGTCAAGCATAAGACCACGTATGCATCAGACACATTTCCTGGTTCGCGAGCCCCTTCTCGATCCCGAGCAGCGCGTGGTCGGCTACGAACTCACCTGGCAGCAGGACGCTGCCTCGCAGATGCCGACGCTGGCGCAACTCGAAGACCTGGTGGGCTTCGTCGCCAGCCAGGTGAACGATCCCGAGCGCGGCTGGCTGCTCAAGCAGAAAACCCTGTTCCTGCAAGCGGTGCCCGGCATGCTGTCGACCGATTCCCTGTTCGACATGCCGCCCGAGCATACCGTGCTGTCGATCAAGACCTCCGAACTCGCCAATCCGACCACGCTGGCGGCCGTGCAGGCGCTGCGTGCCGGCGGCGTGGGCGTGTTGCTGCGCGATGCCGACCTGGCGCGCGTGGGCAGCCGTTTGGGGACCATCTGTTCCTATGTCGAAGTGCGCTTCACCGGCGCCGATGTGGCGGCCCAGGCGCGCGCCTATTCGCTGCTGAAGACGTCCAATATCCGCATGGTGGGGCGGCCGGTGAACACCTGGGCCGACTTCGATGCCTGCGCGGCGCTGGGGCTCGATGCCTTCGTCGGCAAGCTGCACTTGACGCCGCGGCCCGGCACCGGCGGGCAGGGCTTGAATCCTTCGCAAACCATCATCCTGCAACTGATGCAGATGGTGAACGCCAACGCCGATGTGGCCCAGTTGGAGAGCGTGTTGAAGCGCGACGCGGCGCTGTCGTACAAGCTGCTGCGCTACATCAATTCGGCTGGCTTCGGGGCGGGGCGTGAAGTGCAATCGCTGAAGCAGGCCATCCAGCTGCTGGGTTACCAGCCGATGTACCGCTGGCTGACGCTGCTGCTGGCCACGGCCTCGACCTCGGGCTTCTCGCCGGTGTTGCTGGAGACGGCCGTGGTGCGCGGGCGCCTCGCGGAGCTGCTGGGGCAGAAGGCGCTGGGCAAGGCCGATGCGGAAAACATCTTCGTGGCGGGGATGTTCTCGCTGCTCGATCGCTTGCTGGGTATTCCGATGAAGGAAGTGCTGGCGGAGATCCAGCTGAACGAGGAAGTGGTGCAGGCGTTGCTGACCCGGGGCGGCAAATACGGCCCGTTCCTGGCGCTGGCGGAGGCGTGCGAATTGAATTCGAACCTGGTCAGTTCGCTGGCGTCATCGCTGTCGCTCACGCCCGAAGATGTGAATAAGGCGCATCTGTCGGCGTTGGCCTGGACGCAGAATATTACCACCTGATCAAAACCGGTAGGACGGTGTCAGACCCCAGGGTCTGACACCGGTTTACCGGTTTTAGATCTCGAGATTATCGATCAGGCGCGTCGTCCCCAGCTTGGCCGCCGCCAGCACCACCAGCTTCTCCCCCTGCGCCAGATCGCCCGCATTCGGCGGCTGCAAATCGTTGCGCTTGCGGATCGAAATATAGTCCGGCTTCCAGCCCCGCGCCGCCAGTTCATCCATCGCCTTGTGCTCGAGCTGGAACACATCCAGGTGTCCCGCACGCACCTCCTCCGCCACCTGGTTCAGCGCACGGTACAGTGCCGGTGCCTCCGCCCGCTCCTCCGCCGACAGATACATATTGCGCGACGACAGCGCCAGGCCATCATCGGCGCGATACGTTTCCGCCGCGATGATTTCGGTCGGCATGCCCAGCTGGCGCGCCATATTCCGCACGATCATCAGCTGCTGGTAATCCTTCTTGCCGAACACCGCCACCTTCGGCTGCACGCAAGAGAACAGCTTGGTCACCACCGTGCACACGCCGCCGAAGAAGCCAGGCCGGAACTCGCCCTCCAGCGTATTGCCCAAGCCTTGCGGCGGCTGCACGCGGTACTCCTGCGGCTCCGGATACATATCCTTCTCGGTCGGCGCGAACAGCACGTACACGCCTTCCTTCTCCAGCTTCTCCACGTCAGCCTGGAAGGTGCGCGGATACTTGTCGAAGTCCTCATTCGGCCCGAACTGCAGCCGGTTGACGAAAATGGATGCCACCACCGGGTCGCCATGCTTGCGCGCCAGGCGCATCAGCGACAGGTGGCCTTCATGCAGGTTGCCCATGGTGGGCACGAAGGCGGTGCGCAGCTGGCCACTGAGCTGGTCGCGCAGTTCTTCGATGTTTGAGATGATTTTCATAGTTGTTAGTTTAGGCAGGCGAGTAAGCGAGCCGCACGTAAATCGGTGCGAACGGTTCCGCCTGGGTAATTTCAATCAGGGTTTCCTTGGCCAGCTCCAGCATCGCCACGAAGTTCACCACCACCACCGGCGGAGGCGCCTCCGGATTGAATAGTTCGGTGAATTCGATGAAGCGGCTCGACTGGAGCTTGCGCAGGATGGAGGTCATGTGCTCGCGCACCGACAGCTCTTCGCGGGTAATCTTGTGGTGCTGCTTGAGCGTGGCGCGTTTCATCAGCGTGCGCCAGGCGTCCTGCAAGTCCACCACGGCCACTTCCGGCCAGGTCGGCACCAGGCTTTGTTCGATGAAGATCTGGGTGCGCACGAAGTCGCGCCCGACCTGGGGCAGGGTATTCAGCTCGTAAGCGGCCAGCTTGATCTGCTCGTACTCGAGCAGGCGGCGCACCAGTTCCGCGCGCGGGTCTTCCGCTTCCACGTCGAGATCGTGCTGGCGCTGCGGCAGCAGCATGCGCGACTTGATCTCGATCAGCATGGCCGCCATCAACAGGTATTCCGCCGCCAGCTCCAGGTTGGACTTGCGGATCTCGTCGACGTACTTGAGATACTGCAGCGTCACCTCGGCCAAGGGGATGTCGAGGATGTTGAAGTTCTGCCTGCGGATCAGGTACAACAGCAGGTCGAGCGGACCTTCGAAGGCCTCGAGGAAGATTTCCAGCGCATCGGGAGGGATGTAGAGGTCATGCGGCAGTTTGAGCACGGGTTCGCCGTACAGGCGTGCAAAAGCGGCGCCGTCGGCTACATCCGCGGCGCTCGCTTCCGGTGGCGTGGTTTCCGCGCCCTGGCCTGCGCCGCCTGCGTCAGGCGGCAAGTCCGCGGCAACGGCCAGTTCGGCTTGTTCGGCCGGTTCGTCCACCGCGTCTTTTGGCGACATGCCGGGTACCGCCCCTTATGCCTTGCTCTGGTACACGTAAGCCTGTTGCTTGACGGTCGAGGCCTTGTTACGGGCTTGATCGTCGAGCGAAGTCACTGGCTTGTCCCACAGGATGGCGCGGCCGGCTTGCTGGCCTGCTTCGATCTGAGGATTCTTGGACTTCAGTTCCTTGATGAACAAGGTGTGGTCGGACTCGTATTTGTGATTCTGCTTGAGGAATTTCATATCGTGAAAATAACGGGGTTCAGCAACGGTCATTTTACCGTCTTTTCTCGTCAGAAACGATGCCGGATGCCAGCAATATAGGTATTTCCCTTGGCCGCGTTGCTGATCTTGTCGTACATCAGCACCGCATAGACGTCGGTGCGTGGCGACAGGTTGTAATCGTAGCCGGCCGAACCGGTGTCACGATGGAATTCCGGCACCACGCTGGCCTTGTCGGTCAGGCGCGACCAGGCCACCATCCAGCGTCCCGCGCCGCCATGCGTCGGGACGGTGAAGCCGGCTTGCACGCTGTGGCCTTCGCGCCCGCTGACCTTGGCTTCGTGGTCGGAATAGGAAGCAAACAGCTTCACGACCTTGAAGTCGTAAGCCGCCGCAGCCAGCCAGGTGCGCTGCGCGGGCACGGCCGCACTCAAGCCCGGACCGAAACGCACCCTTTGCGCGCCGAAGGTGACGGAGAGCTCCTTGCCCACATATTTGGCCACCGCCGACCAATTGTTGTTGTGCTGGCCCGGCTGCTCGCCCAGCGAGTATTGCGCGATGAAGGTGGTGTTGTACACCGGGTTGGCGGCGTACTGGATGGAATTGCTCCAGCCGGTATCGCCCAGCGTGGCGTTGCCGCCAACGACGGTGAAGATCTGGTTGATCAGGGGCGAAAAACGGGTCGACGGTCCGAACGGGTTGATCTGGCCGGCGGCGATAAACAGCGGGTTGCCGATGCGGCCCAGGCGTACCGTGCCGAAACTGCCGGCCAGGCCGACGTTGGCGTTACGGGCGAAGATGGCCTCGCCGGGGAAGCGGCCGGCCTCTCCGGTATCGCCGCGGAAGAAGCCTTCGATCTGGAACTGGGCCTTCATGCCGCCGCCCAGCGCTTCGGTGCCGGAGAAGCCGTAGAAGGAAGTGATCATGCCGCCGCTGTTGATGGCGTTGACGGCGACCGGTGCGCTGGCGGTGGCGTTGCGGCCGGCGAAAGCGTCAACGACGCCGTAAATCATGACCTGGTCTTGCGCCAATGCGGCGAAGGGCAGGGCCAGGGCGAGAGCAGGGAGCAGTTTTTTCATGAGTATCTTCTCAATATTGTTGTTCAGGCTTCGTGCTGCGCCCCATTGTCACCGCTGCCCACCCATGCGACAAGAAAAACTTCCCTGGCCGTGGGCGGGCAGCCACGCCCGTTTGCCAGCGCACAGACTGGCGGCGGCGCGCAGGGCACTGTGATGGCTCGATCCCCGCAAAGGAGGCCATCATGGCTCAGAACAAACAACTCAGTAAACAGAACCGGCAATCGGTGCAAAACGTCGAGTCGGACCAGACTGGCAACAAGAACACGGCGAAACGCAACACCAAGAATGAGCAGTCCCGCACCAAGGCTGGTAGCGCCGAAGGCGCCGGCGGCGGCGCGAAACAGAAAGCTAAACGCGGCTGAGTCGGCGGCCGTTGAAGGCGGCCGCCAGCGGACTTTGCCCGCTTAGCGTATGCTTGCGGGCAACATGAAGACCCGCACCGCCATTCTCCTGACGATCCCGCCCATGCTCTGGGCGGGCAATGCGATCGTCGGGCGCATGGTCGCGCAGGATGTGCCGCCCATCATGCTGAATTTCCTGCGCTGGGCGATTGCCTTTGTCCTGTTGCTGCCATTCGCGGGGCCGATTTTCCGGCGCGGCAGTGGCTTATGGACGAATTGGCAACGGCTCGCGGTGCTCGGGCTGCTCGGCATCGGGCTCTACAACGCCTTGCAGTATCTTGCCCTGCAAAGTTCAACCCCGATCAATGTGACGCTCGTCGCGTCCGGCATGCCGGTCTGGATGATGCTGACCGGCTGGCTGTTTTTCGGCGCCGGCGTATCGCGGCGGCAGGTGGCGGGCGCGGTGCTGTCGATTGCCGGCGTGCTCCTGGTATTGGCGCGCGGCGAATGGTCGCACTTAATGGAATTGCGCCTGGTGGCTGGCGATATATTCATGATCCTGGCCACCATTGCGTGGTCGCTGTATAGCTGGCTATTAACCCGGACTACTGGCCCGGCGGATATCCGCGGACACTGGGCCAATTTCCTGCTGGCGCAAGTGGCTTTTGGCGCGGTGTGGTCGGGTTTTTTTGCAGCCGGGGAGGCGGCAATATCTTCGGCAGTGATTCACTGGAGCTGGCCGCTTATTGCCGCATTGGCTTATGTCGCCATCGGACCGGCGATTATCGCTTTCCGCTGCTGGGGCGCTGGCGTGCAGCAGGCCGGACCGGCTGTGGCGTCGTTCTTTGTGAACCTCACGCCATTATTTACCGCGCTGCTGTCATCCATCATCCTCGGCGAACCGCCGAAAACCTATCACGCGATCGCATTTATCCTGATCGTGGGAGGAATAGTTATTTCCTCCGGCCGTGCGACAGCCCGGCGTTAAATCTGATAATTTCAAATTTTCCGCCGGAGGTTGCCATGCGTACCCTCATCCCCGCCACGCTGGCCGTGGCCTTTTTGCTCTCCGCTTGCGACAAGCCGCCACCGAAGCCGCCACAGCCAATTGCGGCCGTGGCGGGCACGTCCAGCCAAATGTCAGCCTGATCACGCTAAGAGTTGGCGCGAATCAGAAATCGACGGTGGCTGAAACGGTGGCAGTACGCGGCGCGCCGGCGACCAGGTAGCCGGCGCCGGGATAACCGCCTGCCGAAGCCCAGTAATTGCGGTCGAAAGCATTATCCAGACGGGCGCGGAAAGTCACATTGCGCTGCGCAAGCCTGGTTGCGTAATTCAAACCAAGGTCAATGCGATTCCAGGACGGCAATTGCTGCTGGTTGGCGCCATCAGCGAACTGCTTTGAGGTGTAAATAGCGCGGGCATTTAAGGACAGGCCGGGAAGGGAATTAATATCCCACTCGCCGCCGATATTAAGTTGGGTTCTTGGAACACCAATCACATCCTTGCCCTGGTTAATACTGGCGGCGGTGCGGCGCTGTTCCGCGTCGAGCAGCGTCAGACCGCCCAACAGGCGAACGCCACGCGCCGGATTGCCGAATACCGACAATTCCAGGCCGCGATTGCGCTGCTCGCCAAATACGCCGAAATGGCGGTTTTCGACATAAGCCGACGGCATCCCGGTCGAGAATATCGCGGCGCTGAATCCCAGCGCGCCGGTATCGAATTTCACGCCCAGCTCTTTCTGGCGCGAGGTATAAGGGGCGAAGGTTTCGCCAATATTGTCGATATCGGTGCCGGAAGCGACCGGACCTTGCTGCAGGCCTTCGATGTAATTGGCGTAGACCGACACCCCCTTGACCGGCTTGAACACGATGCCGGCCACCGGCGACACGGCGTTTTCGTCGTAAGCGGCGTTCTGGAGGCCGGTGTTGTAATCGTAGCCATACACCTTCATCGACTGGTGGCGGACGCCGACGGTCAGCAGCCAGCGGCCATCGTCCAGCGACATGGTGTCGGCAACGGCGTAGCTGGACAGGATGCTCTTGCTGGTGACCAGTGGCTGATCCATCCGGCCGCCTGTGAAGAAGTTGGCCGGCGGCGCGTCGACGTCCACCGGACGGTAGAGATTGGTCGCAAAGCCGGGGAAGAAGTTGCTCAATGCGTAAGCGTTTTTGGATTCCTGCCAGTAACCCGAAACGGTCGCGCTCAGGCTGTGGCCGACGCTGCCGGTTTGCAATTTGCCGCGTACGCCGGCCTCGCCGGTGCGTACGCTATCCTTGCGGGCATTATCGAAACGGTACATGGTGGCGCCGCCGTCGCTGGCGCTGACCGTTGGCGAGGCCAGGATGTTGAATTCCTCGCCATGGCGCGCGCCCAATGCGGCCCAGGCGACTGCGCCTGGCGCCAGGTCGACTTCGCCGCGCAAGGTGCCGAAGGTGTCGCGCTCGTTCGACGTGGTCCAATTCTGCGCGAAGTTGGACGAGGCGTCCGGCGCCGCAGGCAGGGCGATGCCGCCAATGACCGTCACGCTGGGACGGGCACCGGTCAGCTTGTGGTCCTGGTGGCCGATGTCGGCCGACAGGCGGAAGCCTTTGCCGCGATAGTCGAGGCCGGCCGACAGCACGCTCAATTCGCGGCCTTCACGGTCGATGGCGGTGTCGCCGTCGCGGCGCACGGCATTGATCCGCAAGCCGGTGCGCTTGTCGTCGCCAAAGCGGCGGCCCAGGTCCAGTGCGGCATAGCCCTGGCCGCCGGATTCGGCGCCGACGGTGAGCGCGGTCAGGTCGGCACTGGCGGCACGTTTCGGCAGCAGGTTGATGGTGCCGCCGATGCCGCCGCCGCCCGGCTGGGCACCGTTGATGAAGGTGTTCGCGCCGCGGAATACTTCCACGCGCTCCAGCAATTCGGAGGCGACGAACTGGCGCGGCAGCAGGCCGTACAGGCCGTTATAGGCCAGGTCGTCCGAATTCACGGCGAAACCGCGGATCACGTACAGCTCCTGGTAATTGCCGAAACCGCGCGCCACGCGCACCGAGGGATCGTTCTGCAGCACGTCGGCCACCGAGCGCGCTTGCTGGTCCTGGATCAGGGCCTGGGTATAGTTGGTGGTGTTGAAGGGGGTGTCCATCATGTCCATATTGCCGAGCAGGCCGAGGCGGCCGCCGCGCGCGACCTGGCCGCCCGCGTAAGCCTTGGGCAAGCCCTCGGCCGAGGCGTCTGCCGAGGCGCTGATGACGACGGTCTGGATTTCCTGGGCGGCAGCGGCGCCGCTGGCGAGGAGGGCGGCGGCGAAGGCGAGCGGAGTGAGTTTATGCATGGATGACTAGCCAAATTTAATTGCAGAATGTAATATCTTAATCGAAATGCGAACAATTCGCATTTACTTTAATTTACATACTGCCGATGAGTCCTCAAGCCACCCGCCGCTGGGCGTGGATCCACAAATGGAGCAGCCTGGTCTGCACCGTGTTCATGCTGCTGCTGTGCCTGACCGGCTTGCCGCTGATTTACCACCATGAAATCAGCCATGCGATGGGCTACGAGACGGAAGCGCCGGCAATGCCGGCCGACACGCCCAAAGCCAACATCGACGAGGTGATCGCGGCGGCCAAGGCGCTCTATCCCGGCAAGATCATGATGTACATGTCGCAGGAGGCGGATGAGCCCAATATCTGGAACCTGACGCTGGGCGACCATCCCACCGACGAAAACTTCAAGCCGGTGGCGGTCGATGCCCGCACGGCCAAGGTGCTGGCCCAGCATAATTTCGAGGACACTTTCCTCGGCGTGATGTTCCACCTGCATGTGGACTTGTATGCCGGGCTGTGGGGCAAGCTGTTCCTCGGTTTGATGGGGCTGTTGCTGCTCGTGGCCATCGTGTCGGGTGTGGTGCTGTACGCGCCATTCATGCGCAAGCTCGATTTCGGCACGGTGCGCCGCGACCGTGCTCCGCGCCTGAAGTGGCTGGACATGCATAACCTGCTGGGCATTGTGACGCTGGTATGGGCGCTGGTGGTCGGCGCGACCGGGATGGTGAATACCTGGGCCGATCTGCTGCTCAAATACTGGCAAGCCACCGAGATGGCGGAAATGGTGGCGCCTTACCGGAACCTGCCGCCACCGGCTGCGCTGGCATCCATGGAAGATGCGATGCGGCGTGCGCTGGCCGCCGAACCGGGAATGAAGATCGGCTTTGTGGCATTCCCGGGCACGCCGTTCACCAGCGCCCACCACTACGGCATCTTCATGCGCGGCGACCAGGCGCTGACGTCACGGTTGTACCAGCCGGTGCTGGTCGATGCCCAAACGGCACAAGTCACGGACAACCGCGATTTGCCGTGGTACCTGACGGCGCTGCTGATTTCGCAGCCGCTGCACTTCGGCGATTACGGCGGGCAGGCGATGAAACTGCTGTGGGCTTTGCTGGACTTGGCCACGATCATCGTTCTCGGCAGCGGCTTATACCTTTGGCTCAAGCGCGGCGTCGCGGCAGGCGCGCCCGGCGCCGAACCGGCCGCTGCTGCGCTTCCCGCCGCCGCACTGGAAGGGGGCGCCAAATGAACTGGAAATTATGGGGCGCACCCCTTGCGCTCGGCATATCGACCAGCATCGGTTTGGTTTCCGCACTGCTTGGCGACGGCTGGTGGGACGCCATTTCCGCTATCACCCTCGGCGCTCCGGTCGCCGTTGGCATCTACTGCGGCTGCCGGCGCACCTGACGCTCAGTGCTTCAGCAGGCGCCGCATGACCAGCGGGGGTGGTTCGAGCGGGTTGGCGTGCGAGTATTCGAGTTCTTCGGCGAGGGTGAATTCGTAGGCGGTGTAGAAGTCGATCAGCTTGGGCTGGTCGCTGCGCACGGCCAGGCGCAGTTCGGAAATGCCGGCGGCCAGGGCGTGGTGGATCACGGCTTCCAGCAAGTGCTGCGAGAGGTTGGTGCCGCGGTAGTCGGCGATCACGCCCATGCGCAGGATTTCCCACACGTCGGGATCGCCATCGAGCGGCAGCCAGCGCACGGAGCCGATTGGGTGTTCGCCGTCGAGCAAAATAAAACCGCCGCCGTCGCGCAAGTGATCGGCGACGTAGACGGCGGTTTCACGGTGTCCGCTGGAGGTGACGCTGACCTTGCCGGCCCACGCTTTGCGCGTGAGCTCGGCGATCAGTGAGGCATCTTCAGCGCTGGCTTCGCGAACGATTATGTCCATGCTTAACGTACGCGCATGCCCGGTTCGGCGCCCGGCCATGGGTTGAGGACGTAAATGCCTGGATTGGCTTTCTCGTCCGCTGCCGAAGCGGCGAGCACCATGCCTTCCGACACGCCGAACTTCATCCTGCGCGGCGCCAGGTTGGCCACCATGACGGTCAGTTTGCCGACCAGGTCTTCCGGTTTGTACATCGACTTGATACCGGAGAAAACGTTGCGGTGGCGGCCTTCGCCAACGTCCAGCGTCAGGCGCAGCAGCTTGCCGGCGCCTTCCACGTGCTCGCAGTTGACGATGCGGGCGATGCGCAGGTCGATCTTGGCGAAATCGTCGATCGAGATTTCGGGTGCCAGTGCTTCGATGTCGCCGGCGGCCGCGGCGGCGGCATCGGTGGTGCCGGCGGCTGCGGGAGCTGCCGCGGCAGGCGTTGCGGCAGCAGCGGCTTGCTGCGCCGGCGCGTCGAACAGGTCTTCGATCATCTTGGCATCGACGCGGGTCATCAGGTGGCTGTAGGCGCCGATCGTACGGCCCAGCATTGGCTGCCATGCCGCGCCCGAGGCCACGGAGGTGTCGGCCCAGGCGTAGGCGCCGTCGTTCAGGAAGGTGCGCACATTGGCGGCAACGCCCGGCAGCACCGGCGACAGCAGGATGGTCAACTGGCGGAACAGGATCAGCGCAGCGGTGCAGACGTCATGCAGCTCGGCTACTTTGGTCTCGTCCTTGGCCAGGATCCATGGCTTGTTCTCGTCCACGAAGCGGTTGGCGACGTCGGCGATTTCCATGATTTCACGCAGCGCCTTGCCGAATTCGCGCGATTCGAAATTGGCGGCAATGGCTGCCTGGCGCTCGCTGCCGTCGGCAGCCAGCAGGGCTTTGTTGATCCATTCCTGCGACGAGGCGGACAGCGCAGCGGCCAGCTTGCCGTCGAACTTCTTGGCGATGAAGCCGGCGCAGCGCGAAGCGATGTTGACGAACTTGCCGATCAGGTCCGAGTTGACACGGGCCACGAAATCGTCGCCGGTGAAGTCCAGGTCTTCGACCCTGGAGTTCAGCTTGTAGGCCAGGTAGTAGCGCAGCCATTCCGGATTCATGCCCAGGTTCAGGTAGCGCAGCGGCGAAATGCCGGTGCCGCGCGACTTGGACATCTTTTCGTTGTTGACGGTCAGGTGGCCGTGCACCGCCACTTTCATGCGGTCGATGGTCGGGTGCTTGGCAAATTGCAGCATCGCCGGCCAGAACAACAGGTGGAAGGACACGATGTCCTTGCCGATGAAGTGGATCTGTTCCGTGCCCGGATCGGCCAGCAGCGCCTCGTAGTCGATACCTTTCTTGCCGCAGTAATTCTTCAGCGACGCCAGGTAACCGACCGGCGCGTCCAGCCAGACGTAGAAGTACTTGCCCGGCGCGTCAGGGATCGGGATGCCGAAGTAGGGCGCATCGCGCGAAATATCCCAGTCGGCCAGCTTTTCGCCGGCTTCGCCCAGCCACTCCGACACCTTGTTCACCATCTCAGGCTGCAAACGGCCCGGTGTGTTCAGCCAGTCGCGCAGGAATTCGAAGCAGCGCGGGTCGGACAGCTTGAAGAAATACTGTTCGGAAGGTTTCAGGACCGGCGTGGCGTTGGTGAAGACCGAGAACGGGTTAATCAGTTCGGTCGGCTGGTAGGCCGCGCCGCACACTTCGCAGTTGTCGCCGTACTGGTCCTTGGCGTGGCAGTTCGGGCATTCGCCCTTGATGTTGCGGTCAGCCAGGAACATGCCCTTGACCGGGTCGAAGAAACGGTCGACCACCTTGGTCTGGATCAGGCCAGCTTCGCGCAGCTTGCGGTAAATGCCTTGCGACAGTTCGACGTTTTCCGGCGAATCGGTGGAATACCAGTTGTCGAAAGCGATATGGAAACCGTCCAGGTATTGGGCGCGGCCGGCGGCGATCTTGGCCACGAAT
Source organism: uncultured Duganella sp. (assembly GCA_946482335.1). Next base: position 2,986 of record CAMLRG010000117.1, on the reverse strand, counting down.
TCCTGCGGGGTGATGCCTTCCTTTTCGGCGGCGATCATGATCGGCGTGCCGTGGGTGTCATCGGCGCCCACGAAGTGCACTTCGCGCAAACCGTCGCCCTCGGCCTGCATTCGCTGGAAACGGACCCAGATGTCGGCCTGGATGTACTCCATCATATGGCCGATGTGGAAGGCAGCGTTTGCGTATGGCAGGGCAGTGGTGACGAACAGCTTGCGAGTCATAATTGATGCGCTAGTAAGGTGGATAAAAAGAGCATTTTACCAGCGGATGCGCTAGACTGCGCCATCACCAATGGAGAATTGCATGAGTATCACCGTAGATGACGTCAAATCGGCACTGTCCCAAGTAATCGACCCTAATACCAGTAAGGACTTCGTCTCCTCCAAATCCGTCCGCAACCTGAAGGTGGAGGGTGGCGAAATCAGCCTCGATATCGAGCTGGGCTACCCGGCCAAATCGCAGGTCGATGCGATCCGCGCCAATGTGCTGGCTGCCTTGCAGCCGCTGGGCAGCAAAGTGCACTTGAATGTCGGCAGCAAGATCATTTCCCACACTGTCCAGCGTGGCTTGAAGCTGATGCCGAACGTGAAGAATATCATCGCCGTGGCCTCGGGCAAGGGCGGGGTTGGCAAATCGACCACCGCCGTCAACCTGGCGCTGGCATTGGCTGCCGAGGGCGCGGCGGTAGGCGTGCTCGATGCCGACATCTATGGCCCCTCGCAGCCGATGATGCTGGGCGTTTCCGGCCGCCCGACCACCTCTGACGGCAAGACCATGGACCCGATGGAAGGCCATGGCGTTCAGGTGTCCTCGATCGGCTTCCTGATCGACCCGGACGAACCGATGGTGTGGCGCGGCCCGATGGTGACCCAGGCCTTGCAGCAATTGCTGGAGCAGACCAACTGGCGCGACCTGGATTACCTGATCGTGGACATGCCGCCGGGCACCGGCGACATCCAGCTGACCCTGTCGCAGAAAGTGCCGGTGACTGGCGCCGTGATCGTGACCACCCCGCAGGACATCGCCCTGCTCGACGCGCGCAAGGGCTTGAAGATGTTCGAGAAGGTCGGCATCCCGATCCTGGGCGTGGTGGAGAATATGAGCACCCATATCTGCTCGAACTGCGGGCATGTCGAAGAAATCTTCGGCCATGGCGGCGGCGCCAAGATGTGTGCCGATTTCGGCGTGGAATTCCTGGGCGCGCTGCCGCTGAAGCTGGCGATCCGCGAACAGGCCGATTCCGGCAAGCCGACCGTGGTGGCCGAGCCGGATGGGCCGGAAGCGGCGATCTACAAGGCGATTGCGCGCAAGGTCGCCGTCAAGGTGGCCGAGAAGGCCAAGGACATGAGCAGCAAATTCCCCAGCATCGTCATCAAGCACGACTGATGGCGCGCGCCTTCCGCCGCGCGGCATTTGCCGCACTGGCCGCATCGGCCGGCCTGGCTGCGTTGGTCGGCTGCTCGGCCCCGCCGCACCCCTCCGAACCGGCCGCGCCCGCGCAGCCAAGCGCCCGCGCTTGGCTGCCGCAGCGTCACGACTCTACTGCCGAGCTGCGCGGACTGTCCGTCCTGAGCGACCAAGTGGCGTGGGCCAGCGGCGCCAAGGGTACGGTGTTGCGCACGGTCGACGGCGAGCACTGGAGCCTGCTGCCGGTCCCCGGTGCCGAGGCGTTTGACTTCCGCGATATCGAAGCCTTCGACGCCAACACGGCGATCGTCATGGGCGCCGGCCCGGGCGAGGCCTCACGCATGTACCGCACGCGCGACGGCGGCGCGAGTTGGCAGCTCTTGGTCGTGAACAAGGAGCCGGAAGGCTTCTGGGACGCCATGGCATTCTGGGATGCGCGCAACGGCATCGTGTTTGGCGATCCGGTACGCGGCGCCTTCCAGATCCTGTTGACCAGGGATGGCGGCGACAGCTGGCAGACGGTCAATGAGCCGGCCGGCCTGGCGGCGTTGCCGCAAGAGGGAGCATTCGCTGCCAGCGGAACCTGCCTGAGCGTGGCCGGCCGGAGCGACGCCTGGTTCGTCACCGGTGGCGCAGCGCAGGCGCGTGTTTTCCGCTCGGTCGACCGCGGCCACAGCTGGCAAGCCGCGGCCCTGCCAATCCCGGCGGCCGCCGCCAGCAAGGGCGCGTTTTCAGTCGGCTTTGCCGGCAATGGGCACGGTTTGGCGGCGGGCGGCGATTATAAGGAGCCGGCACTGGAGACGCTGAATGGCGCCATCAGCCGCGATGGCGGTGCCGGCTGGTCGCCGGCGCAGATCCTGCCGACCGGCTTCATGTCGGCGGTGGTGCCGGTGCCTGGCACGGGCGGCACGTTCGTCGCGGTCGGCCTGGCGGGCTCGGGCTACACGCGCGACGGCGGCAAACACTGGACAATTATCGAAAAGGAAACGAAACTGAACGCCGCTGGCTTTTCGGCATCCGGCGCCGGATGGGCGGTCGGGCCGAAAGGCTTGATCGTCAAGTACGCAGGACCACCACTCAAATAGGAGAAGGATATGCAAAAGATTCTCGCGGCCATGACGATGGCCTTGCTGGCGGGGAGCGCAGCGGCGCAATCGGTGGACTTTACCGAGCCCAAAAATGGCGCAGTGGTCAGCAGCCCGTTCAAGGTCAAGTTCGCCGTGACCGGCATGGAAGTCAAGCCAGCCGGCACCATGGACAGCAACACCGGCCACCATCACTTGCTGATCAACGCCGACAGCATGAAGGTTGGCGAATCGATTCCCTTCGATGAAAAACACCTGCATTTCGGTAAAGGCCAGACAGAAACCGAAGTCACCCTGCCGCCGGGCAACTACAAGCTGACCATGCAGTTTGCCAACGGCGCCCACCAAAGTTACGGCCCCGGCCTGTCCAAGACCATCAACGTCACCGTCAAGTAACATGAAAGTCGGGGTCCGCACTGGCAACCCGCCACTTAGCGGCGCGCAAAGTCCCGTTGGCCCAGCAGACCCCCCCATTAAACACGGGGTAAATCGCC
>CAMLRG010000116.1 GCA_946482335.1 uncultured Duganella sp. | reverse complement strand
GGTCAGCGCCAGCATGTTCTTCTGGGAGTCGCCCAGGGTCTTGACCGAGATATTCTTCTGCATCATTTCCTGGTCCATGCCCGTCATGGTGATGACGATGAAAGCACCGGCCACCACCTGCTTCCAGTAATAGGCCGGGCTGTCGACATCGGTGGTGAACACGCGCGCCAGCCCGCTGGAGCGCATCCTTTCCAGCCCCTCCAGCACGCCCAGGTCCATTTCATTGAGCAGGAATACCGTGCAAGCGACCAGGCCGAACAGCATGCCGGTGGTCTGCAGGGTATCGGTCCAGACGATGGTCTTGACCCCGCCCTCATAGGTGTACAGCAGGATCATGGCCAGGATGATCAGGTTGGTGAGCCAGAACGGCACACCCAGGCTGTCCAGGATCGTCGCCTGCAGGATGTTGACCACCAGGTACAGCCGCGCGGTGGCGCCCAGGGTGCGCGACAGGATGAAGAATGCCGCCCCGCTCTGGTAGGAACGCCGGCCCAGGCGAACATCGAGGTAATGGTAGATCGACGTCAGCTTCAAGCGGTAGTACAGCGGCAGCAGCACCAGCGCCACGGCGACATAGCCCAGCGCGTAGCCGATCATGATCTGCATGTAGCCGAAACCGTCGTGCCCCACCGCGCCGGGCACGCTGATGAAGGTCAGGCCGCTCAGCGTGGTGCCGACCATGCCGAAGGCCACCAGCATCCAGTTCGAGCTCTTGTTGCCGATGAAGTAGCTGTCATTGTTGGCGTTGCGCGAGGTGGCCCAGGCCACGACGAGCAGCAAGCCAAAATAGGCCAGCACCGCGAAGAAAAGCGAAACAGGAGACATTTTTTACCCAGCCGTGAAACATTTTGGGCTGCAATATACACCGGAACGCGGAAGCCTCGTAGAATCCCCTCCTGACCATTGGGAAAACACATGTACGACCAGACCACGATCGAATTTGCCCGCGCCCAGGAAGCGCTGGTGCTGCCGCTCGAATACCGCGTCCACGCCCAGGCCGACGGCCGCAGCGAGGGCCGCGAGGAATGCATGCGCGATTACGCCCGCGTGCTGTATTCGGCCTCCTTCCGCCGCCTGCAGGGCAAGATGCAGCTGCTCGGCGTGGACGCCAACCGCTTCAACCGCAACCGCCTGACCCATAGCCTGGAAGTGGCGCAGATCGCCCGCTCCATCGCCGCCGACCTGGGGCTGGAGCGCAGCGTGGTGTCGGAAACCTGCGCGCTGGCGCACGATATCGGCAACCCGCCGTTCGGCCATTACGGCGAAAAGATCCTGGACGAACTGGTGGCCGGCGACGGCGGCTTCGAGGGCAATGCGCAAGCCTTCCGCACCCTGCGCACGCTGGAAAAAAAGCATCACGCCTATGCGGGCCTGAACCTGACGGTGCGCTCGCTGCTCGGCATCACGAAATACTTCCAGCGCCGCGCCGACAATCCGAAGAAATTCCTGTACGACGAGGATTACGAATTCCTGTCGGGCCAGCTGGCCGGCCACGGCATCGCCCTCCGCAAGAGCATCGATGCCCAGATCATGGACCTGGCCGACGAAATCGCCTATGCCGCGCACGACGTCGAGGATGCGCTGAGCTTCGGCATCATCACCTGGGGAGAAATCGTCCACGAGTTCAGGATCAGCAAGGATTTTGCCGGCGCCTATGAGCAGTTCGCCAGCATCGCCAACCACGCCCACGAAGAAGCGCTCAAATGCGATATGCAGGAAAGCTCGGAGGAATACTCGATCGTGCTGCGCAAGGAACTGACGTCGCAGATCGTCCATGAACTGTGCCGCGACATCGCCGTGGTGGAAGGCAGGCATGGCCCGGAACTGGGATACCGCAGCAAGGGCTTGCTGGCGCGCGGCCTGAAAAGCCTGCTGTGGCGCGCCATCCTGCGCAAGAAGGACGTGCAGCTGTACGAAAAGCGCGGCGAGAAGATCATCCGCGGCCTGTTCGAAGTGCTGACCGACAAGAGTTACAACAAAGGAGGCATCCTGCTGCCGCCGGCCATCCGTTCGCTCAAGGATTCACGCGAGCGCCTGGTGGCCGACTATATTTCCGGCATGATGGATTCCTACGCCGCCAGGGAATATGAAAAATACTTCGGCCCCGGCAGCCTGGACCGCATTTACCCGATCGCATGAACGATTCCCGCATCGAGTACGAGCGCCGCATGAACCGCGTGCTCGACCATATCGACCGCCACCTGGACGCGCAGCTGGATTTGCCGGCGCTGGCCGACATCGCCAATTTTTCGCGCTTCCACTTCCACCGCATCTTCGCGGCCTGGATGGGCGAAACCATCGGCGATTACGTTCGCCGGCGCCGGCTCGAAGTTGCCGCGTCCAAGCTGGCTGCCGGCGGAGCGGTGCTGGAAGTGGCGCTGGCGACCGGTTTCGGGTCCGGCGAAGCGTTCGCGCGCGCCTTCAAGGCCCGCTTCGGCAGCACCCCGACCGAATGGCGCGCCAGCACGCCGGAACGCACGGCCGCGTTCCTGGCGGCCCAACATAGCAATTTCGATCAGGCGAACAGCAAGCACGGTCAGGCCGGCGGCGACGCGGCGGGCCAAGATGGCGGCTCCTATAACCCTTATGGAGCCACTACCATGGAAGTGAATGTCATCGACCTGCCGCCGGCCCGCGTCGCCTACCGCCGCCACATCGGCCCTTACGGCCCATCCGTCGGCCAGTTCTGGGCCACCACCATGATGCCCTGGCTGATCGGCAATGGCTTGACCGGCGCCACCTGCTACGGGATCGGCCACGACGACCCGAGCATCACGCCGCCCGACAAATGCCGCTACGATGCCTGTGTCGAAATCCCGCCAGGTTTCGAGCCGGGCGGGCAATTCAGCGTTGCCAACCTTCCCGGCGGGCGTTACGCTGTCACCCGTTACACCGGTGCGCCGCAAGATATCGGCCCGGTGTGGAACCGCATGATGAAGGAATGGCTGCCCTCCAGCGGCCTGCAATGCGACGAGCGCCCCTGCTTTGAGCGCTACGAAGGCCTGGCGACCCAAAGCGACGGCACGTTCAGCTGCGACATCTGCATACCTGTAAGGGCGCTTTAACACGATGAACCCTGAATACCTGGCAATGCTGGTGGCCCGCGATATGCCCTACGGGAAGTACCAGGGCCGCAAGCTGGCCGACTTGCCGGGCCACTACCTGGGCTGGATGGCGCGCGAAGGCTTCCCCAAGGGGGAGCTGGGCGCGCTGCTGGCCCTGATGTACGAGATCGACCACAACAACCTGCGCGGCTTGCTCGAACCGCTGCGCCAAACGAAAGGACTCCGATGAAGTTCCGCCGTGCCTCCGCCATCGCCTCGGCCCTCGCGGCCAACGCTTCCGCCATCGCAGCCACCGCCATCGCCGGCGCCGCCCTTACCTTGCCGCTGGCGGCCGGTGCCGGGACTGCGGCGACGGCGTCCGCGACGGCCGCGCCCGGCGACGCGGCGCTGCAGCATGCGCGCCGCCTGCTCGACAAAGTCCCCCTGATCGACGGCCACAACGACCTGCCCTGGACTATCCGCGAAGATGCCGCGCACCCGATGGACCTGGAGCATTACGACCTGCGCCGCCATACGCCGCACGAAACCGACCTGGCGCGCCTGAAGCAAGGCAAGCTGTCGGCCCAGTTCTGGAGCGTCTACGTGCCGGGCGAGCTGAAAGGCGGCTGGGCGGTGGCCCAGTTGGAGCAGATCGACCTGGCGCGCCGCATGATCGCCAAGTATCCGGAAAGCCTGGTGCTGGCCACCCGCAGCAGCGATATCGCGCAGGCCAAGCGCGAAGGCAAGATCGCCAGCTTCCTCGGCATGGAAGGCGGCCACGTGATCGAGAACAGCCTGGGCGCGCTGCGCGCCTATTACGAGCTGGGCGCGCGCTACATGACGCTGACCCACAACAGCACGCTGGACTGGGTCGACGCCGCGCTCGGCGAGCGCAAACACGGCGGCCTGACGCCGTTCGGCAAGGAAGTGGTGCGCGAAATGAACCGCCTCGGCATGCTGGTGGACTTGAGCCACGTCAGCCCGGAAGTGATGCACCAGGCGCTGGACACCAGCGCCGCGCCCGTCGTTTTCTCGCACTCCAGCGCGCGCGCCCTGAACGACCACCCGCGCAACGTGCCGGACGATGTGCTGAAACGCCTGCCCGCCAATGGCGGCGTGGTGATGGTCACCTTTGTGCCGGCTTTCGTCTCCGCCCAGGTCGCGGCCTGGCGCAAGGGCCTGGCCCAGGCCACCGAAGGCGCGGAGCCGGAGAGCGCGGAATACAAGACGCGCGAAGCGGCCTACGTCGCCAAGGCCGGCGCATCGCCGAAAGCCACGCTGGCCATGGTGGCCGACCACATCGAGCATGTGGCGCGCGTGGCCGGCAAGGACCACGTCGGCATCGCCGGCGACTATTACGGCGCCGTCAATCCGGAGGGCCTGGAAGACGTCTCGACCTACCCCGCCCTGTTCGCGGAGCTGGTGCGGCGCGGCTGGAGCGATGCCGACCTGGCCAAACTGGCCGGCGCCAACCTGGTGCGCGCCTTCGCCCGCGCCGAGCAGGTCGCCGCGAAGCTGCAGAAAGAGCGCAAGCCTAGCCTGGCGCGGGTCGGCTCGCCCGCCCCGCAAAGCCCGTGAGCGCGGCCGGCGCCCTCACCCTTGCAGGCGCGGTGCCACCAGCGTGGTGAACTCGCCCTTTTCGATCAGGCGCTCGAGGTCGGCGGCGCCGCCGATCAGCACGCCGTCGATGAAGATCATCGGGAAGGTCGGCCAGCCGCTCCACATCTTCAGCGCCGTGCGGCGCCGCCACTGGCTCAGGTAGCTGCCATACTCGAGGTAAGCATAAGCCGTGCCCTGCCCGTCCAGCATGCGGCGCGCCTTTTTCGGGAATGGATTCTGGCGCATGCCCACCACCACCACGCGGTTGGCGGCCACGGCCGCCTGCACCTCGGCCACGATGTCGGCATGGTTCTTCGCCACGCGGTCGCGGATGGCGGGGTGCAGGTGGGCGTCGTCGAGTATGGTTCGGGTCATGGTTTTTCCTTGTCCAGTAAATCCAGCGTGGCGCGGTCGGGCACGCCGCCAAAATATTTGTCGAGGCATTCGCGGAACAGCGCCTCGGCCGGCGCCGCCTGCGCGAACAAGGTCATCGACGAATGGAATTTCATATTGTCCGGCGACCCGAAGATATCATGGACCGTGGCCCCCTGGACAGCCAACACCAGCCGGCTGCAGTCGCGCAGCCGCGCACCGAGGACGGGATGGGCCAGGTAGGCGCGCGCCTCGGCCAGGTCGCCGATCGCATAACGCTGCGCCATCGCGCTGGAGCCGAGCCCGGCCAGTTGCGGGAAGATGAACCACATCCAGTGGCTGCGCTTGCGCCCCGCCGCCAGTTCCCCCAGCACTTGCGGGTAGATGCCGTCCTGCGCGGCGGTAAAGCGGTCCAGGCCGGCCATGGCGCCCCTTTCAGGTGTTGCATTTCAATGAGCCATTGTCCTACAAACCCTAGTCGCGTGTTCTGATTAATTGGCTGCCCGGCCCCGCCTACCATGGGCACTCCTTCGAACCAAATGGGAGATGATCATGGCATCGAGTAATCAAGACAACCGCGGCGGTAACAAACAGTCCGGTGGTCAGGGCGGCAACCGCCAAAGCGGCGACACCAGCAATCGAGGCTTCGCTTCGATGGACCCGGAACGTCAACGCGAGATCGCCAGTGAAGGCGGCAAGGCAGCCCATGCATCCGGCAATGCCCACGAGTTCACCTCGGAAGAAGCACGCAAGGCCGGCAGCATGAGCCACAAGAATGACAACCGCCAGTCCGGCTCGTCCGAGTCCGGCAGCCGTCAAAGCAGTGGCGGCGGTACCCGCGGCGGCACGCCTGAACAGCATGCCGAAGCTGGCCGCCAAAGCCACAAAAACGATGACAAGCGTTAAATCCGCTTCGCCATAAAGGGAACCGTCCAGCGCGACGGTTCGAGCAGCCCGGTGGTCAGCGCGCAACCGGCGAGGATCACCAGGCAGCTCAGCCCCATCTGCAGCGAGAACGATTCGCCCAGGAATACACAGCCCCACAGCACACCGAAGGCCGGGATCAGGAACAGGGCACTCATGGCCTTGCTGGCACCCAGCCGCGCAATCAAGCCAAAGAACAGCACATAGGCGAACGTCGTGCACAGCGCGGCCAGCGCCAGCACGGCGCCCCACGCCTTGGCCGACGGCGCCTGCTCCGGCCACCACACCAGGGCCGGCCCCGCCAGCAGCGCGGCCGCCACCATCTGGCTGCCGGTGGCCACCGCCAGCGGCGGCGCATCGGCCAGGTAGCGCTTGCTGAAATTGCCGGAAATCCCGTACAGCAGGGTCGCCGCCAGGCAGGCCAGCGCGGCCAGCGCGGTGTGCAGCATGTCCTGTTGCGGCAGGAAGTGCAGCTTGCCCGCCACCAGCAAGACCACGCCGCCAAAGCCCAGTCCCAGCCCGGCCATGCGCGTCAGCGTCAGCCGCTCGCCCAGCCAGATGGCGCCGATCAGCGCGGCAAACAGCGGCGTGGTCGCGCTCAGGATGGACGACAGCCCGGCCGGCAAGGTCAGCGCCGCGAAATTGAACAGCAGGAATGGCAGCGCGGCATTGGTCACGCCGACAAAGCCGATGCCGCGCCAATGCTTGCGCAAGGTGGCCCACTGGCCGCGCCATGCCAGCAGCGGCAACAGCAAGGCCGCCGCCGCCACCGCGCGCACCCCGCCCATCGCGGCCGCCCCGAATTCCGGCGCGCCGACGCGGATGAACAGGTAAGACGCCCCCCACAGTGCCGCCACCAACACCAGGCTGCCCGCCTCCCCGCGCTTCATGGCAACACCGCCGCCAGCGTATTGTCCACCCTGGGGTCAGGAACCAACGTGGACAAAAGGTGCTGCTCGCGGCCATAGGCGCGCCGGGTCGCCGGGCGCTGGCTGACCACATGGAACCAGCGCGCCAGGTTGGGGAAGGCGGACAGCGCACAGCCGCCCGCGCTCACCCAGGGAAAGCAGGCGATGTCGGCCACCGAATACTGGTCGCCGCACAGGAAAGGCCGTTCGGCCAGCTGCCTGTCGAGGACCCCGCAAAGCTGCGCCATATCGGCGCCATGGCATTCGAACGCCTTCTGCCAGAACAGCCACTGCCGGGCTTCCACCCTGCCGCGCATATTGGCCGGCAAGCCGAAGCCTGCTTTGTCCGCCAGGTACAGCAGCATGGCGCCCGCTTCCTGCAGCGGCAAGGGTGCGCCGCCGTCAGCCGGCCAATGGTCGACCAGGGCCAGCGCGGCAGGCTTGGGGATGCGCCGGAAGGGCAGCCCGGTTTCTTCCAGGAACATCAGCAATTGCTGCCCGTGTGGTGTGGCGGCGTAATGGAAGTCCAGCATGGCATCCCTTTCGATCATTCGTCAGGGATATTGTGCGGCGCAACCTGGCCCCAACAAAGGTCCAGGACTGGGCGATTTTATAGGGCCAGCGTCGCTTGCCGCCCCGCCACGGCCAGGCGTTTGCCCTCGCGCAGCATGCGTTCGAAGTCGGCCGTGCCGACCGGCTGGCTGCCGGCCTGCTCGTGGCATTTCCCGCAACCGAGCTCGCGCAGGAAGCCCATCTGCTCGATGGTTTCCACCCCTTCGGCCACGATTTCCTGCCGCAACTGCTTGGCCATGGTGACGATGGCGCGCGCAATGGCGCAGTCGTTTTCCTCGAACGGCAGCCCGACCACAAAGGCGCGGTCGATCTTCAGCGTGCTGATCGGGAATTTTTTCAGGTAAGCCAGGCTGGAATAACCGGTGCCGAAATCGTCCAGCGCCAGCGACAGCCCCATCGCCACCAGTTCGTTCATGATGGCGATCACATTCTCGGCGCCGTGCACCAGCAGGCTCTCGGTAATTTCCAGCATCAGCTGTTCCGGGCGCACCTGGTGGCGCGCCATCACGTCCGCCACGCGTTCGGGCAGCTTGCCGTCGAACTGGCGCGCCGACAGGTTGACCGCGATCGGCGGCATCATCAGGTTGGCGTCGCGCCAGGCAGCGACCTGGCGGCATGTCTCTTCCAGCACCCAATTGCCCAATTCAAAGATCAGCCCCGTCTCTTCCGCCACCGGGATGAACACGCCCGGCGAGACCAGCCCGCGCACCGGATGGCGCCAGCGCAGCAGCGCCTCGGCCCCGACGATGCGGCCGCTGCGCAAGCTGACCTTGGGCTGGTAATACAGCAGCAGCTCATCGTTCGCCAGCGCTTGCCGCAATTCGCTCTCGATGCGCAAATGCTCCTTGGCGCGCTGGTTCATTTCCTCGCTGTAGAACAGCAGCGCCGGCACCTGCCCCGGCTGCACGCGCGACATGGCCGCTTCGGCCCCGCGCACCAGTTCCGACGCGTCCTGCGCATCTTCCGGATAGACGGCAATGCCGATTTGCGCATGGACCTGCAAGGCGTGGTTGCCGACCGCGATCGGCGCCTCCAGCGCCGCCATCAGTTTTTGCGCGACGATGGCGGCGTGCTCGCGCTTGCCGATCTGGGGCAAGGCGGCCGCCAACTTGCCGCCGTCGAGCCGCGCCAGGATATCCTCGTCGCGCAGCACCTGGCGGAACAGGCGGCCCACCGCCACCAGCAAGGAATTGGCCACCTCGTAGCCCAGCGTGTCGCCGATCGCCCCCAGCCGCGGCAAGTCGATCACCAGCAGGGCGCCATGGTCGCCATTGCGGCGCGCTTCCGTCATCGCCTGGCCCAGCAGGCGCCCCAGCAAGCCAAGGTTGGGCAAACCGGTCAGGGAATCGTAATTCGCCATCTGCTGCATGCGCGCTTCGGCATCCTTGTGCACGCTGATGTCGGAAAACAGCGAGAAGGTATGGCTGATCTGCCCCTGCTCGTCGCGCACCGCGCTGACGGTCACCGATTGCGGGAACAATTCCCCATTCTTGCGCTTGCCGATGATCTCGCCGCGCCAAGGCCCGGCGCCCTGCATGGCCGCGCGCACCTTGGCGCGGAATTCGGCATCGTGCACGCCCGAGCGCAGCAGGTCCGGCGTCTTGCCCAACGCTTCGGCCGCGCTATAGCCGGTGATGCGCGTGAAGGCGCCATTGATCGACACGATGCGCTCCTGGGCATCGGTGATCAACACGCCCTGGTCGCTGTCTTCGATGATGCGGGCATGCAGCTCGGTCTTTTGCTCCAGCGTCAAGCCTTGCATCAGGGGCGCGATCGACACCCGCATGCCGGTCGGCTGCCCGGTATCGTCGCGCACCAGCGAAATCGACAGGCGCACGCGGATCACTTCGCCGGACTTCTTGCGGCGCTTGACATCGGCCACCGCGTGGTCGGCATCGAGCACCATTTCCGCGATGTCGCCATGTTCGTCGTCATCGTCGTACAGGAACAGCACGTGCTGGCCCAGCGCCTCACTGGCGCGGTAGCCGAACAGGCGCTCGGCGCCGGCATTCCAGGCGGTCAGGTAGCCGGCCTGGTCCAGCATCAATTCGGCGCCCGCCTCGCTGTCCGCTGCACCGGCCTGCAGCCCGTGCAGCGCCATTTCCAGTTCGGCCAGCGTGGCGGCCTGCAGCGCGCCTTGCTGGCCGCGCGCCAGCCGGCTCAGGGCCAGGCAATGCGCGATGCGGTCCTTATCCATGGCCGCCTACTTCGCCGGTGACGCTCAACATCCACAAATTCGCTTCCACCACCAGGCGGTTGAAGTCCAGCGCAGGCACCTGCAGGGCAGCCAGGCCTTTGGCCACGGCCACCATATCGCAATGTTCGGCCGCTTCCACGATCCCCAGCAATTCTCCCAGCTCACCCGACTTCGACAGCAAGGCTTGCTGCGCCGCGTCGCTCAGGCTCAAAGGCGCCAAGAGCTCGCCCAGCGGCACCCCGAACAGCACGCCCAGCAGCGAGAACATGCCGACCATGAAGGCTTGCTCCTGCATCTGCTTGCCCTGCCCGGTTTCGCGCGCCAGCAATTCCATGGTGCGCGCCCGCACCGAAACACGCGCCAGCAGCATCGGCGAGCGCACGTCGTCGCTGCGCGCGGCGAACAGCATCAGGTTCAGCCAGCGCCGCAATTGCTGGCGGCCCAGGATCAGGATCGCCTGGCTGAAACTGGTGACCTTGCGGCCGGTGCCCATGCCCAGCGAATTCACCAGCTTGAGCAAGTGGTAGGACAAGGTCGGGTCGCGCCGCAGGATTTCCTCGATCTCGTGGGTGTCGGCATCGTTGCTGACCAGTTGCACCAGTTGCAGCGCCATCGCGCGCGATGCCGCCTGCGTCCCGCTCTGGCGCGACGGCGCCTGCAGCGGCCAGTCGCCTTCGATCCAATCGACCTTCGGCTCCAGCACCAGGTCGAATTCCGAATCGGCACGCTGCAGGGCGCCGGCCGGCATGGCCTTGAACCCCAGCTCGCCCAGCGAGGCCGCGCATGGCGCGGCAAGCGGCTCCCGGTAGAAGCATGGCAGCTTGCCGGCCAGCTCGCCGAGTTCAGGGGGCAAGGCAGGCGTGCCGTCACCGCAGAACAGGAAGCCGCCCGGCTTGCCCTGGCGGTCGGCCAGGAGCTTCAGGAATACAGGAGTTGCAGGAGTGGTCATACATTGATGGGCAAAACGAAACAAATCCAATGGTACTCCGAAACAGTTGGCGAGCGTCAACTTAGAGGGGCTGCCCGTTCATTTCTTGATCGTACGCAACAGTTGGCAAGTGGCGGCACAGGCGCTCGAACAAGCCGGGCATGGCCAGGCGCTGTTGCCACCAGCGTAAAGCCGCGCCGGACTCGCTGCTGCGCCAGGCCAGGTAAAAGGTTTCGTCGGGTTTCGGTTCCTCGACTTGCTTTTCCACCAGCAACCCGGCAGCAATCGCCGCGCGGGCGCAACGCTCGGGCAGGAAGCCGAAACCCAGGCCGGCCACCTGGTAATCGAACTTGGCCTGCATGGTGGGCACGGTCAGGGTATCCTGCCCCAGCACCAGGCCGACCGTACGCGGCGCCAGCAGGCGCGCCGAATCGGCCGTGGCGATGGCGCGGTAACGCTGCAGCTCATTGCGCCCCAGCCGCCCCGGCACTTGCGCCAGCGGGTGCTGCGGCGCGACCGCGAACACCCATTTCAACTGCCCGATCGGTTGCGAGACATAGCCGCCGCCCGCCGGGCCGTCGCCGGGCGCCCCCACCACCAGGTCGACCCGCCGCTCGAGCAAGGCTTCCCAGCTGCCGCCCAGGGTTTCCTGCACCAGCCGCAGGCGGGTTTGCTGCGTGACCTCGTAAAAGGCGCGCACGTCGTCCGCCAGCACGGCGGCGCCGAACATGGAATCGATGCCGACCGCCAGTTCGGTCTCCCAGCCAGACGCCACACGCCGTACGCGCTGCTCCAGGTCGCCCGCCGCCTTCAACAGGTAGCGTCCCTCTTTCAGCAATTCCCGCCCGGCCGGGGTCAGTTCCACGCGCGGCCCGATGCGCTCGAACACTTGCACGCCCAACTCTTCTTCCAGTTTGCCCACCGTGTAGGAAATGGTCGAGGGCACGCGGAACAGCTCGCGCGCCGCCGCGGCGAACGAACCGCCCCGGTCGATGGCGTCGACAATCTGCAAGGCGTCCAGGCTTAATCTGAGCATTCGATTTTTTCGATCATAGAGCGGCAAATTATTCGCTTTTTAACACGATGACCTGCCCATATACTGTGAAACATCTGATCGAAATTATCGCACAAGGAGCCCATCATGTTGCAAATCCGTAAATCTGAAGACCGTGGCGTTGCCAATTTTGGCTGGCTGGATTCCCGCCACAGCTTCTCGTTTGGCCACTACTATGACCCGAAGCACGTCGGTTTCGGGCCGCTGCGGGTGATCAATGAAGACAAGGTCGCCCCGGGCCAGGGCTTTGGCACGCACGGCCACCGCGACATGGAAATCATCTCCTACGTGCTGAGCGGCGCGCTGGAGCACAAGGACAGCATGGGCAATGGATCGGTGCTGCATTATGGCGACGTCCAGCGCATGACCGCCGGTACCGGCGTGCGCCACAGCGAGTACAACCACTCGAACCGCGAAGGCGTGCATTTCCTGCAGATCTGGATCGAGCCGGCCCAGGCGGGCATCGCGCCGGGGTATGAGGAAAAGCACTTCACGCCCGAGAGCAAAACGGGCGCGCTGCGGCTGGTGGCCTCGCCGGATGGGCGCGACGGGTCGGTGCTGGTGCACCAGGATGCCTTCATCTATGCCTCGATCCTGAATGGCGGGGACGCGGTGGTGCATGCGCTGGCGGCCGGGCGCCAGGCGTATGTCCATGTGATCCGCGGGACGCTGACGGTCAATGGCGCGGAGCTGAAAGGTGGCGATGCGGCCAAGATCAGCGGCGAGGCGTCTGTTACGCTGTCGGGGGCGGACAATGTTGAAGTATTGCTGTTCGACTTGCCTTGAACCGGTAAACCGGGGTCAGGCCCAAGGGCCAGACCCCGTCTGCGCCGGCGCCAACGTGAGACCGTTGCGGGGGCAGACCCTCGGGTCTGACCCCGCCTTGCCGGTTTTTGTTATGATTGCAGGGTTACACAATACAAAGATTGAAAGAGCATCATGCAGCCCGTAGCAGAACAACCGGTAAAAGAAGACCTGGACTACGTCACCTCGTGCGCCCTGCCGACGCCGTGGGCCCAGTTCACGCTGCATGCCTTCGTCGAACACGCCACCGGCAAGGAACACCTGGCCATGGTGCTGGGCGATATCGGCAACGGCGAGCCGGTGCTGGCGCGCGTGCACTCCGAATGCCTGACCGGCGACGTGCTGTTCTCCCAGCGCTGCGATTGCGGCGCCCAGCTCGAAGGTGCGCTGAAACGCATCGCCGAGGAAGGCCGCGGCGTGCTGCTCTACCTGCGCCAGGAAGGCCGCGGCATCGGCCTGATCAACAAGATGCGCGCCTACCGCCTGCAGGAGCAAGGCGCCGATACCGTGCAAGCCAACGAACAACTGGGCTTCAAGCCCGACCAGCGCAACTACGCCCTGGTCGAGCCGATGCTGAAACAGTTCGGCGTCAAGCGCCTGAAGCTGATGACCAACAACCCGCGCAAGATCGCCGCCATGGGCGCCCTCGGGGTCGAAGTGGCCGAGCGGGTACCGCTGCTGGTCAACCGCAACGCCTTCAACCAGCACTACCTGAACACCAAGGCGCTCAAGCTGGGCCACATGATGACGCCCGTTACCCCGCCAGCCGCCGAAGACGGCGAACTCTGAAGCGCCCCGGCTCCCGCACCCAAGTCGAAGGATTCAATGAAATTCACCAAACTGGCCTTACTGCTGACTTTGACTTGGGGCTGCGCGGCAGTGAATGCCCAGCCGACGCCGGCGCCGGCCGGCAACGAAGCCGTCACCTTGCCGACGCCGTCGAGCACCGCGCAAAAACTGTATTCCGCCGCCAAGGCCGACCTGCTGCAAGTCCGTTCGCTGCTGAAATCGGGCCGTACCCAATCGTCGGTCGGCTCCGGCTTCCTGGTCGGCACCTCCAACCTGGTCCTGACCAACTACCACGTCGTCTCGCAATTCGCACTGGATCCCGACACCTATACCGGTGAATGGGTCGATACGGCCGGCCAACGCGGCAATATCGAACTGCTGGCGGTCGACGTGCTGCACGACCTGGCCGTGGTGCGCGTCAACCGTTACGGCACCGGCTACTTCAAGCTGGGCGACAAGCCGGTCACGCTGACGCAAGGCCAATACCTCTACTCGCTGGGCAACCCGCTCGACCTGGGCTTCGCCATTTCGGAAGGCGCGTATAACGGCGTCATCGCACGCAGGTTCTACGAACAGCTGATGTTCACCGGCCCGATCAACGCCGGCATGAGTGGCGGCCCGACCGTGACGGTGGACGGCCAGGTGGCCGGCATCAACGTGTCGAAGATGCTGGGCGGCGAATTGGTCAGTTTCCTGGTCCCGGCCCACCAGGCGCAGGAATTGCTGAAGAAAGTCGCGCCCGACGCCAAGCCGCCGAAAGACTTCACCGCCATCGTCGCCCAGCAACTGCTGGTGCACCAGAAAGCCATGGTCGACCAGCTGCTGGCCAAACCGCTCAGCGCCAAGGCCATGGGGCCCTACTCGGTGCCGGTGCGCGAATCCGAGCAGATGCGCTGCTGGGGGCGTTCCAACGACCGCGACTCCTTCTCGGTGGAAGTCACCAACTGTGCGATGGAATCCTCGCTCTTCGTTTCCGGTTCGCTGCAGACGGGCCAGGTGCAGATCCAGCACCAGTACATGAAGAGCACCGGGCTGGATGAAGTGCGCTTTGCCGTCCTGTCCAGCAACTCGTTCAAGAACGAGAGCTTCGGCAGCCACAAGGACAAGCGCCTGACCGGTCCCCAATGCACCGAACAATTCGTCAAGAACAGCACCCTGCCGATGCGCGCCGTGATGTGCGTGCGCGCCTACCGCAAGTTCGACGGCCTGTACGACTTCGCCCTGCTGACATCCAGCACCGACGAAGGCAAGATGAACCTGCAAAGCCGCCTCGATGCCCGCGGCGTCTCGTATGAAAACGGCCTGCGTGCCTCGCGCGCCTTCCTTGAATCGCTGGCGCGCGGGGGCAGCAAATGAACGGCCCCTTCTTCATCGAGACACTGGCGCGCAATGGCGACGTGCTGCACCGCCATCGGGTCAGCACCCTGCCGATCACCATCGGCCGCGGCTACCACAACGATTTCATCCTGGACGACGCGCACACCGCCGCCAGCCACGCGGTGGTCGAGCTGGCCGAAGACGGTGGACTGATGATGCGCGACCTGGGCAGCCAGAACGGCATCGTGGCCCATGGCAAACGCCAGGCCGCCGTGCCGATCAACGGCACCACGGTGGTCCGCCTCGGCCACACGCGCCTGCGCGTGCGCGATGCGGCCTACCCGGTTGAACCCGAAGTCGCCGACACCACCATGCACGCCTGGGAAGGCGGCGTGCCGGCGCTGGCCGGCCTGGCCTTGATCGCGCTGTTCATCGGCGTGACCGAAGCGCTGGCCGATACCGGCAGCTTCCAGGCCATCCGCTACCTGCTGGTGATCGCGTCGGGCATCGGCGCGGGCCTGGTGTGGAGCGGCGTATGGGCGCTGGCCAACCGACTGTTCGGCGGCCACGCGCGCCTGGGCCGCCACCTGTTCATCCTTGGCAGCGGCCTGGTGACGATCGGGGCGTGGAAAGCCTTGAGCACCGTGCTGGCCTACGCCTGGTCGGCGGAAGTGTTCACGCGCTACGGCAACCACGTCGTCATGCTGATCGTGGTGGCCATGATCTACAATCACCTGCGCACCATCAAGCCGCACAAGCCGCGCGCCTTCATTTCCTCTTGCGCCATTTTCCTGGCGTTGGGCTCGGGCTTGATCCTGATGCGCAACTATGAGAACGCCGGCCGTTTGCGTGACGAACTGTACATGTCCGCGATCCTGCCGCCGGAAGTCCGCCGGAGCAAAGACCACAGCGTCGACGAATTCATGGACGGCGCCGCCAAGCTGAAGGCGGCCGCCGACGAAGCGCGCAAGTCTTCGAAGCTCAAGAAAGACGACGAAGACGACGACGAATGATCAGGCCGCGTAGGGCGCGCCGCGCAACTCCACGGTATTGCCTTCGGGGTCGTTGAGGTAGATCGACGGCCCTTCGCCTTCCGCGCCGTAGCGCGATTCGGACGGACCGTTGGCGACGCCGTGCGCGCTGAGGTGGGCGCGGATCGCCGCCTCGTCGAATGGCTCGACGCGGAAGCAGAAATGGTCGACGTTGCGGCCTTCCTTGCCCGGCGCGGCCCCGCCCATCTTGCCCAGCTTCTTATCAACCGGCACCAGGTCCACCAGCGAACTGCCGGCGCGCAGCTGGATCAGGCCGATCTCGTCCTGCCGCCGTTCGATCGTGCAGCCCAGCACTTCGGTGTAGAAGCGGATCATGCGGTCGGCATCGACGACGCGCAGCACGATGTGGTCAATCTCACGGATCTTGATCAATGTTGTCTCCTTTTGTTTATGCATCAGGTACCGGGTTGCTTCCGGAAACGGGCACATAACGCCCGCCCCGGAACTCGAATTTCATCGTCTGATCGATGGGCTGCGCCGGCAAATTCGCCTGCCCGCTGGTCTTGCTGACTGCCCCGGTGAACTTCAGTATCAGCGGCCCCGGCCCGCTGCTGCGGTCCGCAATCTCCCAACGACCTTCCATTGCATAGCATTGTCCAGGGGGCACGCGCTCGGACGCAGCAGCAGGGTCGCCCGGCTGCAAGCCAGGCAGGATATCGCCCAGCCGTTCCACGCAGTCGGGGCGCGCGTAGACGTTCGCGCCTTTGATCTTTTGCAGCAAAAGCGGCTGCGCCCGTACGCCTTCCGCATCGATTGCGTATAGCGCGAACAGGTCGACGCAGTAGCCTTGCCAGCAACTGCCCCAGCTGACGTGCAGCGCTTGCGCGGTCGACGACAGCGCCACCACTTCCATGTGCGCGCGCCCCTCAAAGCCTTGCAGGTCGAACGGTTCCTG
Organism: uncultured Duganella sp.; assembly: GCA_946482335.1. The sequence continues at coordinate 960 of CAMLRG010000116.1, read as the reverse complement.
GCGCCTGGCCAGCTTCCAGCCGACCTTGCCGGGTTTGAAGGTATATGCCGCGAGACCGATCGGCGTTCCGTGCGCGACTTGCGGCGCACCGCTGTCTCCGGCAGGCGTCAGCGCGGCAAGCAGCGTGATACGGTCCGGTACCACGCGGACCACTTGGCGCGGCTCGACGATGACATTGCGTTTCCTGCCCTGCTTCGCATCCCAGTCGCGCGTCACCGCGTTCGTGGCGATCGAGACCACACGTCCGTCTGACTCGTCTTTCCAGTTCGGGAAAACAAGCTGAAGTAGCTCGTCCGGCGCCGGTTCGGGAGCCTGAGCAAACGTCGGCGGCGGCAAAAGCAGAAACGCAACGAAGGCAAGTTTCATCGAGCGGCCTCCTAAATCCGCAAGCGGCGGCGGTCATTGAGGAAGGTGTCCAGCTGCGCCGGTGTTAGCACTTTGACCGGGTCGCCGTGGAAGACGTACAGATAAGGCTCGCCGCCCAGCCGGTCCGTCATTTTCGCCAGCACGAGGAAGCTGGTGCCAAGCGGATAAACGGCGGTGTCGCGCAAACGCCGCGAGCACTCCACCCGCATCTCCGGGCTGAAGGCTTGCCCATTCACCGGCCGCACGACAACCCGCCCGCCCTCCTCCACGGACTCCACCGCCACGTCGCGGTACTCAAAAGTATCCCTTGTCATCCCGCCATGTTACCTGATCCATCTCAATACCGCCCAGCGCCCTTGGCAGCAAAATCGAACCTTCCGCCCAGCTTGCTTGACCTCACCTTTCATCGCGCTACACTGGATATGAAATTCACTTGGGACGAGCACAAGCGCCTAGCGAATCTGCGCCAACATCATTACGATTTTTGCAGGGTCCGTGAAATCTTCGATGGTTTTACGATGACCTGTGAGGATACAAGTTGCCACTACCATGAGCGACGTTTTCTGACGCAGGGGCTGCTTGATGGGAATGTGG
>CAMLRG010000115.1 GCA_946482335.1 uncultured Duganella sp. | reverse complement strand
GTATGACGAGTCGTCGGTCCGCCGCATTCAATTCATCCGACACTGTCGCAGCCTCGACATAGGCCTTGATGAGATTATTCAACTTCTGGCATCGCGTGATGCACCCGAAGAGGATTGCGGCAGTGTTAACGCGCTGATAGACAGGCATATTGACCAAGTCGCTGAACGCATTGCGCAGCTCACTTCGCTGCGCGAAGAACTGCTGACAATTAGGGGACGCTGCAATGCCCGGTCAACGTCTTCCGACTGCGCTATCTTGCGTGAGCTTTCCAAGCCAGAGGCTGCAGCTTAACGTCACGCCCCAGACGAAGTCCCACTTCTCGCAGGCCCTTCCTGGTAATTCGGCTCGAAGGCGGTACCAGATCGCACCACCGCATACATCAGATGGACTAGCTTTCTCATAACGGCGCCAATCACTGCCTTCTTCGGCAAGCCGTTTGCATGAAGGCGCTCCGCAAACGCCCTGAGCACAGGATTGTGGCGGCTAGCCACAACGGCCGGCATGTAAAGCGCGCTGCGCGTGGTCCGATTCCCTGTTCGGCTCATGGTAGTACGTCCACGCACAGAAGTTCCAGATATGCGCTGGCGTGGACTTACGCCAAGATGGGCGGCCAAAGCCTTCGCACTCCCAAATCGATGCAGGTCCCCGATATATCCAAGCATGACCGCGACCGTAGCTCGTCCGATACCGGGAATGCTGGCCATTAAGTCGGCATCCCGCTTAAGGCCCGAATGATGCTCAATATGATCGTCAATTTCATGTTCTAGCTGCTTGATCTGCAAGCTGAGCCAAGCCACATGCTGATGTATATGCGCCGCCATCTCAGAACTCTCGACGGTCCGGCATGCTTCGATTCGGTTCTCTTCCTGCTGGCGCATGTCCTTCAATGCTCTTAGACGATCACACAATGCGCGAAGACGCCGTTGCTCAGGCGGCGGTGCTTTCCATGGAGCGGGATTCATCATCGCGCAGTACCGTGCAATCAATGCTGCATCAATCCCGTCGTTCTTGTTGCGCACAAGTTCGCTTTGCCCGAAGCCTTTAATGCGAGCTGGGTTGACAACGCTTACCGTAAATCCAAGTGCCTGCAGACCAATTGCGACTGGTTCGCTGTACGCTCCCGTCGATTCCATGCAAACCAGGCATTGATCGAAGGCGACCTTCTGCTTCGTCATCCAAATCTTTAGTTCCTGGTAACCGGCTGGTGAATTTGATACCGATTTGCTGCGCACTTTGCCACTGATCAGCAGAGCAACATCCAACTTATGCTTGCTGACGTCGATCCCAACAGCAGGAGCTTCCGTGTCCATGGCTTTCCCTCCTCGTATGCAGGCTTGCGCGACTAGCGGCAGCCTCAGATACTGTCCGGACTTTCAGATGGAAATGAGCAAGGGCACCAATCTGACAAGCAGGGTCGAACCCTAAGATCAAGTTATGTGTCACCTTGCCCCGCCGCGCCATCTCGGGAACACGTTACCACTGGATCGGCACTCTCAATATACGAGATCAAGTCTGACCCACTACACATAAGATTGTTGGATATTGTTACGGCATCCGGCGGTTTTCGTAATTGTCGCGCTCGCGGATTCCTGCTCATAATAGTTTTTTAACAACTATCTCCGGTCACCCGACAGGCATCCCATGCGAACGTCACTTCTCCGCAGCATGCTGTTCATGATTCCCTTCCTGGCGGCCTCGCTGAGTGCCGCTGCACAGAACCTTCCCGGCAAACGGGAATCCGTGTATTCGGCGGTGTTGAAAGAGGAACGAACCATTCATGTGCTACTGCCCGAAAACTACAAGCCCGAGTCTTCGGAAAAGTACGACGTTCTCTACATCCTGGATGGGGACTCCAACCTGAAAACCATCGCGGATATCCAGCAGTTCGCGCAAAACGAGACTTACATGCCATCGATTATCATGGTGGCCGTGTTCAACACCAACCGGGGACGCGACATGACGCCAACGGCGCTGGCTCAGATGCCTGGGTCGGGCGGCGCGGACCAGTTCCTGTCGTTCTTGAAAAACGAGCTGGTCCCATACATCAACAAGTCCTACCCCACCAGTGGGAACAATATGTTGTACGGGCATTCGCTGACCGGCCTGTTCTCCGTGTATGCCCTGCTCAAGGAACCGCAGCTCTTTAATTCCTACCTGGCGGTGGACCCAAGCCTGTTTTGGGACAGCAATTACATCGGAAAGATCGCCGGAGACAAGTTGAAGCCGGCTTTGCAGTCGGGTAAAACGCTGTTCATTTCGGGACGCGATGAAGCGGGGCTCAAGGAGATGGGGATAGCCGGCTTTGAATCCTTCCTGAAGCGAGCGGCGCCCAAAGAGCTGAAGTGGAAAATTGCAGGCTATGCGGACGAACACCACGGCTCCCTGCGGCTGAAAAGCATCTATGACGGGCTCAAGTTCTTTTACGACGGTTACAGCAATCCCGCCGTCGTGTTCCATCCCATGAACGGCATCATCCTCAAGGACCAACCCTATAAGGTCTACTATATGGGGTCGTCGCAAGTGTATTACACGACCGATGGCAGCGAACCCACTTTGTCGTCCGCCAGAATGAAATTTGGGAATGGCTTGGTCAATGGCGCCAGGCTCACCGCCAAGGCGCTTGACCGTACTGACCGGTTCAATAAATCGACTGTGGGCGAATTCAAGGTGGGACAGCCGCTCCCTGCCGTCGCAAAACCCGCTGATGCGGTGCCGGGCGGTTTGCACTATTCCTATTACGAAGGGCAGTGGGATGTGCTTCCCGAATTCGGGAAATTGCAGCCGGTCCGCTCCGGCATTGCCGGCAAGGATTTTGACATCAATAAGCTCCCGCGCCCAACCAATTTCGGGGCCCTCCTGGAAGGGTATATCGACATCCAGAAGGAAGGCTACTATATCTTCACGCTGGATTCGGATGATGGTTCCAGGTTATTCCTGGGCGACAAACTGTTGATTGATTACGACGGCACCCATGGCGGCGGCAATCCGAAGTCCTACCTGATTCCACTGGAAAAGGGCTTTCACCCCGTGCGCCTGGAGTATTTCCAGCAGGGGGGCGGCGCCCACCTGATGGTGTTGCATGTGCCGCCCGGCGGGGAACAATTGCTGCCGGTCCCCCTGGAACATCTATATAGTGCACCGGCATCCGGCCGCAAACTCCCCTAGGGTACGGGCGGGACCGCCCGCCAGGCGTTTGCGGGAGGGCGAGGGTCAGGGTGCCCCGCCGGGCTTGTCTTGCCCCGGGAGGTTGCCCTGCCGGTTGCCGTTGCGGGCGGTTTGGCGGCTTTCTCCGCCTTTGCGGCCGATTTCCGCCATATGCTCGCGGTTGCGGCTCACCACTTCGCCGCCTTTCTGCCCGGCGCGTCGCGCCTCTTCCGAGGTGAATTCATGCGCCGTACCTTTCTGGTGGGCGGCCTGGCCGCCTTTGCTCGCAATCATGCGCTGGGTTTCCTTGTCCATTGCCGCAAAACCGCGCTTGCCATTGCCGCCCCTGACGTGCTCGTCGTGTGTAGCCATGATCCACCTCCCTCAAAGTGCCCCAACATCCGGGCGCGGGCCCGGGCCGGAAGCAGTCTCGTGGCTGCTTCTTGGGCTTTGAGGGGAGGCCGGCAGTAAAGTTCAAACTTTTTTTTCGCCTCAGGAGCCGGCTTGACCGGTGGCGGAGCGCTCGCCTTCGGCCTCGGCGGTATTGTTGCCGCGCACGGGTGTCGCGCCGAAGTCGTGCTCCAGTTCTTCCTTACGGTCCTGCAACTGCTCGCACAGTTCGGTCAGGTTGGCGTCGGTTTGCCGCACGCGCGGGAACATTTCCTGCTCTTCTTCGGCCACATGGTGCTCAACGCATTCGCGCAATTTTTGCACGGCGCCATCGAGTTCACTGTCGCCGGTGGCCATGCCGCGGATGTGGCCCACCAGTTCCTTGATGGTGGCGTGTTCTTCCAGTGCTTCGTCGACCTGCTTCTGGTCGCCGGTTTCGGCACGCACCGCGGGGTAGAAGATTTCTTCCTCGATGGTGGCGTGAATGGTCAAGTCCATGCAGATCTGCTGCGCCAGGTCGTGTTTCAAGCCCTGGTGCGAGGCGTCGCATTTTTCGAACTCGCGGAAAAGTTTTTTGACCTTGTCGTGGTCGGTGGTAAGTAGCGCCACGGCATCGCTGGCCGTGGCGTTCTGTTTTTGCTGGCTCATGCTGGCTCCTTCGCTGCATCGGTTTGGCCGCGCAAAGGAGCCGCAAGGGGGCGATCAGGCGACCTGCAGCACCAGCTTGCCGAAGTTCTTGCCTTCGAACAGCATGGTCAACGCCTGCGGGAATTGTTCGATGCCTTGCACCACGTCTTCCCGGCTTTTGATCTTGCCTTCCTGCAGCCATTTGCCGAGCGCGGCAACGGCTACGTGGTAGCGGTCGGCGTAGTCGAACACGACCATGCCTTCCATGCGCGCGCGGTTCACCAGCAAGGACAGATAGTTGGCGGGCCCTTTGACCGGCGTCGTGTTGTTGTACTGCGAAATTGCGCCGCAGATCACGATGCGGGCCTTCAGGTTGATGCGCGTGAGAACGATGTCGAGGATGTCGCCACCAACGTTGTCAAAGTATACGTCAACGCCATTTGGACAGTGTTCCTTCAGGCCGGCACGCACGTCGCCGCCCTTGTAATCGATGCAGGCGTCGAAGCCGAGTTCGTCGACCACGAAGGCGCATTTCTCCTTGCCGCCGGCAATGCCGACCACGCGGCAGCCGAGCTGTTTGGCCACTTGGCCGACCGTCTGGCCGACGGCGCCGGCCGCGCCGGATACCACGACGGTGTCGCCGGCTTTCGGCTGGCCGACCTCGAGCAGGCCGAAGTAGGCCGTCATGCCTGGCATGCCGAGGGTGTTGAGCCAGGTGGTGGCCGGCGCCAGGCGGGTATCGATCTTGTGCAGGGCGGCGTGGCGGTCGTCGGCCGCGCCGATCCAGTATTGCTGCACGCCGAAGCCGCCGCCGACCTGGTCGCCCACGGCAAAGCGTGGCGATTTGGAGGCGATCACTTCGCCCAGGCCGCCGGCGCGCATGACTTCGCCGATGCCGACCGGGCGGATATAGGATTTGGCATCGTTCATCCAGCCGCGCATGGCAGGGTCGAGCGACAGGTAGCGCGTCTTGACCAGCACTTCGCCGTCGGCCAGTTCGCGCACCGGCTCCCGGGTGAGCTGCCAGTCGCTGTCCTTGGGCAGGCCGACCGGACGGGCGGCGAGGCGGAACTGCGTATTCTCCATGATGTCTCCTTGGGTTAAGAAAATAGTACGGTCATTCTATTCTGTATTTTGCCAGCCGTGGCAATGTTCATGCGACAATACTGTCCCGTCCAAGAACTGAAAGTGCCATGAATCATCCAGAATACATCCTCACGCTCTCCTGCCACGACCAGCGCGGCATCGTCCATCGTGTGTCTGGATTCCTGGCTGAGCATGGTTGCAACATCATCGATTCCGCCCAGTTCGGCGACGCGGAAACGCAACGCTTTTTCATGCGCGTGCACTTTGCGCGCGAAGATGCGGCGGTCAGCGACGCGCAATTGCGCGAGGATTTCGCCCGGCTGGCGGCAACCATGGCGATGGATTGGGCGCTGCACGATGCCCATGCCAAGCCGCGCGTGATGCTGATGGTGTCCAAGATCGGCCACTGCCTGAACGACTTGCTGTTCCGCTACAAGAGCGGGCTCTTGCCGGTCGAGATCCCGGCCATCGTGTCCAACCACATGGACTATTACCAGCTGGCGGCCAGCTACAACATCCCGTTCCACCACTTGCCGCTGGCGACCGGCGCGCCGGAAGCGGCCAAGCTGGCGCAGGAAGCGCGCATCGTCGAATTGATGGAAACCCACCAGGTGGATCTGGTGGTGCTGGCGCGCTATATGCAAATCCTGTCGCCATCGATGTGCGAGCGCCTGAAAGGCAAGGCGATCAATATCCACCACTCCTTCCTGCCCAGCTTCAAAGGCGCCAAGCCGTATGCCCAGGCGCACAAGCGCGGCGTGAAGCTGATCGGCGCCACCGCCCACTTCGTGACCGGCGACCTGGATGAAGGCCCGATCATCGAACAGGATGTGGAACGCGTCGACCATGCCATGGATTCGGATGCGTTGACCGCCATTGGCCGCGACGTCGAATGCGTGGTGTTGGCACGCGCGGTGAAATGGTTCGTCGAGCACCGCATCCTGTTGAATGGCGACCGTACTGTGATCTTCAAGTAATTAGCAATGGCACTGAAATCTACGATTTATAAGGCGGAACTGTCGATCGCCGACATGGACCGCAACTACTATGCAACGCATGCGCTGACCCTGGCGCGCCACCCGTCCGAGACCGATGAGCGCCTGATGGTGCGCATCGTGGCTTTCGCCATCCACGCCGACGAGGCGTTGGTGAACGCCAAAGGCATCTCCGATACCGAGGAGCCGGACCTGTGGCAGATGGACTTGACCGGCGCGATCCAACTGTGGATCGAAGTCGGCCAGCCTGACGAGCGCCGCATCCTGAAGGCGGCCGGCCGTTCGGATCAGGTGATGGTGTACTCCTACAGTTCCGCTTCGCACGTGTGGTGGAAGCAGCTGGCAGGCAAGATCGACCGCGCCAAGAATGTCAGCGTGGTCAACATCGATGCCGAAGCCAGCGCCGCGCTGGAAAAGATGGCCCAGCGCACCATGCAGCTGCAATGCACCATCCAGGACGGCCAGATCTGGCTGACCGACGGCAGCACCACCGTGGAGATTCCGCGCGAGGTGTGGAAGCCCTGATATGCGCCGCGCCGCCGCCACCGTGACCTGCGCCGCCTGGCTCCTGCTTGGCGGCGCCATGTCCGGGGCGGCGCAAGCGGTGACCCAGGCCGAGGTCATGGCCGGCGCGGCCAAGCTTTACGAAAAACACCTGGCCGGGCTGCGCGCCGGGCACAGGCTGGACGACAATGCGCGCTTCGCGGCGCGCGTGGCCGCCATTGCCTGGCCGCTGGTCGAGCAGGCCAAGCGCGATTATCCCGAATCCGCCGGCTGGGACTGGGAATTGCACACCACTTCCGACGAAGAGGAAAACGCTTTTGCCATGGCCGGCGGCAAGCTGCTGGTTGGCGCGCCCTTCGTGGAGCGGCTTGGGCTGAATGATGCGGAACTGGCCATGATGCTGGCGCACGAAATTTCCCACGCCGTCTTGCAGCACAACCTGCGGGAGCATGAGGAAGCCATACGGCTGGAACCGCACTGGGCCACGCGGCCGTTCGCGGAACTGGAACATGCCACCGACAATGACGGGCCCCTGATGCGCAAGCTGGCGCCCTTCAATTCCGCGCAGGAAGGCGAGGCGGACCGCGAGGGTATGCGCCTGGCCGCGCGCGCGGGCTGGACGCCCTCCGCGCTGGCGCGCTTTTTCCGCAAACTCGAACGCAACAGCCACACGCCGACTTTCGGCACCATCTACCATCCGGCGCCGGCGCTGCGGGCGCGGGCCGCGCGCGAGCTGGCAGCCCAGCTCGAAGCAGGGCGCTAGGCTATAATGCCGGCCATGCCAATGTCATCGTCGACCCGCCTGCGCTGGATATGGATTGCGTGCTTCGCCATATTGATGAACGCGCTCGCACCGGCGATTTCGCACGCCGTCAACGGCAAACCGCGCAGCTGGGAGATTTGCCTGAACGACGGCACACGCGTCACAGGCGTTGGCGATCTCGATGCAGCCACTTTCCTGGCGGCGACCGACCGCAGCAAGCCGCAGCCGGCAGGGCAGACCATCGCAACAATGGATGGCTGCCCCTACTGCCTGCCGCACGCGGGCTGGTTCGGGCTGCCTCCTGCCACCACGGCGCTGCCCTTGCCGCTCGATGGCGCGCTATCGCGGCCACCCCTGTTCTACCATTCGCCGCGATTGCTTGCGGCGTGGCCGGCGGCAAATCCGCGAGGACCTCCCGCACACGCCTGATTCCGTCCCCATTTAACGAATCAAGGAGTGAAAAATGAAAAAGCAGTTCTTCGCGTTCGCCGCTGCGTGCGCCATCGCCGCTTCCGCCGCGGCACAAGTTTCCGTCCGCGAGCCGTGGATCCGCGCCACCGTGCCTGCCGCCCAGGCAACCGGTGCCTTCATGGAACTGCTCTCGGCGCAGGATGCGCGCCTGGTCGAAGTGCGCACGCCAGCCGCCGGCATCGTTGAAATCCACCAGATGTCGATGCAGGGCGACCGCATGATGATGTCGGCGGTCGATGGCATCGAGCTCCCGGCCGGGAAGACGGTGGCGCTGGCATCCGGCGGCTACCACATCATGATGATGGACCTGAAGCGCCAGATGAAGGCCGGCGACAAAGTACCCATGACGCTGGTATTCCAGAAGAAGGACAAGAAGCGCGAAACGGTCGACATACAGGTGCCGGTCAAACCTTTGTCCTACGTCGCCCCCAAGCCCTGAGCAGGCAAACCGGCGGGCGCGCGGTTGGAACGCTGGCTGAGCCGGCTGCTCGCCGGGGAAGAACTGCAGGATGTGCTGGAGGAAAGTGGCCCGTGAAGCCAGCGGCGACACGGGCCGGGAGGAAGTCTTGCCTAGTTCGGGCCGCCAGCCAGGCGCTTGACACTGCCTGAGCCCATGACGCTCTTGGTGACTTGCGGTTCGCCGTAATAGCCGACGTCGCCGGATCCGGCGACGCTGACGGACAGCGCCTGCTTGGCCCACACCACAGCCTGGCCGGAGCCACCGATACTGACCACCGCTTCGCGGGTGGCCAATTGACCGGTACTGACCTTGCCGGAGCCGCCGATCGATATTTTCAGCTTATCGGCGGAGCCGGTCGCCTTCAGGTTGCCGCTGCCGCCCAGGGAGACGGTGACGGATTCGCCTTCGATATCGCGCAGGTTCATGGATCCCGAACCGCCCACGTCAAAGGACAGCCGGCCGCCGCGCAGCCCTTCCGCATCGACCGAGCCGGAACCGCCGACCGAGATGCGCTCCAGCTTTTTGGCTGTGACCACAACCTTGAGGTTGCGCGTGTCGAGTTGCAGATTGCGGCGTGCAGGGCGGATTTTCAGGGTGCCATCCTCCACCACGGTTTCAATCAGCGGCAGGATATTGTCGTCCGACTCGATCGTGACGCTTTCCGTATTACCCATACGCACTTCCACATTGCCCGGCATGCCCAGGCCGAGGGCGTTGAAGTTGGACACTTCCCGTGCCTGCCTGGTGATGTTGCCATTACCCTGTACCCGCTCGCCGGCAAACCAGCCCAGCGGGGAAGCCGAGACGATGGCGACAGGTGCGGCGGCGGCAAAAACGGAAGCGGCAATCAGGGCATTGCGCACTGCAGCAGACATTCTCATCGTGTTCTCCTCTTGTTTCAAAGTTCGATGCTGGCATCCTAGCGAACCGGTCGTGACCCCGCGCCCCTGTTGCGACAGGCTGCTCCCTGCGGGGGACAGAATGCAAATCCGGCGTCCCGGCCGGCAGCACGGCGCCGAATGGCGTGCTGCAACAATTGTTGTAGCCCTGCCACTTACCTTCCATTCAGCAAATGACATAGAATCATGCGAACCAATCTGGAGAGCAGACGCCCCATGGAACACTCGCAAATTCGCACCTTGTCCTATATCGAGAACGAAGACCATCCCGTCTTTGGCACCCTGGTCGAGCAAATCCTGCACCTGCTGAACTCCAAACTGGTCTTTTCAGACATCCTGATCCACCAGAACAGCCCCTTGCTGCTGCGCCAGCCAAAAGGCCTGGTGGCGGTGACCGATTCGCCGATCACGCGCGAAGAACTGGAAGAATTCTTTGAAGTGGTCGAGCCGAACTGGCGCGAACGCATCCAGGACCGTGCCTTCGACCGCGCGATCGACTTGCACACGGCGCGCATCCGGGCCAACTGTTTCAGCTTCCAGGGCAAAAAGCGCCTGGGTTGCGTGATCCGCCGCTTCCCCAAGGAGCCGCTGGTGCTGTCGACCCTGGGGCTGCGCCCGACGGAAGAGAAGTTTGCGCAGCTGTCGAGCGGCCTGGTGCTGATCATCGGCGATACCTGCCAGGGCAAGTCGACCACCATCGCCTCCATGCTGGACGAGATCAATAAGAACCGTTCGGGCCACATCATCACCATCGAAGACCCGGTGGAAACCCTGATCCCCCAGCGCAAATGTGTGATCACCCAGCGTGAAGTGGGCTTCGACGGCGACGTGGAATCGTTCGACCTGGGCGCCAAGGATGCGTTGCGCGAGCGTCCGGACGTGATCGTGATCGGGGAGATCCGCGATGGCGAAACCGCCCACGAAGCGCTGGCGCTGGCCGAATCCGGCCCGCTGATGCTGGCCTCCCTGCACGCGCGCTCGACTGAGCTCGGCCTGCAGAAGATGATCCGCCTGCTGGGCAACACCGAGCCGCAGCGCCAGGCCCTGGCCCACGCCTTGCGCGGCGTGCTGTGCCAGGCGCTGATGCCGGCCCTCGATGGCGACCGCTACTACCTGGCCACGGAAAGCCTGACCGTCAATCCCGAAGTGGCCGGCGTGATCGAAAGCGGCAACGTCGCCGCCTTGCGCAATATGATGGAGCACAAAGCCGCGCCGGGCTGCCACACCATGAACGAATGCCTGCGCAAGCTGCTGGCCGAGAAGAGGGTCAGCATCGAAGACGCCCGCCACGCCACGACCGACCGCCTCGGCTTCGCCGACATGCTGTAATACCGCTATTCGAGCGGGACGTTGCGGTAGCGGTTGACCGTCGTACTCTCCACCGGCGGGGCGTTGTTGCCCCAGGAGGCGCGCAGGTAGGACACCACTTGCGCCACTTCGACGTCGTTCAGCGAGTGGCTGAACGGCGGCATGCCGTAGGGGCGCGGGTTGCCGGCCGTGCCGGGAGCGAAGCCGCCATTCAGCACAATGCGGATCGGGTTCACCGCTTCATCCATCGTCAGCGCGCGGTTGCCTGCCAGCGGCGGGTAGTGCGGCGCAATCCCTTCGCCTTGTTCGCCGTGGCAATCCATGCATTGCTTGCGGTAGATTTGTTCGCCGGCCTTGAGGAAGGCGATCGCTTCGGGCTCTTCCGAGCGTTTGTACGCTTCGCGCTGGCCGCTTTCGTTGGGCAGTGATTTCAGGTATACCGCCATCGCGCGCACATCTTCATCGCGCAGGTGCTGCAGGCTTTCACGGACCACTTCGGCCATCGGGCCGAACACCGTGGCGCGCTGCGAAATGCCGGTCTTCAGCAGGTCGCTGATGTCCTTCACGTCCCAATCACCCAGCCCCGCCTCGCGGTCGGAAGTGAGCGAGGGCGCGTACCAGCCAAGCACCGGGATCAGGCCGCCGGACAGGCTGTTGTCGCTGGCACCCAATGCATTGCGTTCGCTGTGGCAGGCGATGCAATGGCCGGCGCCCTGCACCAGGTAGGCGCCGCGGTTCCATTCGGCCGACTTGGTGGGGTCCGGCGCATACACCGCTGGTTTGAAATAGAGCGCGCGCCATACCGCCAGCATGGCTTGCTGGTTGTAGGGGAAGCGCAAGGCGTGCGGCTGGCTTGCTTGTCTGACCGGGACGATGGTTTGGAAGTAGGCATACATCGCATCCGAATCGTCGCGCGTCATCGCGGTGTAATTGGTGTAGGGGAAGGCCGGGTAGAGCAGGCGGCCATCCTTGGCCTTGCCATTGTGCAGGGCGTTCCAGAAGTCGTCGGCAGTCCAGTTGCCGATACCGGTTTCCTTGTCGGGCGTGATGTTAGGCGAGATCACGTTGCCGAATGGCGTTTGCAAGGCGCGGCCGCCGGCGTAAGCGGCGCCGCCGCGCGTGGTGTGGCAGGCCATGCAGTCCGCCGCCTTGGCCAGATAGGCGCCGCGCGCGACTTTCTCGGCGAGCGGCATGTTCTGCGAAGCTGCGCTGGGCGCCGGGCCGGTATCGTGCTTGGGCCAGACGAAGCCGACCGCCGCGGCGATCAACAGCAGTGGCGCGGCGATGGCGATTTTCGTATTGCGGTTCATTGTGCGTTCTTCTGTGTCGGGATCCCACCGCATGCTATTGGCAGCGGCTTGGGCAGGGAGGTGGCGGGGCGCGCGGCGGGATCGGCGGACTGCGCGGCCAGCCAGCCGGAAACGGCGGCAACGTCGGATTCGCTCAAGCGGTTGGCGACGTCGGCCATGCAGTCCGGGGCATGCGCCTTGCGCTTCTGGTTGCGCCAGGCGCCGAACTGGGCGTTGATGTAGTCGCGCGGCAGGCCGATCAGGCCGGGAATGGCCGGTGCAACGCCGGTCATCGCCTCACCATGGCAGGCCACGCAGGCCGGCACCTTGCGCGACGGGTCGCCCTGGTGCACCAGCACGCGGCCGCGCTCGATCATTTGCGGCGTGGCGCTGCTGGCGGCAGGCGGGGGATAGGGGGCGTGCTGTTCGGAGAAATACTGTGCGATCTCGCGCAGGTAGGCATCCGGCAGCTGTTCGACCATATAGGTCATCATCGGGTAATGGCGGCGCCCTTCCTTGAAATTGAGCAGCTGGTTGTACAGGTAGGTGGCGGGTTTGCCGGCGATGCGCGGGAAGAAGGCGTCGCCTTGCTCGTTGGCCTTGTGGCAGGCGGTGCAGGCGGCCACGCGCTGCTCGACGGTGTCCGGCAAGCTGGCCGGCGCCGCATTGGCGGCGAAGGGCACCAGCATCGCGCCGAAGGCGCAAATGCGTGAGAAAATTCGCATGATGAATCCATTCTTCTTTTGGGTGACGATAAGGATACGCCTCCATGGCACATAAGAACAGGCTCAGTTGGGCAACAATCCGGGGGTATCAGTTTGAAGCTGTATGAGGCGCTGGCCGACGAACTGGCCAGCTTGATGGCCAGCGGCGTGCTGCGTCCGGGGGAGAAGCTGCCCTCGGTGCGGCAGCAGCAGGAGCGGCGCGGGGTCAGCCCGTCCACCGTATTCCAGGCTTATTACCAGCTCGAGGCGCGCGGCCTGATCGAGTCGCGTCCGCGCTCAGGCTATTACGTGGCGGCGCGGCGTGCCGCAGCGACGCCGGAGCCGGAAGTATCGCGGCCCGGTCCCGATCCCACCCTGGTCGACGTGAGCGGGCTGGTGTTCCAGGTACTGGAAGCGAGCCGCGCGCCAGGCGTTGTGCCTTTCGGTTCGGCCTTCCCCAGTCCCTTGCTGTTCCCGTTCGAGAAGCTGGGCCGCGCGGTATCGGCCAGCATGCGCCGCATCGACCCGTGGAGCACCGTGGCCGACCTGCCGCCGGGGAATGCAGAATTGCGGCGCCAGATCGCCTTGCGCTACCAGCTCGATGGCGTGCAGGTCGCGCCGGACGATATCGTCATCACCAACGGTGCACTGGAGGCATTGAACCTTTGCCTGCAAGCGGTGGCGCGCCCGGGCGATACTGTGCTGGTGGAGTCGCCCAGTTTCTACGCGGCCCTGCAGGCGCTGGAACGGATCGGGCTCAAGGCCGTTGAAGTGGCAACGCATCCGCGGCAGGGCGTCGATCTCGCGGCATTGGCGAGCGCACTGGAGCAGCACAAGCCAAGCGCCTGCTGGCTGATGACGAGCTTCCAGAATCCTTTGGGCAGCCTGATGCCGCCCGGGAAAAAGCAGGCGCTGGTCGAATTGCTGGCGGCGCATGACGTTCCCCTGATCGAAGACGATGTGTATGGCGAACTGTATTTCGGCGCGCAGCGGCCGGCGCTCAGCAAACGCTTCGACAGCAAGGGCATCGTCATGCATTGCAGTTCGTTCTCGAAATGCCTGGCGCCGGGCTTTCGCGTCGGCTGGGCAGCGGCGGGGCGCTTTGCGCGGCAGGTGGAACGGCTCAAATTGACTACCAGCCTGGCCGCTGCGATGCCTTCACAGCTGGCGCTGGCCGAATACCTGGGGCAGGGCGGATACGAGCGCCACCTGCGCCAGTTGCGCGCTGCATTGGCGGCGCAGCAGCGGCAGATGCTGGCTGCGATCGAGGCGCATTTCCCGTCCGGCACGCGCGTGACGCAGCCGCAGGGCGGCTACTTCCTGTGGGTGGTGCTGCCGGAACCGGTCGACGCGCTGGCATTGCATCGGCTCGCGCTGGGGCAGGGGATCAGCATCGCGCCAGGCCCGATGTTCAGCGCCACACGGGCGTTCCGCAATTGCATCCGGCTCAATTACGGGCATCCGTGGGATGCGGAGCGGGCCGCGGCGCTTGCTATGCTTGGGGCTTTGGCGCGCGCTGCGTGCGGCGCGGCTTAGGCGGCTTGATGGGCGGCAGCACGTTGCCGGCACCGATCCAGTGGCGATACACGCGCAGCGCCACCTGCGCGTCGTCGGCGGCGTACAGGATCTGTTTTTCGTTCAGGCGCGGCGCCGCCCAGTTGGTGGTGGAAATCTTCTTGGACTTGCTCAGCGCCTGGCCGAAATACTTGGCTACCGCGCTTTTGGCACCCAGGTCGTTCTTTTGTCCCGGTACGCGCAATACCACCCCCAGGTCGACCACTTTCAGCGGCTCTATGCCCAACTTGGCGCGCACCCGTTTGATGTCGTCGGACAGGCCGAAACCGATCTTCAGCGTCATCTCCGATTCGAGGATGGCCTTGACCGTGGCCAGGTAGGGGAAGGTGTCGCCGACCTGGAACAGCCAAGCCTGGCTGTCGTCGGCAAACTGGATCAGGTGCGGGCCGTCCGAGCTTTCGCCCTTGACGAAGGTGGGCTTGGATTCCGTGTCGAAGCCGATCGCATCGGCCGACAGCAAGGCCGCCCGTGCCGCCTCCGCATCGGCGGCACTCTTGACGAGCCGGACATCGGCCAGGCGGATGCCCTCGTAAGGCGGCAGCTCGGGGACGCCTTCTCTCGCCTCGTCGCTCATTACTTCTTGGAGAATTTGGCGGTCAGCGCCTGCAGCTTTTCCGCGCGGCGGCGGCTGGCTTCCTCTTCGGCGGCGGCGGCGCGCTCGGCGGCGCGTTCGGCCTTGCGGCGTTCCACTTCCTTCTTGTAGCGTTCGGCCAGGGTTTCCTTGGCGTGCTTGCGGTGTTCGTCGGTGACTTCAGCGCCCGTGCTGCCATCCAGGTTGAAGCGCACTGTGGCTTTTTCCATCGCGCGCAGGTAGCGTTGCGAGGAAGTGTGGATGCCCAGTGCGGCGCGCATCAGCTTGCGGTTAATTTCCGGCATCGCGGCGATCAGTTGCTTGTCGATGCCGATCGACAGCGGCAGGCTGTCGCGGAACGGGGCATACTGTTGCTGCAATTGCTTGAGCAGGGCGCGCGCGGAATTGGGAGCGGCAGGTGCGGCGGCCTGGTCTTCGGCCGGCTGCGTGGGGGTGAGGCTAGTGTTCATCGACTTCATAGGTTAATCAAGAGCCGCCAGCATACCACGAGGCGCCCGCCTGACGCATTGTGTTTCCGCTCATGATGTTGTTTTGCTATCGATTTAATGGGTGCGGCGCGGGCCAAAAGCTTGTATAATGACAGACGCACCAAATGCAGGACGGTGCGAATTCAGTACGTTCAAGAGTTTCGGCCGGGGCCGCGCCGCCCTGTGTAGTCCAGTTCCAGGGCATGTGCCCTCTCTTATTCGCTGAATCATCGGAATCGGGCCCGGTAACGCGGGCTTTTTCTTTTCCCGATCATCCCTGAAACCGAGCCATCGAGAAAAGCGCACCTTCGGGCGCGCGCAGAGAGATATTGAATGACGAAACCTAAGACCCTGACGTTGTCCGCCAAGAAATCCACTGGTTCCTCCACCACCAGCGCCCCGCTGGCCGTGCCGAAAACCAGCCTTTCCTATGTGATCGACAACGCTCAAGAGGAAGCAGGAAAAGTCACGGTTGTGAAGAAAACCCGTTCGCGCCTGGCCGCGGTGCCGGTGGTGGACGCGCAGCCGGAAGCCGCGCCGGCCGAAGTGGCGGTGAAGACCCGCGCCCGCAAGACGGCCGCCGCGAAACCGGTGTCGCTGGCCATCGTGGCCGAGGAAGCGCCAGCCGCGGCACCGAAGCCGCGCGGCCGCAAGCCCAAGGCCGCCGCAGCGGCCGCAGTGTCCGAGCCTGCGCCGGTCGCCGTGGCCAGCGGCCCCGCCGCCGTGACCGAAGTGCGCGACGCCGCCGTGCTGGCATCGATCGACACTTCCGGCTACCTGCTGCCGCAAGTGAAAGTGCCGGGCCGCCGCGGCCGCAAGCCAAGCGAATTCACGCCTGAGAATGATGAAGTGGCGGCGTTGAACGCCGTGGAACGCGCCGAACTGAAGGCCGCGTCCAAGGCGCGCGAACGCAAGGCCAAGGGCCTGGACGCTTTCGGCATGAACGATGGCGCCAATGCGGAGGAGCTGGAAAAGCGCCGCCAGCAGTTCAAGAACCTGATCAACCTGGGCAAGGACCGCGGCTACCTGACCTACGCCGAAATCAACGACCACCTGCCGGAAAACATCGTCGATCCGGAAGCGATCGAAGGCATCATCGCGACCTTCAACGACATGGGCATCGCCGTCTACGAGCGCGCACCGGACGCGGAAGCGCTGCTGCTGTCCGATAACGTGCCGACCGCTGCCAGCGACGACGAAGTGGAAGCCGCGGCTGCCACCGCGCTGTCGACCGTTGATTCCGATTTCGGCCGCACCACCGACCCGGTCCGCATGTATATGCGCGAAATGGGCGCCGTGGCGCTGCTGACCCGCGAAGGCGAGATTGAAATCGCCAAGCGCATCGAAGGCGGCCTGCGCGACATGATCCAGGCGATTTCCGCCTGCCCGACCACGATCGACGAAATCCTGAACCTGGCCGAGAAGATTGCCAAGGACGAGATGAAGGTTGATGATGTGGTGGACGGTTTCGTGGACCTGAACGAGGACGCCCCCGCACCGGCGCCGGTCAAAGTGGCCGCGGCCGACGACGAAGAAGATGAGGACGAGCTGGAAGAAGAGGAAGAGGACGGCGACGTCAACGGCGGCGCCGCCGGCTACTCGACCGAACAGCTGGCGCAGCTGAAGGAAGACGCGCTGGCCAAGTTCGCCCTGATCTCGACCCAGTACGACAAGATGCGCAAGGCCGCCTACGGCAATGCCGCCTACCTGAAGGCGCAGGACATCATCTCCAACGAGCTGCTGGGCATCCGTTTCACGGCCAAGGTGGTGGAAAAGCTGTGCGACACCCTGCGCGGTCAGATGGAGCAGGTGCGTTCCATCGAGCGCGCCGTGCTGGAACTGTGCGTAAACCGTTGCGGCATGCCGCGCGCGCACTTCATCAAGGTCTTCCCTGGCAATGAAACCAACCTGGACTGGGTGGACGGCGAAGTGGCCGGCGGCCTGCCGTACAGCGCGGTGCTGGGCCGTAACGTCCCTGCCATCAAGGAACTGCAGAACAAGATGATCGACCTGCAGGAACGCGTGGCGCTGCCGCTGGCGGACCTGCGCAAGATCAACAAGCAGATGGCTGCCGGCGAAAAGCGCGCGCGTACCGCCAAGCGCGAAATGACGGTGGCCAACCTGCGCCTGGTGATCTCGATCGCGAAGAAGTACACCAACCGCGGCCTG
>CAMLRG010000114.1 GCA_946482335.1 uncultured Duganella sp. | reverse complement strand
GCCTTGCGCGAGATCAGGAAGAAGCGCACGGCGTCGCGGCCCTTGGTGATGTCGCCACCGCCGGACCATTCGATCAGGTCGCGCACGGTAACGTAGGAGCCGGCGCGCTTGGAGATCTTCACCTCGGCGCCATCCTTCATCACGGTGACCATCTTGTGCAGCACGTAATCCGGGAAGCCTTGCGGGATGCCCAGGCCGACCGCTTGCAGGCCGGCGCGCACGCGGGCGATGGTGCCGTGATGGTCCGAACCCTGCACGTTGATGGCCTGGGTGAAGCCGCGCTGGAACTTGACGATGTGGTAGGCCACGTCCGGCACGAAATAGGTGTAGCCGCCGTCGGTCTTGCGCATGACGCGGTCCTTGTCGTCGCCGTAGTCCGTGGTGCGCAGCCACAGCGCGCCACCGTCTTCATAGGTGTGGCCGTTGGCGACCAGCGCTTCCACGGCCTTTTCCACCTTGCCGTCGGAATACAGCGAGGATTCCAGGTAGTAGTTGTCGAACTTCACGCCGAAGGCTTGCAGGTCGATGTCCTGCTCGTTGCGCAGGTAGGTGACTGCGAAGGCGCGGATGTTTTCGATGTCGTCCACGTCGCCGGTGGCGGTCACCGGCTGGCCGTCGGAGGCGGACACGGTCTTCTTCGCCAGGAAATCGGCGGCGATGTCGGCGATGTAGTCACCGTTGTAGGCCGATTCGGGCCATTCCGCGTCGCCCGGCTTGAAGCCCTTGGCGCGGCACTGGACCGACGTGGCCAGGGTCTGGATCTGGACGCCGGCGTCGTTGTAATAAAACTCACGGGTGACCTTGGCGCCCTGTGCTTCGAACAGGGACGACAAGGCGTCGCCCAGCGCCGCCTGGCGGCCATGGCCCACGTGCAGCGGGCCGGTCGGGTTGGCGGAGACGAATTCGATGATGACGTTCTTGCCTGCCAGCGATTCGCTCTGGCCGAACGATGCACCCTGCTGCAGCACGGTCTTCACCACGGACTGCTTGGCGGCGTCGGTGACGCGCAGGTTGATGAAGCCCGGGCCGGCGATTTCGGCGGAGGCGACCAGTTGCTTGCCGGCCGGGTTGTCCAGCAGGGCGGAAACGACCTTCTGCGCCAGCTCGCGCGGGTTCATCTTCAGCTGCTTGGCCAGCTGCATGGCGATATTGCAGGCGACGTCGCCGTGCGAGGCGTCGCGCGGACGCTCCAGCACCACGTTGGCTTTAACTTCGGTGCCTTCCAGGATCGGCGCGAGGGCGGCCTGGAACAGGGAAATGATCTCTTGCTTTTGTTGGGCGAGCATGTGAATGGCTGGGCGGCGCTGCGGCCTGCCTCTGAATAAACGTCTGAAAGTGGAACATTATACTTGTTTGCAAGAACGGGTAAATCGGCTTGGGCCCCGCTGTTCGTGCGGTAGCTTGGTCATTCTTCTTATCTAAAGGATCATAAAAACGGCAAGCGGTATCTCGTTGGACACGCTCCTTGGCATCGCTGGCTTAGTCGCCGCCCAGTGGGTATTGGGAGGCCTCGGCTACTTCTTGGCAGTGAATACGCTTGGTATCTACGCTCGGGTGAAGCGTTGTTCTGCAACTTTGGAGAAGATCGACGCTCGATTGGTTAAATTGCAGGGGAAGAAGTAGAACAGTTGCAGTGGGGACCCGGGTTACAATCTCGGTTTTCACAGATTTTCCGCGATTTGGCGGCCTGCTTGGCCGCTCCGCCGGCAGGCGGGCGCGATGACAGGATTGCAATGACTAAGAAAGAGCGCCCAACCCTATCCCTCAAACCCAAGGCTAGGCCGGCTGCGCCGGCAGGCAAAGCGCCCCGCGCGCAGGGAGAGGGCGCTCAACGCTCGTCAGGGCCGCGTCCGTCCGGTTCCGGTGCGCCACGCGGCACTGGCCCGCGCCCAGCGGGCCAATCCCGCAGCGAGCCGGCCCCACGCGCCGGCAGCCCGCGCCCGACCGGCGAGCCCCGCAGCGAAGGCCGCGGCGAGGGCGGTCAACGCGGGTTCGGTCCGCGATCGGGTGCCGGCGACCGTGGCGAAGGCCGCGGTGAGGGCGGTCAACGCGGGTTCGGCCCGCGACCGGGTGCCGGCGACAGTGGCGAAGGCCGTGGCGAGGGTGGTCAGCGCGGCTTCGGGTCGCGGCCGGGCGCCGCCGAACGTGGCGAAGGCCGCAGCGAGGGCGGCGAACGCGGCTTTGGGCCGCGACCTGGTGCCGGGGAACGTGGCGAAGGCCGCGGCGAGGGCGGTCGGCGCGGCTTTGGGCGGCGCGAGGGCGGAGCTGAGTTTCGCAACGATTCGCGCGCGACCGGCGGCGAGGGCAGCGGAACTGGCTCGCCTTGGGCCGCCCGCAAGCCAGCAGCGCGTGGAGCAGACGCTCCGCCAGCGCGGGCGCCAGGCAAACCCGCCGGCCTCCGGGAAAGCCACCACCGCGACCTTAAACCGCGCGTCCAGACCGACTTCCAGTCCGAGCTGAAACAGGACTCGCTGGCCTTCGCCATGCTGGGCGCCGCCGCAGCAGCCGTGCAAGTCCAGCAGGGCACCGCGCTGCCGCAAGCGCTGGCCAGCGTGTTCGCCACCAACAACGCCATCCCGCAAGCCCGTGGCGCCATCCAGGACATCGCCTACCGCGCCATGCGCCAGCTGGCGCTGAGTGAAATCCTGATCGGCCTGATGGCACCGAAAGCCCCCGACCCGATGGTCCAGGCCCTGCTTTCGGTGGCCCTGCCGCTGATGCACCCGGCCGACGGCAGCGCCGCCCCATACGAAGCGTTCACCGTGGTCGACCAGGCCGTGACCGCCGCGAGTGCCCACCCTGACACCGCCCGCGCCAAGAATATGGTCAACGCCCTGCTGCGCCGCTTCCTGCGCGAGAAAGAGGAACTGCTGGCCGAAGCCATGCAGCAGCCCGAGGCAAAGTACAACTACCCGCAATGGTGGATCGACGCCGCCATCACCGCCTACCCGAAGGATTGGGAGCAGCTGCTGGCCGCCGGTAACGCAGCCCCGCCGCTGACCCTGCGCGTGAACGTGCGCCGCACCAGCGTGGCCGACTACCTAGCGCGCCTGCAAGCCGCCGGCATGGCCGCCAGCCAGATCGGCCCATCGGCGATCCGCCTGGACAAACCGGTCCCGGTCCAGCAAATCCCCGGGTTCGCCGAAGGCGACGTCTCGGTGCAGGACGCCGGCGCCCAACTTGCCGCCACCTTGCTGGACGTGCAACCCGGCATGCGCGTGCTCGACGCCTGCGCCGCCCCCGGCGGCAAGACTTGCCACATCCTCGAGCTGGCCGATGTCAACTTGACAGCACTGGACGCCGACCCCAAGCGCCTGCAGCGCGTCCAGGAAAACCTCGACCGCCTGCAACTGCAGGCGTCCCTGCAGCCCGCCGAAGCCCAGGCCGACGGCTGGTGGGACGGCCAGCCCTTCGACCGCATCCTGGCCGACGTGCCCTGCACCGCCTCCGGCATCGTGCGCCGCCACCCGGATATCCGCTGGCTGCGCCGCAAGAGCGACACCCGACAACTTGCAACACTTTCGTCGCAAATTCTCGACAACCTTTGGCGAATGCTTGCCCCCAATGGTAAATTGCTGTTCGTGACATGTTCGTTGTGGCCGCAGGAGTCCGAGGCGCAGGCGGCCGCTTTCGCGGTGCGCAACCGCGCCACCCGCCTCGAGGCGCCAGGCCAGCTGCTGCCCCTGGGCGGCGCCGAGCAGGATCACGATGGTTTGTTCTACGCATTGTTCCGGAAAGATGCGTGACCCTTTGACGAGCACCAGGCAAGTGATCCAAAGATTTTTCCGACTCCTTTGCTGGCAGTTGCTGTTGACGCTTGCGTGTGCGTTGCCGCACGCCGCCCGCGCCGCCGACGATACGGTGGAGATCACGCGCGCCTATATCGAAGCGGCCGAAGAGGGCTACCGCCTGTCCTCCGCCTATTCGTTTGAACTGAGCCACGGCCTGGAAGACGCGGTACAAGCTGGCGTATCGCTGCACTTCACCACCGAAATCAGCTTCACCCGCCCGCGCTGGTACTGGTTCGACGAAAAGGCCGTCACCGCCAAGCGCACCCACAAGCTGTGGTACGACGTGCTGACGCGCCAGTACCACGTCAAGATCATCGGCAGCGTGGCCCAGCCATTCGCCACGCTGGACGAAGCCCTGTTTTTCATCCGCCGGCCGACCCGCTGGGTCGTGGCCCCGCGCGGCGCCCTGGAGGTGGGCAAAACGTATAACGTGACCCTGCGCATGGGGATGGACAAGGACTACCTGCCCAAACCGATCCAGGTCAATGCCTTCAACAACAGCGAGTGGCGGCTCGCCTCCAACAAGAAAACCTTCCAGTACAGGGCCGAGTAAGTGAGATCGGCCCTCAGGTATCTGTTTGTCGTCGCCGGCGCGGTGTGCAGCATCCTGCTGTTCCTGCTCGCCTCCGCCTCCGACAGTTCAACCTTCCTCGAACGTTATTACGGCTGGCTGCTTGGCCTCAACGCCGCGGTCGCGGTGGCGCTGGTGCTGCTGGTCGGCGTCTCCCTGTTCCGCCTTTATTCGCGCTACAAGAGCGGCAAGTTCGGTTCGCGCCTGATGACCAGGCTGGTGGTGCTGTTTGCCGCCATCGGCGTCTTGCCCGGCCTGATCATCTTCACGGTGTCGGTGCAATTCCTGGGGCATTCCATCGATTCCTGGTTCAACGTGCGGATGGAGGAGGCGCTCGACGCCGGCCTGGACCTGGGGCGTGCCGCCCTGGACGACTCGCTGGCCGAACTGGAAGCCCAGGCGCGCGGCACCGTGCGCCAGCTGGCCGAAGACCCCTTCTACGCCGCCCCGGCCACGCTGGCGCGTTTCGTGCGCCGCCATCCAGGTACCCAGAGCGCGATCATCGTCGATTCCGATGGCGGCTTGATCGTCTCCGCGATGGGCGAACGCCGCGTCAACCTGTCGGCCGATTTGCCGACCACGGCCATGCTGGCTAAGGCCAAGGAAGAGCCTTCCTACGCCGGCTATGAAGGCGGCGGTGAATTGCGCGAAGACCATGCCGGCACGACAGCGGTGCAGCCGCCGGACGCCAATAACGTACTGCGCCTGCGCGTGCTGATGGCGATTCCCGACCCGGTGCAGCCATCCGGCGCGCACCTGGCACCGCGCTACCTGCAGATCATCCAGGCCGTGCCCCAGCGCCTGGCCGACAACGGCGAAATGCTCCGTACGGCCTACTCGGATTACAAGGAGCGCTACGTAGCCCGCGACGGCCTGCGCAAGATGTATCTGGTGATGCTGACGCTGACGCTGCTGCTGGCAGTGTTCGGCGCCATCGCGGCCGCCTTCCTGATCGCGAACGACCTGGCGCAACCGCTGCTGCTGCTGGCCGAAGGCACCCGCGCCGTGGCCGAAGGCGACCTCTCGCCGCGCCCCATCGTCGCCAGTTCGGACGAACTGGGCACGCTGACCCAATCGTTCAACACCATGACGCGCCAGCTGTCCGAAGCGCGCAGCGCCGTCGAGCGCAACCGCATCGCCCTGCAAAACGCCAAGGCCCACCTGGAATCCGTGCTGGCCAATATGTCCGCAGGGGTGATGGTGCTCGATTCCGAATTCCGCCTGGTCACGTGCAACGACTCGGTCGAACGCATCCTGCAGCACGCCGGCGTGACCCTGATCGGCCAGCCGCTGGCCGAGGTGGAGGGCATGCAGGAATTCGCCGCCGCCATCATCAACGCCTTCTCGGCCCAGAGCGCGCAAACCGCCGCCGGCCGCAACGTGGCGCGCCTGCACTGGCAGCGCCAGATCGAGATCCCGCGCCCGCCCGGCAGTGCCGAAGAGAATGAACTGATCCTGCTGACGCGCGGCTCGCGCCTGCCGCTGGAAACCGGAACCGGCTACATCGTCGTGTTCGACGATATCACCGACGTGATCTCCGCCCAGCGCTCGATCGCCTGGGGCGAAGTGGCTCGCCGCCTCGCCCACGAAATCAAGAATCCCCTGACGCCTATCCAGCTGTCAGCCGAACGCCTGCAAATGAAGCTTGAATCCAAGCTGGCGGGCCCCGATGTGGAATTGCTCAACAAAGCCTCCACCACCATCGTCAATCAGGTCGCCGCCATGAAACGCATGGTCGACGACTTCCGCGATTACGCCCGCACCCCGCCTGCCGTACTGCAGCCGCTGGACTTGAATTCCCTGGTGGATGAAATCCTGCACCTGTACGTGGCCGGGGAGGGCAACGACATCATCCACGCCAACCTGGCGCCCGCCCTGCCCATGATCATGGGCGACGACACCCAATTGCGCCAGGTGATCCACAACCTGCTGCAGAATGCGCAGGACGCGCTGCAGGAGCATCCGCCTGCCGGCGCCGATCCGCGCATCGACGTCGTCACGGAGGGCATCATTTACCAGAGTGCGGACGGCAGCACACGTATTGCGGTGCGCCTCTCAATCTCGGACAATGGCCCCGGCTTCGCACCCAAGATCCTGGCGAATGCCTTCGAACCGTATGTGACTTCCAAGGCGAAGGGCACCGGCTTGGGCCTGGCGATGGTGAAAAAAATCATCGAGGAACACGGGGGGCGGATCGATATCCAGAACCGTGACGATAGTAGTGGTGCGTCGGTGCTGATTTTGCTGTTAAAGTTGGCGCCGGTGTAGTTGGCATAATATTGTTGGACTAATAAAATCATTGTCGCCGCGACAGGTATAGAATGCCTGCGTAGAGCGGGAAAAAAATGAGGGAAGGGGCAAGGGATACATGGCAAACATTCTGGTAGTAGATGATGAAATGGGCATCCGGGAGTTGCTCTCGGAAATCCTGGGCGACGAAGGGCACGCGGTCACGCTGGCGGAAAACGCCCAGCAGGCACGCCAGGCCCGCGCCGCCGGGGCGCCCGACCTGGTCTTGCTCGACATCTGGATGCCCGACACGGACGGCGTCACCCTGCTGAAGGAATGGCAGCGCGACGGCTTGCTGACCATGCCGGTGATCATGATGTCCGGCCACGCGACCATCGACACCGCGGTGGAGGCGACCCGCATCGGCGCCATGAATTTCCTGGAAAAGCCGATTGCGATGCAAAAGCTGCTGAAGGCAGTGCAAGCCGGCTTGAGCCGGGCGCAGGAAGCCGTGCGCGCGCCCGTGATGGCGGCCCGCCCGGTAATGCCGGCGCCGGTCGAGGAAAGCAGCGGCTTCGGCCAGGCCCAGGTGACGCAGCAGCCGGTGACCCACAATATGGGCATGGCGCGCGCCGTCAATGGCGACAACCCGATCTTCAACCTGTCGTTCGACCTGCCGCTGCGTGAAGCACGCGACGCCTTCGAACGCATGTACTTCGAACACCACCTGGGCCGCGAAGGCGGCAGCATGACCCGCGTGGCCGAGAAGACCGGGCTGGAACGCACCCACTTGTACCGCAAGCTCAAGCAACTGGGCGTGGAACCCGGCAAGCTGTCCAAGAAGAACCAGGCTTGATCCACACTACCCTGGTCACCGGCGCAACGGCCGCAGCGCGCGAGAACGCGATTGCGGCCGCCCTGGTGCCGGGCCAGTCCACGGCCATCATCCTCGAAGGCATGGCCGACGGCAATTCCCGATTGGTGTATGATGAAAGTGACCCGACGGCATGGCAGCCGCAGGTGTTACGCATCGCCCCCGGCTGCCTATGCTGCGCCGGTAACCTGGTTTTGCGTGTTACATTGAATCGTCTCTTGCGCCGTCCCCCGGCGCAGCTCTTTATCAGCCTGGCGGACGCCACCCACGTCGACCGCTTGCGCGCCATGCTTGCAACGGCCCCTTACGACGCCCTGCTGCGCCTGGAGCCGGTACTGATCGCTTGAAAAAGGTCAGCACAGCCCCATCTCGGTTTGGAAACGGAACTGTGAAGGAAGCCATATGAACCTCATTTATAACAGCGAGCAATACAGTGTGGTCGAATTTGGCCCCGACCGCAGCCTGGAAGCCTTGCGCTTCGGCGGCTACGAGATCGTGGACAAAGGCGGCAAACGCGAAATTTTCATTGCCGGGGTCATGGCGCAGAACTTCCGCCGCGACGTGAACGAATTGATTGCCAGCGAGCCCACCATCGAGGAGATCGATGAATTCCTGGGCAACTATGAGGCATTGATGAGCCAACCAGTGCTATTGCACTAATTTTCATTCTTCCTTCCTTGGGGCAAGTTCATGCCCCGTTGCGGGCAGTTGCGGCTACGCTGCCCGCACTTCCATCTTGTTCAATGCGCGGTTCGCTGGCATAGTGGTGTTTTTGATAACATGCCATTTCGCCACCCGATGCGCCGCTTCCTGCTTTGCCTTGGCCTATTCGCGCTTTCGCTTTCCGCGTTTGCATCCGAAGCCGACTATCCGCGCGATATCGCCCAATGGAAGGAAATCGCCGTCCCACCCGCATCGGATGCCGCCGCGCGCATGGCCTGGTACTACGCCGGCAACTACTCCCGTCACTCCTGGCGCGTCGACTCAGAAGGTGGCCTGGTCAGCGCGCAACTTGCGCACGAAAAGCCGAACGTGGCAGGTGAGCGCCCCCCATTCGATACCACGGCCGGCGGCTTCAGGGGAGCTTCATCTTTCCTGCGCGTCGAAGACGGTTGGCTCGTAGGTTTCAACAAAGGCGAATTTGGCGCGGCGATTTACTGGTTCAGCGAGGATGGAACGGCCAGCTACCAAGTCTCCAATCACCAGGTCAAAGACTTCATCACTCGCCCCGACGGTGTGTACGCCATTGAAGGCTTGGCGCACATGATGACTAGCAGCGGCTCCATTATCCGTCTTGGCCGATCTACATCCAATGCGCGCTGGAAGGCGAGCACTGCCGCCGAACTACCGTTTGCCCCGTATGCTGTCTCTGTGTCGCGCGATGGAACGATGCTGGTCACACTGTCCGACGCTATCGTCGCTGTCGATTCCGAGATGAACATCACGACGCTTCTGGCCGACGCACCGTGGAGCGGCCTCTACCCGAAATCTTCCGCGCTCTCCGCCGATGAAAAGAAGCTTTACATCGGTATGCGCCAGTTCGTGGGGGAGTTCGACATCGAAGCCAGAACCTTGCGCATGCTGGTCCCTTCGGATGCGTTTCTTAACAAGCTGCCACAGGAAGTTCAACAGCGCATCCGTCAGCAATACGTGCGCTAGTTGAGCCGCTCATGGTCAAGCGGACTGATGACGCCTCGCCCACCGCGATTCAGCACATGCGTATAGATCATCGTCGTGCGCACATCTTTATGGCCAAGCAGTTCCTGCACTGTTCGAATATCGTACCCAGCCTGAAGCAAATGCGTTGCAAAGCTATGCCTTAGCGTGTGGGGTGATACTTTCTTCAGAATGCAGGCTTGGACGGCCGCAGATTTCACCGCGCGTTGAACGCGTTGTTCTTCGATGTGATGTCGCCGAGTACTTCCAGTGCGTGGATCAATTGAAAGCCCCCGAGCAGGAAATGCATATTGCCGCTTCCACTCCCGTGGTGCGTTAGCGTACTTGCGGTCAAGGGCGAATGGCAGATACACGTCGCCACCGCCATTATCGCAGTCGCGCTGGTGCTGCAGCCGGACCAGTTCCAAGTGTGACTGGAGCGGCTCGATCAGCGACTCCGGTAACATGGTGACACGGTCCTTTGCGCCTTTGCCATTTCGAACAATCAGCTGTTTTGGTCCGAAATCCAGATCAAGCACGCGCAACCTGCAAGCCTCCAGCAAGCGGAGTCCGCTGCCATACAATAGGGAGGCGATGAGCCAGGTCTCGCCGTCCATTCTCGAAAGTAGTGATCGCGCTTCGTCAAGCGTCAGGACTGTTGGTAATCGTTGTGGTTGCTTGGCTGCGACGACATCTGTGAGCCAATTCAGTTCCAGTTTAAGGACGCGCTGGTAAAGAAAGAGCAGTGCTGCCTTTGCTTGAGATTGGGTCGATGCTGAGACCTTTCGATCCACGGCGAGGTGGGTCAGGAACGCTTCGATCTCCTCCTTTCCCATTTCGTTAGGATGTCGCTTTTTATGGAAGAGGATGTAGCGACGAATCCAGTCAGCGTAGGCGCTCTCTGTACGGATGCTGTAGTGCAAAGTTCGGATGACGGCTCGCACTTGGTCAAGCAGTTTTGGCTGGTCTGAGGGCATGACGCTTTCCTCACGGGCTTTAGGACGCTTTATGTTCGCCCGATTTGGCCCAAGGGATATGGAGATTGCTCAATGGGGGATTAGACGTCATAATGAAATTTATTAAATCGTCAATATGACGTCTACTTTACGTTGGGCTTCTGGAGAATTCTGTGACAAGTAAGCTAGATCAATATACCGACGTCATCAATCGACTTGTTTCAGAGACGGTTAAATGCACGCCACAGGAGTGGACGAAAGGAATACTAACGATTGATTGCGACGGAACCAGGATCAACTACAAACTCAAGAATGACGAGCAGCCTGGTGCGGCCTCTATTAGCGAAAAACTTCGCGATCTGATCGATGAGTTGTATGTTCGGATGGCACAACAAGGTGACAAATGGATCGAGGCCGCATTGACGTTTCATTTGAATGGGGATGAAGTGAACTTCAAGACTGACTTCAAGTATTCGACATCCAACGAACCCTCGCTGTCCGCTTCGGCGAAACCTTGGTGGAAGGTATGGTAAACATCGCCCAACCAGGCATTCCAGCCGACGCCTTCGGCGCGGCTGAATTTGGACGTTAGCGCGTTTGAATATGCCTTCACTGATCGACATACGCATCCTCGAATCATCAAGCTCCGCAGCATTGGTCGCGATGCTTCGTGAGAAGACGCATCTGCCATTGGCTCAGATCGCCGCCGCGATCAAATCACAGTCCACAATCCGACTCTGCGAATTATTTGGGCGAGATCACACAAGCTCCGAAGCGATTGTTCAAGGGGTGCTTTCCTCTCTCGATGGGGCAAACGTCCCCTTTGAACTTCTTGTGGATGGGCGTGTTGAAAAATTCGAGTATTTGAAAAACCGGATAGAGTCCTTTCATCAAATGGCTCTTGAAGTACAACTCGAAACTGAACTCGAGATTGGTGAGCCATCGCCAGAGGCTGAACGATGGGGGCGTGGCGAATTCGTGGAGCGTCCCAAATGAAATTTTTCGCTAACAATCATTTCCAGCGGACGCCTACCGGCGCCGCTGAACAACCACGTTAGCCCTCTTGGATACGATGACTCTGCTTTGCCCACCCGATGAATCTGAATTCCTCGAACGAGGGTTTGATTTATCGTCCACGCATAATCCTGACGAAGGTGTTACTTCGTTCGTCCGTTGCTATAGCGATGGAACTGAACTTGTCGTGACTTTTCAGATTGGGTCAATTTCTTCGATATACGTATCGGTGGCGAGACAAGCCCAGGTGCTGTCGGAGATTACAATCGAGTGCATTGAGAACATTTCGTTCCAATCGTGGCATGGTGAGCGAACGATCAGAGGCTCTTTCTCTCTCCAGGCGAAGTCAACTGATCTTCGGGTCCACTATGATCCCGTGGCGTCGGTACATTTCGCGGTGCTATCACAAAATGGCTAACCCCTTGATCAATCGGACGGCTTACGGGCTGCGCGCTCCAGCCGCCGGTTATCGTCCACCGTTATGCCCATGAATAGCGCTTCCTCATCTCCCGCAAAACCAGACCCGATCGCGCTTCCGTTTACGCGCGAAACGGTGCTTCGTGTTTTGGAGTGGGGCGTTAGCCCCGATCAGTCACCTCACTCCCTTAAGCAAATAGCGGAGTGATGTGATCGGTTCTGGGGTGCTTTGCTGGAAGTTAACGCGCCAACCGAAATCGAGAAAATGTTGCCTGTTCTAACCGATGTGGAAACTCAATGGGATCTTTACCTCGCCAACAAATATTCGATAGAAGAACTACGAACCCGCTCATTTGAGGAAGAGCGGCTACCTACTGAATGGTTTCAAGAATGGCTCGCACAGGTAAAGGCATAACATTGCGCTCAACCTCGCTCACTTCTGGGTATCTTGGATGACCGCGCGGCGGCAATTTGAGCAACGCGGCTTCGGGTAGTGTTCTATTCTGCGTCATGATTGGTAAGTTCATTTCCGGGGGCCATCAGGTAATTTGCATTCCACTGCGACCCCAAAGTTAATATGTTTTAACTTCTTTGCAAAAAATACAACATGTGATTTATACTGCTGCCTCATAATTACAGGAGGCAACTGATGTTCCAAAATCTCACTGTGGGCATGCGGCTGGCATTGCTTTTCGCATTGTTGGTGCTGACGACGGCGCTGGTGGGCATCAGCGGCTTGCGCGGCACCCAATTCAGCAACGACAAGCTGCGAACAGTCTACGAAGACCGCACCGTCCCGCTGCTGCAGATTGGCGACATCATGGACGCGGCATTCCAAATGCAGGCACATCTCGCGCGCGCCGTCGTGGCAACGCGCCCATCGGATGTAACCCATGCGATCCAGGCAAACGTCAAGCTCGACGAAGAAGCCAAGGCCCAATGGAAGGCCTACTTGGCAACTTATCTGACGCCGGAAGAGAAGGACATCGCCGAAGCCTTCAGCCAGGCGTGGACAAGCTATGAAGAGCAGCGCGGCCAATTGGAGCGCCAGCTGCAAGACGATGCCAGCCAGGCTGCCGCCAAGTTGCCGCAAGTCGAGCAAGCCTTCAACGCCGCCCGTGGCCAACTGATCCGCCTGCGCAAACTGCAGGATGACGTCGCCCGTGAAGAATACGCCGCAGCGACGGCAAGCGCCGCGACAACGCTGCGCGTCAACACGGTGCTGCTGGTGCTTGGCCTGATCGCCGGTGTGGTGGCAGCGTGGCGCCTGATCCGCGGCCTGCAGCGCGAGCTGGGTGGCGAACCTGCTTACGCAGCCCAGATCGTGCGTGAAGTAGCGGCCGGCCACCTCGGCGTGGAGGTGACGCTGCGCGACGGCGACAAGGATAGCCTGCTGGCTGCCATGCGCACCATGGTCGACAACCTGACCAACACCGTGGGTGCCGTGCGCATCTCTTCGGACACCATCAACATGGCCGCCGACGAAATCGCCATGGGCAACAAGGACCTGGCCGAGCGCACTGAAAAGCAGGCATCCAACATCGAGGAGACGGCGGCGACGATGGAAGAACTCACCGGGGCCGTGCGCACCACCGCCGACAATGCAAGCGAAGCAAACAAGCTGGTGGCCGATACCGCAGTGCTGGCGGAGCAAAGCGGCAGGTTGGTGGCCGAAGTGGTCGGCACCATGGGAGCCATCCGCGACAGCTCGGCGCGCATTGCCGACATCATCAACGTGATCGACGACATTGCGTTCCAGACCAATATCCTGGCGCTGAACGCCGCAGTGGAAGCAGCCCGCGCGGGCGAGCAGGGACGCGGGTTCGCCGTCGTTGCGAGCGAAGTGCGCAGCTTGGCCCACCGCGTTACGCAGGCGGCGCACGAGGTGAAGGAATTGATCGGCGCTTCCGAGGTAACGGTGGACGAGGGCAGCAAGCAGGTCGACTCGGCGGGCAATGCAATGCACAAGATTGTGGACTCGGTGCAGCGCGTAGCATCGCTGATGCAGGATATCGCCGACGCCAGCCGCGAACAAAGCGCGGGCATCGCCCAGGTCAATGCCACCATCGCCGAAATGGACAGCGCGACGCAGCAAAACGCTTCCCTCGTGGAAGAAGCAGCGGCCACCTCAGCCTCTATGCAGCAGCAGGCACACGCCATGGCGGACGCCGTCAGCGTGTTCCACCTGCCCGGAAGCGACAACCGCCATGGCCTGCGCGTAGTCGGCGGCGTGCCAGCCACCGCCAGCGCGCGTCGTCAGCTCGCCGTGCGCAAGGCTGCCTGAAGCGAAAGCTTCACAGCATCCCGCATGCGGGTGACCGTGATGCCCGCTTCCGCCCCTTCGCTTTCATTACAAGGACTTGTCTATTTCATGAAAACAAATCTCCTGCAAGCTCAAGCTGACATGCGCTTCGCTTATATTGGTGGGGCCTCGGGAATGTTCGCGTCCGCGATAGCGTGGCTTGCTGCCGCAATCGCCGCGATTCGCATGTCGCCAGAGCAGGCTGTCTGGGTGCTCTTCATCGGAGCAACGTTCATTCACCCTGCGGCAATCTTGATCTCGAAGCTCTTCGGTCGTCCAGGTAATCATTCAAAAGACAACCCACTTGCGTCATTGGCTGGGGCCAGTACTCTATGGCTCATTTTCAACCTTCCACTTGCCTATGCATGTTCGCAGCCGCGCATCGAATGGTATTTCCCAGCCATGCTGCTTGTCATTGGCGGACGCTATCTGGTGTTCAGTTCAATCTACGGTATGCGTGTCTATTGGGTTTGCGGCTTGGCCTTGGCGGGAGCCGGCTTGCTTCTTGGACGGCAAAATGCTTCTCCAGCCTTGAGCGCGCTTTCCGGCGCCGCGATTGAGGCTGCATTCGCAGCAATTATTGCCGTCGTTAATCGCCGCGAGGTGCGTTCCAGCCCATCATTCCAGCCGACGCCTTCGGCGCTCGCCGAATAAGCGCGTTGCGATATGCCGACCTTTTTTCAAGAGTCCTTTGATGTCCCCACGGCCAATAGTTGCCGCAGCGCTGTTGCTGCAGGCTTGCTTCGCACATGCTAACAGTACTTCCCTGGAAGGGCTGCTGGATGCAAAGTTGGCGCCGATGTTCAAGCCCGCCGCCCCAGGCGCTGCCGTCATTGTGATACGGGATGGCGAGACGGTCTTCCGTAAGGCATATGGCTTGGCCGACGTCGGCAAAAGGATCCCGCTGCAGGCGGACATGCAGTTGCGACTTGGCTCGATCACCAAGCAGTTCACCGCTGTGGCCGTCCTGATGTTGGCGGAGCAAGGCAAACTTTCGCTGCAGGACGACATCACGCGATTCGTGCCGGATTATCCGACCAAAGGCGAGTCGATCACCATACAGCATCTGCTGCAGCACAAGTCCGGCATCCACAATTACACGGCCATGCGTTCGTTCTGGTCCGTGGCTCGGAAGGACATGAGCGTTGCGCAAATGATCGATTTCTTCAAAGATGAACCGCTGGACTTTGCACCGGGTGAACGCTGGGCATACAGCAACTCCGGCTACTTCCTGCTTGGCGCCGTTATCGAGAAAGCCTCCGGCATGCGTTATGCCGATTTTATTGCCCGGAACATCTTTGAGCCGTTAGGCATGGTAGATACGGCTTACGAAGGCGTGGAGCGCAGCAACAAGCGCCGCATTCCAGGCTATCGCGGCGGCTTTCTCTCGGCTTACAGTCCAGCCGATCAAATCAGCATGTCATTGCCTTACTCGGCAGGTGCGCTGGTTTCCACTGTTGACGATCTTGCGCGGTGGGATGCCGCGATCAGCGCTGGCAGGCTGCTGACGGTAGAAAGCTGGAAGCGGGCTTTCACGCCATGCACTCTGCCTGCGGAGGCGGCATGCAATTATGGTTTCGGCTGGACCATTGGCAAGCTGCGCGGTCACCAGGAAATAGCGCATGGCGGCGACATCCCCGGCTTCAATGGCCACGTAATTCGTCTGCCGGACGATAAAGTTTTTGTGGCTGTGTTGAGCAATGGCGATCGCGCTTTGCTCAATTCAGAAATGGTGGCGCAGCATGCGGCAGCCATTGCCATTGACGATCCATTCCCCGAGCGGAAAGTCATCGCTTTGCCGCCGGAGGAGCTGGAAGCTTTCGTCGGCACTTATAAACTGGCCGATAACAGCACACGTACGGTGCGCCGCAAAGGGGCAATCCTGACCTGGCAGCGTGAGGGCCGCGCGGCGACGGAGCTGAAGCCGTATGCGTCGGCCAGCTTCTTCATGGAGGGAAGGATGAATAGCGTTGAGTTCCGGCGCGACGCCGGCGGCAAAGTCACCAGCCTATTAATGCAGCAGACCATTGGCGACCAGGTGGCCGAGCGCATCGCGGATTAAGTATTCGGAGCGAACACGGTTTACCATACAACGTTTGGCGACATGCTGAACGGATTGCGCCCTGGTCCGCAAAGGAATCTTGGTCGTAGGTCGATTAAGCAGTCGGGCTTTAGAATTGGATAGGGAGAAATCATGAACGATTCAATCGGTTCCGTGATTCGTGCGCTTGATGATTTCACGCCGAATGGCGTGGGTGATGTCGCAAGGCTCTACGAAATCTTCGAGGGCTTCGCATCTTTACCGTCGCGTGAAGACGCAATTGATGCAATGTTTAGGCTGATGGAGCGATTTCCGGACACGGATCTTGGCTCGCCGGGCCCACTCGTTCACGAGTTGGAAGCCATTCCAGGGTACGAACCATTTTTGATTGACTCACTGCGCCGTCAACCTGCGAATTTGACTGTTTGGATGGCGAACAGTATTTTGAATTCCGATCTTTCGCCGCACTCTCGCGCCCTCTGGCTCGAACTGCTCCGAGAAGTACAACGAAATCCGAAGTCGAAGTACTCGACGCGCGAAGCCGCAATTGAGTTCCTGGAGTTCCAAAATGCGTAAGCCCAACATTTCATGCAACTGGCACGCTAAAGTGCGCCGCTAATTCAAACGCGTTGGACAACAGCTAAGGAAAATTAAATGACAATTGGCATATCAATGGTGATGCTTGCCGACGATGGCATCCCCGATCTGGCAACTCTCAGCAATTTCATGCGGGAAAACTACCCTGATCTTCCAGAGGTGAGTAATGCCGAAGCCGCGGAAGGTACTTATGCTTTTAGAGTAGGCGAGGCAGACGTTGTTTTAGGGAAGATGTGCGGCCCCATTCCGTGGTCAGACCTCGAGGGGCCCTGCGCCACAAGTATCCTTTGGCGCAACGCGGAAAGCGAAATTCAGGAGCATAAGACCCACATCATCGTTACCGTCTCCGCAACAACAGACTTGGTCTCTCTGTCCAATCTACTGACCCAGGCCACTGCCGCGGTGTTGGCTGCTTGTCCCAGCGCCATCGGCGTTTACTGGGGCAATGCAACGCTATTGGTACCCAAAGCACTTTTCGTGGAGTTCGCAACTGCGATTCTGCCTGAAGGGCCCCCGGTTCATATCTGGATAGACACTAGAGTTGGACGTCAGGAGAGCAAAGGGTCTGCTGGGTTTACTTCGGGACTGGAAGCTCTTGGATACATGGAGATCGAGACGGATGCATCCCCGGAGGAGCCCGGCGCACTCCGTGAGAGACTATATTCGCTGGCGGATTATGTGCTGAGCGCCGGAAGGACCATTAACGATGGTGATACTGTTGGTGAAGACGCCGGAGAAAAGATTAGGGTTGTATATTCGGAGTCAGTTTTCGGTAAAGAGAACACGGTAATGAAGCTGGTCTACGAGAAGCCATCAGCAAAGTCGAAATGGAAGTTTTGGTGAGGTCGCTCGCCATTTCCGCAAAAGTCGTCGCGTAGCGCTGTAGCATTCCGTTGCGCCCAACCCACTTCAGAGGAAACTCGTATGGGACTTCTAACCTTCAGCCTGAATTTCACCCTGGACGGCTGCGTTGACCACCAGGAGGGAATCGCGGACGACGAGACGCACGCCTTCTTCACCCGCCTCATGGACGAG
>CAMLRG010000113.1 GCA_946482335.1 uncultured Duganella sp. | reverse complement strand
TCGCCGTGGGCTTCTGGAATACCGTGGGCGCCGGCCTGCTGGGCTTCTCGATCAATACCCCGATCGCGCTGTACTACATGCAAGGCTTGAACATGACCGCAGCCCACGGCCACGCTGCATTGTTTGGCGTGTACGGCATGCTGGGTATCGGCCTGATGCTGTTCTGCCTGCGCGGCCTGGTGGACCGCCTGGCGTGGTCGGACAAGCTGCTGGCATCGATGTTCTGGACGATGAATATCGGCTTGGCCATGATGGTGTTCATGTCCCTGGTCCCGGCCGGCATCTACCAGGCTGTGGCAGCGATCACCAAAGGCATGTGGTTCGCCCGCTCGCCTGAAGTGGTGCACTCCAGCTTCATGGAAACCGCGGTCTGGCTGCGCGTGCCGGGCGACATCGTGTTCGCGCTTGGCTGCGTGTTCCTGGCCTTGTTCGCCCTGCGCCTGATTGGCAAGGCGAAGAAGGAGGAGACCGTGGCGGAAGGCGTGGTGCTGGAGAATTAAGCCATGCGCCTCACGGGCTACACCGACTATGCGCTGCGCCTGCTCATGTACCTGGGCCGGCAGCAGGGCAGGCTGGTGACCGTGCAGGAGGTCGCGCAAGCCCATGCGATCTCCGAGCATCACTTGCGCAAGGTGGCGCACCGGCTCGGCCGAGCCGGGCTGGTGGCCACTTGGCGCGGACGATCCGGCGGATTGCGCCTGGCGCAGCCGCCGGCTTCGATTTCGGTCGGACGCGTGGTGCGCCTGGCCGAAGCCGATTTCACGATCGTCGAATGTTTCAACGTCACGCGCAACACCTGCCAGCTGAGCGGTGCCTGCCGCCTGCAGGAAGGTTTGTACCGCGCGACCGAGGCTTACCTCGGACATCTCGACCGCCAGACCCTGGCGGACCTACTTTGAGGGACTTACCATGAGTGCACCTGAAATCCTGCTTGAACTGTGCGGCATGGTGCCGCCCGAACCGATGGAGCGCGTTCTGGAAGCGCTCGACCTGCTGCAACCCGGCCAGCATATCCGCATGGTGATCGACCGCGAACCGGTGCCGCTGTACCGCATTCTCGAAAAGAACGGCTACTGCTACCGCACTTCGGCACGCGACGACTACACCTACGAAATCGTGATCAGCCAAGCCGAGTGATGCAACGCAAGCTGGCATTCGAGCATACGCCGGGATTGGCGTTGCCGCTGCGCTTCCTGCTGCTGGCACCATGGTTCGGCGCGCTGGCGGGCCTGCTGCTGGTGTGGCAGGGTAGCGAAGCACTGGCCACGCGCTGGGCGCCGGCGACCTTGGCCGTGACCCATTTGCTGACGCTGGGATTTCTCGGCATGGCCATGGCCGGCTCGCTGCTGCAGATGGTGCCGGTGGTGGCAGGCGTCGAGCTGCGCTGGGCGCGTTCCTTGGGGCCTGCGATCTGGGGCGCGCTGGCCGGCGGCGCATTGCTGCTGGCCGGAGGCTTCCTGTGCGGCTTGCCGTGGTGCCTGCGTGCCGGCAGCGCGCTGCTGGGGCTGGGCTTCCTGCTGCTGCTGGCGGTGCTGGGGCGCGCCCTGTCGCAACGCCCCGCGCCGGGGGCGCTGCCGGTAGTGGCCGGCATGCGCCAGGCTGTGGTGGCGCTGGCCTGCGCCGTCGCCATCGGCGTGGCGCTGGCCGCGTTCCTGGTCGGCGCCTTGCCCCTGCGCGTGATGGAATGGACCAATGTGCACGCGGCCTGGGCCCTGGTGGGCTGGGTCGGCGTGCTGGTGGTGTCGGTGGTCTACCAGGTGGTGCCGATGTTCCAGTCCACCCAATTGTTCCCGCGTCCGCTGGCCTTCGTGCTGCCGCCGCTCTGCCTGGGCGGCCTGCTGTTGTGGACTGCCGGCTACCTGTCCGGTTTTGCATGGCAATGGGCGGGGGCGGGCCTGGTGGCGGCCTGCCTGGCCTTGTTTGCGGGCTATACGCTGGTGCTGCTGTATCGCCGCAAGCGCGCGGTGGACGTGTCGACCTGGTACTGGTGCCTGTCGCTCGGCTCGCTGATCGCCAGCGTGGTGGTGTTCCTCTGCCCGTTCGGTGGCGACAAGGCGCTGGTGCTGGGGATCCTGTTCATTGGCGGCTTTGCCATGTCCGCCGTGAACGGCATGCTGTACAAGATCGTGCCATTCCTGCTGTGGTACCACGGCCAGCACGCCGGCTGCGACGTGCCGGGCGTGCGCCAGTTGATGCCGGAGAGCGTACCGCGCGTGCAGTTTGCCTGGCATGCGGCCAGCGTGGTGATGCTGCTTGCCGCCGTCATGGCGCCCGGCTGGCTTGCCCAGCTGGCAGGCGCGGTGCTGGCGGTGGCGTGCATGCGCCTGGGTTTCGACCTGGCGCTGGCGGCGTTCAGCCTTCGTAAGCCCGCAAGCGGGCAGAATCAATAATCCTGATCTGGCGGCCGTTCACGGCAATCATGCCCTGGTCGGCCAGCTCGTGCAGCACGCGCGAGAAGTATTCCGGCGTCAGGTTCAGGCGCGAGGCCAGCAGCTTCTTGCTGACGGCCAGCGTGATTTCCGACCCATCCCTGGCGTCGTCGTCCTTCAGCAGGTAACCGATGATGCGCTGGCTGCCCGAGCGCAGCGAATACGCTTCCACATCCGAGATCAGGCCGTGCAGGCGGCGGCTCATGCCGGCCAGCATGCGGCGTGCGAATTGCGGATTGCGCGCCAGTTCGGCGAATACGGTGTTCTTGGAAATGTGCAGCAGCATGCAATCGCTGACGGCGTGGGCGGTGACGATATAGGGCTTTTCCATGAACATCAGCGCTTCGCCGAAGCTGTGGCCGGGGCCGATGATTTCGACGATTTTCTCGTTCCCTTGCGCGGACAGGAAGCTGAGCTTGACCTGGCCAAAGATCACCATGTGGAAACCCACGCATGGATCGCCGCGCTGGAACACGGCGCTGCCGCGCGGGATGTGGTGCTCGGTGGTGCCGGCCGCCACCAGCGACAGTTCCTCGGGCGACAAGTCATGGAACAAGGGCAGCCGCTTGAGGAATTCGCGGGGGTCGATTTTTGGGCTTGGCATTTTGTTCTCCTGAAATGGCAAAAGGACCCGCAGTTGCGGGTCCAGTCTTTTGTTGGGGCGCTATCGGATTAATGTCCCGAGTCGCCGTCAGGCTTGCTGTTGGTGCGGAAGATTTCCGGATTCTCCTTGCCCGTCACGTAGAGGAAGCCGACCAG
Source organism: uncultured Duganella sp. (assembly GCA_946482335.1). Next base: position 14,449 of record CAMLRG010000113.1, on the reverse strand, counting down.
GCCTTTCTCCATCCGCGACAGTGCGTGGTCGACCAGGATGAAGCGGCCCGGCACCTCGGTCTTGAACTCGACCATCGTTGCACCGCCCGGCGCCACGGTCGTGGTCTGCACGTTCTGCAGCGGCGGCGAGGTCAGGTCGCCCAGGTTGTACACGCGGTCGAACACTTCGCCGATCACGTGGAAGCTGGAAGTCGCGTTCGGGCCGCCGACACCGAAGAAGATGCGGACGGTCTCGCCGACCTTGGCTTCCATGCGGTGGGTCTTGGTCAGGGCGTCATGGGTGCCGTTGAACATCAGGTGTTCCGGCTGCTCGGCCAGCAGCTTGTCCAGCGAGAATTCGGCTTCGCCAGGCGTGCCATGTTTCTGCGCGGTGTACAGCTCGCCCTGCATGACGTAGAACTCACGGTCGACTTTCGGCAGGCCGCCTTCCGGTTCGACCAGGATCATGCCGTACATCCCGTTCGAGATGTGCTGGGCCACCATCGGGGTCGCGCAATGGTAGACGTACAGGCCGGGGTTGATGGCCTTGAAGGTGAAGCTCTTGGTGCTGCCCGGGGCCGCCTGGGTCACCGCAGCGCCGCCGCCAGGACCGGTCACGGCGTGGAAGTCGACCGAGTGGATCATCTGGCTGTCCTTGGCGTTGCTCATGTCGACGTTGACGGTGTCGCCCACGCGCACGCGGATGAAGGGGCCGGGGACTTTGCTGTTGAAGGTCCAGTATTTGTAGGTGGTGCCGTCCATCAGCTGGCCGGTGATCTCGGTGGTATCGAGCTTGACGTTGACGGTTTGCGGACCGCGCTTGCCGACCGGGCTGCCGACGGCCATCGGATTTTGCGAGATGTCGGCCGCTTTCACCGCCGGCTTCGCTTCGCCTTCGCCGACGATGATCTTGCCGATCATGCCTGCCGCCACGTGGCCGGGCAGGGTGCAGATATAGGTGAATTCGCCTTTCTTGTCGGCTTTGAACACGATGGCGGTGGAGGCGCCCTTGTCTTTCAGCTGGTTCGACTTGGCCTTGAAGTCCGGCACGGAGATATCGTGGGTGGCGCCGTCGCCGTTGACCAGGTTGATCTGCACCACGGCGCCCACCGGCACGCGCAGGGTCGGGTTGGCCTTGCCCTTGGTTTCGCCGGAATCGCTGATGAAGACCAGCTTGCCGTCGGCGATATCGGTACGGAAGGTGTAGGTCACGTCGGGGCGGTACTGGACGGCGGTGCTGTTGCCGCCATGCTGGCCATGTTGTGCATAAGCCGGCGCCAGGGTGGCGGCGCCGATCACCAGTGCCGCGATGGCTTTGGACATCAAGGTCGGTTTCATTTTCTTCTCACAGGTTTGTCCGGCACGGGATTGCGCCGTTTGACGGACAAATCATATGTTTGGGATGCATCTTATTGAATTGACGCAGATCAAAAAAAACCAAACGCTTGGCGAATCGCAAAATGCTTGGGAAATACTTGACCTAGATCATCCGCACGACAGTGTTAAAATGACAATTTTTTATCATCGATACCGCTATCATGACCAAGATTGCCCTGACGCTGGCCGCCGTGCTGGCAAGTATTCCCGCCTTGGCTGCCAACCAGCCCGCCCGCTTCACGCTCGACGTCAAGATCGACGGCAGCGCGACCCAGAAGAAAGGCGACAACCTGAATGCCAGTTCCGTGTCGGAAGTGGTGCACGTGGCGTATTCGCTGGCGCGCCCGGACTATACAACCCCCGTCAACCTGCTCGACGACGGTGCGAATGCCGCGCGCACCAGCCAGCAATTGGCTGCGGCCCAGGCGCGCACACCGGCACCGGACAAGCAGGCCGAAATGATGCGCGGCTTCGAATCCGAAGCCAATGCGTGCAAGGGCAATGTCCAATGCATGACCAGCCTGGCCAACAAGATGGCCAAGGCGACGGCTGCGTGGAATGCCGGTGCAGCGGCGCCGGTGCCGGACAGCGAAGGGAGTTTCCTGCAATACGAAGCGCTGGAAGGGGCGGCATGCAAACCCGAGTTCAGCGCGCGCGTGCGCAATGGCGAGAAGGGCCAGCAGGCCGACGTGGGCGGGCCGAAACCCTTTGCCAACAAGACGGAAGCGGATTACCTCGGCAACGAGCATGAACGCCAGATGTTGTGCAATTCGCAGCTCGTGCTGGACAAGGCAAGCGGCAAGATCTTCGTGAGGTCCATGCTGCCGGTGGTGAAGGGCATGGCGCAACATACCCGTTCCGGCGTCGTCTACATGGAAAACAAGAACCTGGATATCGCGCCGAATGCCGAAGCCTGGGCCTGGATCAACAAGCAGTTGCTTGGCGCCCCGCGCTCGGGCAAGGCGCGCACCACGCTCAAGGTCCCGGTGCAGTCCGCGATCTTCGGCACCGCGGAGCGGACCGTGAACGTGGAAATGAGCTGGTCCCTGAGCGGCAATTAAGGCAGGGCGCGCAAGCGGGCCGGGAGGGCATTGAGGAATGCGTCGCGCAGGCGCAGGCCGGACGGCGGAGCGGCCGGGTCGCGCGGGCTGAGCGACATTTGCGCGAACACGATGGTGCGCGGTCCTTTGCTGATCCAGCCAACGTACCAGCCCAGCGACTGGCCCGGGCCGGCCGAACCGCTGCCCGTCTTGCCGTGCACCTGCCAGCCGTCGAGTGGCGTGTCCACCCTGGCCAGCGCGGCGCTATGCGCGTAGGCTGCCGCGGACAGGCCCAGTTCGCGGTTGACCATCCGGCGCAGGAAGGCAACCTGTTCGTCAGGTGAAATGCGCAGCGATGAGCCGAGCCACGATGCGGTCAGGCCGTTATCCTTGCCCGGGTCGCCGCTCACATCGGCGTTGCCATAGCCGAAGCGCTTGACGTAAGCGGCGAAACGCTGCCCGCCCAGTTGCTGCGTGACCTGCTGCGAATACCAGACCACCGATTCCTTCATCCAGGAGCTCGGGTCGTGCGGCTGGCGCCACACGGGACGCCAGTCGACGTAGCCCTCCTTGAAGGGCAGTACCGGAACGTGCTCGTCGCGCAGCACGCCGGCATCGTAAGCCATCAAGGCAATCGGCAGCTTGAAGGTGGACATCGGCGGCATGCGCTGGTCGCATACGCCTTCATGCACCAGCCACTTGCCGGTGGCGGCATCGGCCATGGCGAGGCAGTGTTGCGCGGAATGCGCGTGCAAAGGGAGGGCCAGCCCTGCGAGCAGGGCGATGATTCTCGTTTTCATTTTCAATCCCGGTCAGAGTTTGCTGAGCTGCGCGGGAAGGTCGCGCAGGAAGGCTGCCTTGGTACGCGGCCCGGCCGCGCCTTCGGTCAGATTTTCATCCTGTTTCAGGCGGGCGAACACGATGGTGCGTTCGCCATTGGTGGCCCAGCCGACGAACCAGCCGTAGGAGCGGGTGTAATCGTCCTTGCCGTCCGGGCCGACGGGCGCGCCGGTGCCGGTCTTGCCGTAGGCTTGCCAGCCATCAGGCAGATCCTTCGCTTTCAGCAGGCGTGTCGTCTGTTCGATGGCGTGCGGCGAGACGTGCAATTCGTGCCGCACCAGGCGGCGCAGGAATGCCACCTGTTCGTCGGCGGAGATTTGCAGCGAGGAGCCGATCCAGGACCAGGTCAGGCCATTGTCCTTGCCGGCGTCACCTGCAATATTGCGGTTGCCGTAGCCGAAGTCCTGGATGTAACGGTCGAAACGTTCGTGCCCGATGTGGCGCGTGACTTGCTGCGCGTACCAGGCGGCCGAGAAGCTGATCCACTGGCTCGGGTCCAGGTCGCGGCGCCAATCGGGATTCCAGGCCTGGTAGCTGGCGCGGTAAGGCAGGACCGGCTGGTGCTGGTCTTTCAGGAAACCGCTGTCGTAGCCCATCAGGCTGACGGCGATGTTGAAGGTCGATACCGGCGTGATGCGCGTGGCGCAGTCGCCCTTGCGCAGCAGGGCCTTGCCGCTGTCGGCGTCCAGGAAAATGGTGCAATCCAGGGCGGCGTTGGCTTGCGCGCTGGGCGAGACACTCCAGGCCAGCGCGGGCTGCAGGGCGAAGTTGGCGCCGGCGATGGCTGCCAGGGCGCCGATGGTCGCGGCGCGGCCCCACATCGCGCGCCGCGAATTGCCGGGCGCGCGGATCAGGGACACCCGCTCGGTCAGCGTATTGGCGTCGATGCTGCCGAAGGCAAGCGCACCTTGCGGCGTGAGACGCTGCAGCTTGAGTTGCGCCACCAGCGCGGCGGCATAGGCCTTGCGCTGCGATGCCGGGCGGCCGCTCAGGACGTCGCGGTCGCAGCCCAGTTCCTGCGCCCAGGTCAGGTTGGCGCGCAACAGGCGCATGAAGGGGTTGAACCACAACAGCGTTTGCAGCAGCACGCCGGCTGCCATCCATTGCAGGTCGTGGCGGCGCAAGTGGGTCATTTCATGCGCGACGATCAATTCGCGCTGCAGCGCGTCGAAGCCGCCCAGGTGGCGCGGCAACAACAGGCGCGGCTTGCGCAAGCCGAGCAGCATCGGCGAAATCGGCGCATCGACTTCGATCACCGCCGTGGAGCCGGTCAATTCTTGCACGCCGGGCGCGGCCGCATCGCCGGTTGGCGAGCCGGTCCTGGCCAGGCGGTCCAGCATGCGTTGCGCACGCCACAGGCTGGCGATCGACCAGACCAGGCCAGACAGGTAGATTCCCAGCCACAGCTGCGCGCCATGCAGCAGCCATACGCGCGCGCCGGCCCCGTCGTCCGCGTCGCGGGCCTCCGCCGCCGTTGCGTTGGGCAGGGCGGACGCCTTCGGCGGTGCGATGTACTGCGTCACCGTTTCGGTGGCCGCTTCCAGTGGCGGGATCAGGCGCACACGTTCGGCATGCGGCAGCAGCATCAAGGCGAACGTCGCGAGTACGGTGAGCTGGCCCAGCAGCCACAGGGAGCGCTGCGCTGCCAAGGCAGGCAGGAAGCGGCGCAGCAGGGCGCTCAAGGCCCATACACTGAAGCCGGCGGCGAAGCAGCCAAGGCTCGCCAGCAGGAAGCGCATCAACAATAAGTCGGCGCCGCTCACTTTGCCGTGTCCTCGTCGGGCCAGTCGGACAGCATCTGTTCGAGCTGCGCCAGTTCGCTGGCATCCACCAGCTTACTGCCGGCGAACATATTCACCGGCAGCGGCGTATCGAGCTCCATGATGCGCGTACCGAAATCGTGGGCGTAGGCGGCCAGCGTTTCGACCTTGTCCAGCATGGCTTCGTAGACTTGCACGCCGTGGCGCACGTGTTGCGCCACCATCTGCTTTTCCATCATGCGCTCGACCGTCTTGCGGGTGGACGAGAAAGACCATGCCAGTTCGCCCTCAACGGCTTCGTGGATTTCACGCGCGCTCAGGGGCGCCTGGCGCCAGAGCGCCTTCAGGACGCACAGCTCGGGGGTGGATGGGATGATCATGATGGACGCGGCATATGTGACGAATGGTGTCAGTATGTGACAAACGTCGCATTGCGTCAAGCTGACGGTCAGGCAGGCGAGCCGTCGAGCGTGTGGCGGGTGATGGTGCCGTCGTCGGCGATGGCGATCCAGCCGCCGCGCGGGGGCGTGGATTCGGGCTCCCAGTCGGGCAGTACGTAACGGCGGGTGCCTGCCACTTCGTGCAGGGCGGGGCGGTGGGTGTGGCCGTGGATCATGACGGTGGTGCCGGTCTGGTCGAATACGTCGGCGATCGCTTGCGGCGTCACGTCCATGATCTCGTAGGATTTTTCGGCGTGGCCCTGTTTGCTTTGCTCGCGCAGGCCGGCAATGATCTGCTTGCGCTGGACCAGCGGCATGGACAGGAATTGCTGCTGCCATGCGGGCTGGCGCACTTGCGCGCGGAAGGCCATGTACTTGACGTCCTGAGTGCACTGGGCGTCGCCATGCAACAGCACGATGCGCTGGCCGCCGGCTTCGATGACCCAGGTTTCCGGCAGCAGCGTCAGGCCGGCCGCGGCGGCGAATTGCTCGCCGACCAGGAAGTCGCGGTTGCCCGCGATCCAGAACAGCTGCACGCCCGCGTCGCTGACGCGGCGCAGCGCGGACACGATCTGCTGGTGGAAAGGCTCCGGCAGGTCGTCGTCGCCCGCCCAATACTCGAAGATATCGCCCAGCAGGTAGAGCTGCTTTGCGCCAAGCGCATGCCGGTCGAGGAAGCGCAGGAAGGCTTCCGTCAGCACCGGCCGCGCCGGCTGCAAATGCAGGTCGGAGACGAAGAGGATCAAATCAGGCCGCTTCGATCTTTTCGATGATGATGTCTTCGGCCGGCACGTCGGCGAACATGCCGGAACGGGTGGTCTTGACCTTCTTGATCTCGTCCACGACTTCGGTGCCTTCGGTGACTTTGCCGAACACGGCGTAGCCCCAGCCATCCTGGCCTGGGTAGTCCAGGAAGGAGTTGTTCTTCACGTTGATGAAGAATTGCGCGGAAGCGGAGTGCGGAGCGGAAGTACGCGCCATGGCCAGGGTGTATGGCTCGTTCTTCAGGCCGTTCTTGGCTTCGTTTTCCACGGTCTGGTCGGTCGGCTTCTGCTTCATGCCTGGCTCGAAACCGCCGCCCTGGATCATGAAGCCATCGATCACGCGGTGGAAGATGGTGTTGCTGTAGTGGCCTGCGTTCACGTAGTGCAGGAAGTTCTCGACGGTCTTCGGCGCTTTCTCGGCGTCCAGTTGAGCGACGATCTTGCCTTTGTTGGTGTGGATGGTAATGGTGGTCATGTTGTTGTCCTTGTATGGAATTCCAGGAAAAGGGCGCGAGTGTAACACACGCCTTAACGGGTTGGCTCCGGCTGCGGGGCAGGGGCCGGCTCGGCCGGCGGCGTTGCCGGCGCTGGTTCGACAGGGGCCGGCTCGACCGGTGCCGGGGCTGGTGCTACGGGCTCCGGCTCCTTCGGTACGATGCGGGTCTTCAGGATGGTGGCCGATTTGACCACGACCGGGTGCACGGGAATGTTCTGGAAGCCCGGCTTGTCGTCCACCAGCAGCACCTTGATCTTGTCGACCGTTTCCGTGCCCTGGATCACGCGGCCGAACACGGCGTAGCCGTGGCCGTCGGGCAGCGGATAGTCGAGGCCGGGATTGTCCACCACGTTGATGAACCATTGCGACTGGCCGGAATTCGGGTCGCCGTGGCGCGCCATGGCAATGGTGTAAGCCTTGTTGGACAGGCCGTTCTTGGCTTCGCTCTTAATGGTGGGGCGCAGCCCCTGCTTGGATTTGAGGTCGGCCGTGTAGCCGCCGCCTTGCACCATGAAGCCGTTGATCACGCGGTGGAAAATGGTGTCCTTATAGAAGCCGCTTTTCACGTAGGCGAGGAAATTGGCGGTGGAGATAGGGGCTTTTTCCTGGTCCAGTTCGACGATGATCTCGCCCAGCGTGGTCTTCAGCGACACTTGCGGGTTGTCTGCGGCTGCCGCGGCGGTGCCAATCAGCAGGCCGGCCAGCAGGGCAATCCATTTCTTCTGCATTCTTGTTTCCTTTATAAGACTTGATGCTCGCGTGTGCGAATTTTTCAGTGCTATACTTCGGCAGACGTTCCATTCTAACAAAGTAGAACTATAACAAAGGGTACCCAAATCCCCCTGTAACATACCGTGCTTTCCGGTGCGACGCCCCAGGTGTTTCGCGCCCGTGGCCCGTTTACTTCTAGTCCGATGAGCATTTTAAAGATCTACAACACGCTGGCGCGCGAAAAACAGTCGTTCAAACCCATTGAGGCGGGCAAGGTCCGGATGTATGTCTGTGGCATGACCGTGTACGACTATTGCCACGTGGGCCACGGCCGCATGCTGATGGCGTTCGACGTCATCTACCGCTGGCTGAAGGCATCGGGCTACGACGTGCGCTATGCGCGCAACATCACCGACATCGACGACAAGATCATCAAGCGGGCGGTCGAAAATGGCGAAACCATTGGCCAGCTGACCAGCCGCTTCATCAAGTTCATGGACGAGGATTGCGCCGCGCTGGGCATCCTGGAGCCGACCGACGTGCCGCGTGCGACCCAGTACGTGCCGCAGATGCTGGGCATTATCGAGAAGCTGGAAGCCAAGGACCTGGCCTATAAGGCCGCCGATGGCGACGTCAACTACGCCGTGCGCCAGTTCGAGGGCTACGGCAAGCTGTCGGGCAAGTCGCTGGACGACCTGCGCGCGGGCGAGCGGGTGGACGTCAATACCGGCAAGCGCGATCCGCTGGACTTCGTGCTGTGGAAGGCCGCCAAGGAATCCGAGCCGGAAGAAGTGAAATGGGATTCCAAGTGGGGCAAAGGCCGTCCGGGCTGGCATATCGAGTGCTCGGCGATGTCGTGCTCCCTGCTGGGCGAAACCTTCGACATCCACGGCGGCGGGCAGGATCTGCAATTCCCGCACCACGAAAATGAAATCGCCCAGTCCGAAGGCGCTTCCGGCAAGACGCTGGCCAATTACTGGGTCCATAACGGCTTCGTGCGCGTGGACGGCGAGAAGATGTCCAAATCGCTGGGCAATTTCTTCACGATCCGCGAAGTGCTGAAAGCCTTCGACGCGGAAGTGGTGCGTTTTTTCATCGTCCGCACGCATTACCGCAGCCCGCTGAACTATTCCGACGTGCACCTGGAAGATGCGCGCGGCGCGCTGACCCGCCTGTACACCGCGCTGGACGGCGTGCAGGGCGACGGCCAGCCGCTGGACTGGAATGAGGAGAACGCCAAGCGCTTCGCCGAGGCGATGGACGACGACTTCAACACCCCGGTCGCGGTATCGGTGCTGTTCGACCTGGCGTCGGAAATCAACAAGACCAAGTCGCCCGCCGCCGTGCGCCAGATGAAAGGCCTGGCTGGCATCCTCGGCCTGCTGGAGCGCAGCCCGGAAGAGTTCCGCAAAGCCGCCCCGCAAGGCGCGGCAGGCGAGGGCATGGACGAAGCGGCGATCGAAGCGGCCATCGCCAGCCGCGCTGCGGCCAAGAAGGCGCGCGATTTCGCCACCGCCGACAAGGTGCGCGCCGACTTGCTGGTGGCCGGCATCGTCCTCGAAGACAAGCCTGACGGCACCACCAACTGGCGCCGCGCATAATGGTCCTGACCAGGGAGAACGGGGAACCGGCCCCGGTGCCGCCGTATTGGGAAGAAGCCAAGGCAGAGCTCATGAAGCGCGACCGCATCATGAACCGCCTGATCCCCCAGTTCGGCGATTTGCACCTGGTTGGCCACGACGACCCGTTCATCACCCTGGCGCGCGCCATCGTCAACCAGCAAGTGACGACCCAGGTGGCCAACGCGGCCTGGGCCAAGCTGCTGGAAACCTGTCCCAAGTTCACCCCGGCCGCCGTGCACAAGGCCGGCGCCGCCGCGCTGGCGGGTTGCGGCCTGTCCAAGCGCAAGGCCGAATACATCCTGGACTTGGCCGACCATTTCAAGACCAAGAAGGTCCATACCGCCCAGTGGGCGCAGATGGACGATGAAGCGGTCATCGCTGAACTGGTCCAGATCCGCGGCATTACACGCTGGACAGCGGAGATGTTTTTGATATTTAATCTGCTCCGACCCAACGTGCTGCCGCTCGACGACAGCCGGCTGATCAGTGGGATCAGCCAGAATTATTTTTCCGGGGAGCCCGTGTCGCGCAGCGATGCGCGCGAAGTGTCGGCCAACTGGGAACCCTTCCGCACGGTCGCCACCTGGTATTTATGGCGTAGCCTGGACCCGGTTCCGGTAAAATAGCGCAAATTCTCACCGCCGCCCAGCCAGAAGCAGGGGTGACGCAGGTGCATAAACACTGGAGGTACAATGATTAAAACGACTTTCCTCAATTTTGAGCAACCGATCGCCGAACTGGATTCCAAGATCGAAGAGCTGCGGTTCGTACAGGACGATTCGGCAGTCGATATTTCCGAAGAAATCGACCGCCTGGCCAAAAAGAGCCAGCAGCTGACCAAAGATATTTACGCCAAGTTGACTCCTTGGCAAGTTTCCCAGATCGCCCGCCACCCACAACGTCCATACACCATGGACTACGTGAACGAAATCTTCACCGACTTCCACGAACTGCACGGCGACCGCACTTATGCGGACGACCAGTCCATCGTGGGCGGCTTTGCCCGCTTCAACGGCCAGCCTTGCATGGTGATCGGCCACCAGAAGGGCCGCGACACCAAAGAACGCGCGATGCGCAACTTCGGCATGCCGAAGCCCGAAGGCTACCGCAAGGCCATGCGCCTGATGAAGCTGGCCGAGAAATTCAACCTCCCGATCTTCACCTTCGTCGACACCCCTGGCGCATTCCCCGGCATCGACGCGGAAGAGCGCGGCCAGTCGGAAGCGATCGGCCATAACCTGTACGTGATGGCGGAACTGAAAGTGCCGCTGATCGCCACCATCATCGGCGAAGGCGGCTCCGGCGGCGCGCTGGCGATTGCCGTGGGCGACTCGGTGCTGATGCTGCAATATGCGACCTACTCGGTGATTTCGCCGGAAGGCTGCGCCTCGATCCTGTGGAAGACTTCCGAGCGCGCTTCGGATGCGGCGGAAGCGCTGGGCCTGACCGCGCACCGCCTGAAAGCGATCGGGCTGGTGGACAAGATCGTCAACGAGCCGCTGGGCGGCGCGCACCGCGACCCGAAGGAAATGGCCAAGCTGCTGAAGCGCGCGCTGGCCGATTCGCTGCGCCAGTTCCAGGGTGTGAAGACCAAGGACCTGCTGGCGGCGCGGCACGAAAAGCTGATGGGCTACGGCAAGTTCAAAGAGACTACTGCTTCCGAGTGAAACCGGTAAAGCGGCCGCCGCGTAAAGGGGTCTGACCCTTCGGGTCTGACCCCGGTTTACCGGTTTTTAAATGCATGCTCCTCCAGCACCTCCCCCCCGGCCCCCTCGCCATCGCCTATAGCGGAGGCCTGGACAGCACCGTCCTGCTGCACCTCGCCGCCAACACCGGCCGCAAGCTCCACGCCTTCCACATCCACCACGGCCTGAGCCCCAACGCCGACGCCTGGGAAGCCCACTGCCGCGCCGAATGCGAGCGCCTCGGCATCCCCTTCGCCAGCCGCCGCGTCACGCTCGGCGACCGCAGCGAAGCCTCGGCCCGCAAAGCCCGCTACGCCGCCCTCGGCGCCTTATGCCAGGAGCACGGCGTGCACCTCCTACTGACCGCCCATCACCTGGACGACCAGGCCGAAACCATCCTGCTGCAGCTGCTGCGCGGCGCCGGCCCGGCCGGCCTGTCCGGCATGGACGCCGCCAACCGCGCCCCGACCCTGCTCGGCACGCCGGACGTGCTGCTGGCCCGCCCGCTGCTGCAAGCCAGCCGTGCCCAGCTCGAGGAATACGTGCGCGAGCACGCCATCGCCCACATCGAAGACGAATCCAACGCCGACACCCGCTACGCCCGCAACGCCCTGCGCCACGAAGTCATGCCACGGCTGGCGCAAGCCTTTCCCGGCTACCAGGAGCGCTTTGCCCGCAGCGCGCGCCACGCCCAGGCCGCGCAGCGCCTGCTGACGGAGCAGGCGGCCGAAGACTTGCGCGCCTGCCTGGCCCATGGCGACGGCCCCAGCGCCGGTGCGGATCCGGCGGCAAGCCTCAACCTCGCACGGCTGCGCATGCTGAGCCCCGAGCGCGTGGCCAACCTGCTGCGCCACTGGTTCACCGAGCGCGGCATCCGCCTGCCATCGGCCAGCTGGCTGGCCGAAATGCAGGAACAAGCCCTGACCGCCCGCGACGACGCCAACCTCAAGGTCACCCATCCCGACTGCGAAGTGCGCCGCCACCGCGACCGCCTGTACCTGGTGCCGCGCAAGCCCGAAGCGGAGGAGGGCCAGCGCCACTTCCGCTGGAATGGCGAAACCGCCATCGACTTCCCCGAATACGGCGGCACGCTGCACTTCGAGCTGGCCCCGCTGGGCCTGGACCCCGACTGGCTGCGCCGGCAAATGCTGACGATCGAATTGCGCAAGGGTGGCGCTAAGCTCAAGCCCGCCCGCAACCGCCCCACGCGCACCCTGAAGCAGCATTACCAGAGCCTCGGCATCCCGGCCTGGGAGCGCGAACGGCTGCCCATGGTCGGCATTCCCGGCCAAATTCTTTACGCCGCCGGTATCGGCATGGATTGCCACAAACTGAGCACTGGTCCAGAGCATCGTTTGGTGTTTCGCTGGGAAACCAAATAATTTTTGCCGACACTTGTCTATACGTATGAACTTATGCCAATTAGGTATGAGGGTATGAGCTTTTTGACTTGAGATTTTGCATCGCAGCATGTAGAGTAAAGGGCTCCCTTTATCACATCAGTGCGGAAAAATCAGCATGGCTTTAATCGTTCACAAATACGGCGGTACGTCGATGGGCTCGACGGAACGCATCAAGAACGTCGCGCGTCGCGTCGCCAAATGGCACGACGCGGGACACCAGGTGGTCGTGGTCCCGTCGGCAATGTCCGGCGAAACCAACCGCCTGATTGCCCTGGCCAAGGAAATCCAGAACCCGCCAGACCCACGTGAACTGGACATGATCGCCTCCACCGGCGAGCAAGTGTCCGTGGGCCTGCTGTCGATGGCGCTGCAAGCCATCGGCAAGGACGCCATTTCCTACACCGGCTGGCAAGTAGCGATTAAGACCGACTCCGCCTTCACCAAAGCCCGCATCCAGTCGATCGAAGACGGCCGCGTGCGCGAAGACCTGGACAAGGGCCGCATCGTGATCATCACCGGCTTCCAGGGCGTGGACGAGAACGACAACATCGCCACCCTGGGCCGCGGCGGTTCGGATACTTCGGCAGTGGCGATTGCCGCCGCGCTGAAAGCCGACGAATGCCTGATCTACACCGACGTGGACGGCGTCTACACCACCGACCCGCGCGTGGTGTCCGAAGCGCGCCGCCTGAAAGCGATCACGTTTGAAGAGATGCTGGAACTGGCTTCGCTGGGCTCCAAAGTGCTGCAAACCCGCTCGGTGGAATTCGCCGGCAACTACCGCGTACCGACCCGCGTGCTGTCCTCGCTGACCGATCCGCTGATGGATCTGGAAGAAGAAGCCAACTCGGGCACCCTGATTTCGTTTGAGGAAGACCAACATATGGAACAAGCAGTCATCTCCGGCATCGCCTTCAACCGCGACGAAGCCAAAATCACCGTGCTGGGCGTGCCAGACCGTCCAGGCATCGCTTACCACATCCTGGGCCCGGTGGCCGAAGCCAATGTCGAAGTCGACATGATCATCCAGAACCAGGCAGTCGACGGCAAGACCGACTTCACCTTCACCGTGTCGCGCAACGACTACCAGAAGGCGATGGACGTGTTGCACAACGAGAAGGGCGAGATCGGCCACCACACCCTGGTGGGCGACGCCAAGGTGTCCAAGATTTCCGTGGTCGGCGTGGGCATGCGCTCGCACGTGGGCGTGGCATCGAAGATGTTCCAGACCCTGGCGGAAGAGGGCATCAACATCATGATGATCTCCACCTCCGAGATCAAGATTTCCGTTCTGATCGACGAGAAATACATGGAGCTGGCAGTGCGTGCGCTGCACAAGGCATTCGAGCTGGACAAAGAGTAAATATTTCCAAAAAAACTGCCGTATTTACCTTGACCAAAGCGGTCACGGTCTTTAATATTGCGGTCGCGTTGACGCAGTAACAGTTCAACGAGGAGGCGTGGCCGAGTGGCCGAAGGCACTTCCCTGCTAAGGAAGCATACGGGCAAAACCTGTATCGTGGGTTCGAATCCCACCGCCTCCGCCAGATTCAAACAAAAAGCCCCGACCAGTTCGGGGCTTTTTGTTTTATCGATCGGTAAAGTCCGAACAGCCTGCCGATCGTGTCGATGGCCGTCAGCCCGATCTTCCGGCGTACGTCGGCGCCAGCCTCTCCTCGCTGGCTTGCTTCGACTTTGCGGCATGGGGCGGCACTTCGATTTGAGGTTGGACAGTACGGTTTTCTACTGCTGCTGCCATTCGCCCGAATTGTGCTGGCGAAATATACAATGCGTCACTCGATCAACCCATCCAAGAGATTTTCATGGCAGTTTCCAAATCGCGTCTCGATGCATCCCGCTTTTTCCTGCGCCTTTCCATTGGCTGCATGGCGATCCTGTCGGGCTTCGAGGCGATCCGCCATTCCGCATTCCCATCGACGCTTGGTGGTGCCGGCCATTGGGCCTTGCACCTGACTGAAATGCTGTGCGGCGCGCTTATCGTGCTGGGCCTGCTGATGCCCGCCGCCAGCGCCGTGTTGACCTTGGTGGTCGCCTACCCGCTGGTGCTTGGCTGGATGCACGGCGCACCGATCCTGGGCAATTTGCATGGCCTGTTCCTGTTGCTGGTCGTGCTGTCGGCTGCACTCGGCGGAGCGGGGCAGTGGGCCCTGGGCCGGGATTAAATCGAGCGGCGCAATTACCTTGCCTGAAATAAATAACTGTATATAATTACAGTATTTTCAGCAAGCTAACACTGGAGCCGCAATGATCGAAGAATTGATGGAAGACGAAGTGCTGGTGCAGGAAGACCGCGTCTGGCAGGGCAATGGCT